>JARKVN010000121.1 GCA_029851645.1 Cellulosilyticum sp. | reverse complement strand
AACCACATCTGGTTTTGCTTCATCTAATACTTTATCTAAGCCCTCAAGCACACGATTAGTAATCCCTGTTAAAGTTTGTCTTTCTTTCATAATGTCTAAATCATAATCTGGCTTAATATCAAAAAGTTCAAGCACTTGGTCTAACATTTCTCTATGTTGTGCTGTGACACAAACAATACTTTCAATTTCTAAATTTTTCTCTAACGTCTTTACAAGAGGTGCCATCTTAACAGCTTCTGGTCTTGTTCCAAATACGCTCATTACACGAATTTTACTCATAGTTCAATTTCTCCTTTATCATATGCTAACATGTATGCTAGTAAACTCCAGTAATATCATGAGACAGTGTCCGTTTTACTACCTCAAAATCTTCATCCGATGCTAAAACAATACGGTTTTTCCCTTTTGCCTTTCCTCTAAGCAAGGCGTGATCAGCTACTCTAAGAATCTGACTATAATCTATAATCATCTCTGGATAGGCGCATATCCCTAATGTGACGGTCACATCTGTTGCTAAATCATAGGCAACCTTCAGATAATGAACAGATCTTCTAAATTCTTCAAGGATATGTACAGCTTCTGCAAGTCCCTTTGGAATCATGATAATAAATTCATCCCCACCATAACGTATTACTTCACCACTTACTTCTTCTACAATTCCTTTCGCAAGTTGGGCAATTCCTTTCAAAACCATATCGCCTTCCATATGCCCCAGTTCATCATTAATAGACTTAAAGTTATCTGTATCTATAACAGCAACTGTTACATCATTATATTTACCCTTCATTGCATTTAATGCCTCATTAAGATAACCTCTATTATAAGCCTCTGTTAAAGGGTCTTTAATAGATTTTTCTGTTACACTTTGAAAAAGCTTATAATTTTGTGCCTTACTTGCAATAAAAACACTTAAAGTTTCAAGAAATACAGCAGTATAGCTTGTAAAAAAGTTCTCTTCTTTATGTTCTAGAATAACCATACCAAAAATACTATCTTCACTAAAATCTTTAAGTGGTACGACAATCCTAGAACTAGGTACATGAATTAAATGAATTAACGTGCCTTTAATTTCGTCTTTATCAAAAACATAAACCTCTTTTAATTCTTTAATCCCTTTAGGAAGTATGCTATGATTCACTTCATTAAATTCATTTTTAATTTCATTGCTTCGAAAGAAGGTTGTATAATGCTCTGCATTAGTGCCTTCCATGTTAATCCATATATAACAGGTTGTAACACCCATAACTCCCATTAAGATGTCTGTCATAACTTCCATCAATTGCTTGAACTCTGTAATATTAAAGGCTGCTTTCATAATCTCCCCAAGTACCCACAGCATTCCTTTTTGTCTTTGTAATTCCTTCTGTAAATCAATGGCCCCCTCTTTATTGATATACAAGCTCTTGCTCATCTACTCCCCCTAATCCATCCTATATCTTTTGCACGAGCATTCCTACATATCCAGGTCCACAATGAACACAAGCAACTGGACTAATCCATGAGTCCCCTTCAATACTGATATTAGGATATTTTTCTTTGATTTCTTTAATAATGGCTGCCTTAATCTCTTCTCCATCTGCATGGGAAAAATAGATTTTATAATTTTCGCCACTTTCTAAAATTTTTCCGACCTCTTCTGCAAAATAATGAATCGCTTTCATTCTTCCTCTCATTTTTGCAACGGTTTCATATTTACCATCATCCCCAATCGTGATAATTGGTTTAAGATTTAGAAGCTTTCCCACTGCCGCTGACACATGACCAATTCTACCGCCATGAACAAGATATTTTAAAGTATCTACAATGAACATGGTATGTTGATTACTTCTTACTTCCTCTAAATGCTTAACAATCTCTTCTAGGCCTTTGCCTTCATCTGCCAGCCTAGCCGCTTCAACTGCTAAGACACCCTGTGGCGCTGAAAGGGTTCTTGAATCAAAAACAATAGTTTGTAACCCTTCATACTCATCCTTTACCATATTTACTGCATTAAAACACCCTGAAAGTCCAGAGGAGATAGGAATAACAATGACTTCTTTATATCCTTCTTCTAAAATTTCATTAAAGACCTGATGTATTTCTTCTAATGATGGAAGTGAGGTGGAAGGAATTTCTTTCTCTAATTGGTCTAAGACTTGTTTAGAATTAATTTCTAATTGGTCTTTGTAAGTATGATTTTTGTAAACGATTTGATAATGAAGCATCTTGATATTATATTTTTCAATATCAATAGCACTTAAATCTGATGCCGTGTCTGTTACAATTGCAATTTTTCTCATATCATATCTCCCCTTCTACTTACTAATTTATTACAAATCTTCCTTAAAATCAAATCCTCTATCATAAGCACTCTACTTCTCGTACTTTTTCAATCATCTTTTGAATATAAATTGGACTTGTGCCACAACATCCTCCTAGTATACTTACCCCCAACCTTGCAAATAATGCCATATATTGGGCAAATTCTTCTGGCGTTATGTCGTAGTGCATCCTACCATCTTGCATAACAGGAAGCCCTGCATTAGGTTGTACTATAATAGGAATATGAGCGATTTGTGTAAGTTTCTTCACTAAAGGCTCAAGCCTTATAGGTCCGAAAGAACAGTTTATGCCTAAAGCACTTACACCTAGTTCTTCTGCAGTCTTTACCATACTTTCTAGGCTTGTTCCAAAGAATGTATATCCATTTTCTTCAAAACTCATTGTACAAAAAATAGGAAGTGACGTATTCTCCTTGGCTGCTAGAATCGCTGCTCTTAGTTCATCAAGGTCGGTAAAGGTTTCTAGTAAAATGACATCTGCCCCTTCTTTTTCTCCTACAGCGACCTGTTCTTTAAACACCTCATAAATTTCTTCAAAGCTCACATCACCTCTTGGTTTAAGGAGCTTTCCGGTTGACCCAACATCTAAAGCAATATAAGCCTCTTTATAATTAGATTTGGCCAGTTTCGCAATCTCCATAGCCCTTGTAATGATCTCTTCTACTGTATACTCGCTTTCTTGCATCCTATAACGGTTTGCTCCAAAGGTGTTGGTTGTTATCAGATGACATCCTGCTTCTAAGTATGCCCTATGAATCTCTTCAACAATCTCCGGATGCGTTATATTATATAAATCTGGTAGCTCCCCTAATTCTAACCCTTTACTTTGGAGCATTGTCCCCATTGCCCCATCAAAGTATAGCCACTTTTTCCCTAGTTCATTACAAATCACATACTTCACCTCTATTTCTCTATTCTTTTATCATGACAGAAACATATGGATTATCTTTAATATAAAATCGCCATAGCTTATCTTGATATTCCTCTGCGTAAGGAATATTAATACGCTGAGCGCTTACAATCTCATTAGGTACTTCTCCTTCTGCAATCCAAAGTGATGCTTTTTTAGTAACAAGTTCATTATTTAAACTCTTATCTATTTTTAAGGCTTTACAGAGCTTTCCAGGCCCATTAGTCAGGTCCACCTCTTTTTTAGACTTAATATTTCTATTGGCTTTAGCATATTCTAAAGCAACCTCATCTATAGGTTCTACAGCACGAATTAAAACGCAGTGTGGCACTCCTATTTCATTAGCAGCAATATTCAGGCAGTGATACATCCCATAAATCAAATAAATATAAGTTGTGCCACCTATCTCAAATAAAGGTGCAGTTCGCTGTGTTTTCTTATGTCCATAAACATGTGCCCCTTTATCTTCGCCTCCCATATAAGCTTCTGTTTCTACAATTTTAAAAGCATAAGTCCTTCCTAATTCCTCCCTTACTAGGATTTTTCCTAGTAGGCCTTTCGCTACAGTAATGCCATCTTGTTTGTAAAATTCAGGTTCTAGTATTTTCATATTTAACTCCTTTTACTTATCCTTATCACAGGCCTCTGGTTTTCCAAACCGCCTTACTACTTGCTCCAAATGAAGTTCTTGGAGTAAGGCATTAATTTCTGCTCCTAATAATAGTAAAGTACAGCTCCCATACAACCAAATGAGTAGAATAAATACACTTCCTATACTACCATATAATTGATTGTATTTACTATAATTATCCACATAAATCGAGAATATTAAAGAAAATAAATACCATCCAACAGAAGTAAAAATCACACCTGGCCAAATGTTTTTATACTTAATATACTTCCTTGGAACAAAACGATACATAATATAAACGACTGTAACTAGGGCAATAAATGGCATCACAAGACGTGCCATATTCCATAGTGGCATAAAAATTCCCTTGTTCATATCCAAAATACTAAAAAGATAATCTCCCACACGATTTCCAAAAATAAGCCCTACCATCATAAAGATAATCAGTAAAGCCAATAAAACAGTATACCCTACAGCAACTATTCTAGAAATAATAAAAGGCCTTACATATTTAGAGTTATAAGCATTATGAATACCATGAATGAGTGCATTAACTGCCGTTCCAGCAGACCATAAAGTAATAAGTCCTCCAACGGATAGGAGTGCTGTACTTCGATTCATAACAAACTGTGTAATCGTTGATTCAATAACTGGTACCAGTGAATTAGGTACAATATCTGAAACATATTCTAGGAAAATTCCTGTTGGTAAATTAGTATAGGTTAATAAACTAATTATAAATATTAAAAATGGAAAGAAAGCCAGTACCCAATAGTATGCCATATAGGCACTTAATGTAGATAAATTATGGGAACTGTAACGCTTAATCATTCTTTCTATAAACCATTTTATTTTCTTATAGGTGTCCATCTTCGCCTCCTCTTCTTGCTTCTATCACTTTTTAGTTTATTCTTTAGCTTCACACTTTATCCTATATCAGATAACCTTCTTAATATCAGCAAAAAAGGATAATCTTCTGTAAAATCTTTTACTAGATTATCCTCATAAGTATTATTTATTTTTCTCTCCTGCTTTTCCTAAGAATTTTGAAAAGAAACCTTTTTTCTTTGTGGTTGGTAATTTACCTGTTAGTACATTAACAATTAAAATCCCTGCAAGTTCCACTTTAACTTGTTTTTTAGTTGGAATGCTATCATACACGCTTTGGTCACATAATAAAGTTTGGATTTGTGGCCCGATTTTAGCAATGACAACTGGCATTTGACGTTTCTTATACATCCAAGGCAACTGGTCTTTTACTTGTTTTGGCAGTTTAAGATTTGTTACTTTATCCTTCTTCTTATCAATAACAAACAGTGTAACAGCTTGTTTGTTGTCTGAAATGAGTTGTTGCTGCTCATCGTATTTAGTTTGTAATTTCTTTCCCCAAAAGTAAAGTCCAACTAATACTACTGCCAAAGCAGCAATGACAATCCAAAATATTGTCCAGAAATTCACGTTCTGTACCTCCTTAACTATGCATATGAATGGATGCAAAAGACTTTTTTCTATAAAAGTCAAGCTTTTCTAAGTATAGCATATGCTTTCTTATAAAACAATGATTAGACACCAATTGTAATCTCGCCGTCTTCTTTTCTAATAACAGCATAGACATGATTGGTATCTATGTATTTAATGAGATTTCCAAAGGTCACCTTAACGCCTGGATACATAATTCCTATACACTGAATTTCTCCTTCCTTAAGGTTTCCTAACTGTTCACTTATTTTGGCATATCGCATTTTAGTCGTTTCATATTCCTCTACAACAGTTTGTCTTGTGATACTAAAGCTCTTAAGCATTTCTAGCTGCTGACTATTTAATACCTCTGTTTCCTTCTTCTTCATAAGGAATTTAACCCCTTGGTCAATCTTATTCAGAGTTTCCATTTTTTCTTTCATTACTTTACCAAGCTGCTTATGTTCCGCATAAACAGTTGGTGGTACTCCTATTTGTAAGTGGGTTACTGTTCCCATTAATGACCCAATACTTCGGGCTAAAATAAGATTCGTTGCTGAAGCACTACCACCTACAATAATCCCTTTACCCATTTCTACCATAATGCTGTCTCCTGCTGTTACATTAGAATGAAGTAAAGCTCCTGAAATCACATTACCACCAGCTTCTACCTGCGTATTTTGTATGAACTTTGTTACCACATTACCCTTAGCAACCAGTTTGCTTTTACTATTTCCTTGTATGCCATAGCTTAATACAATATCTCCCTCTGCAATGATAACAGCATCATTCACGTGTCCTTTAACTTCTACTGAGCCCCCTGATTTAATTGTAAAGCCACTATGTATGCTTCCGTTAATAACAACGCTTCCTACAAAGTCTATGTTTCCTACACTATTATCTAAATCCCCCTCAACAACATAGATAGAGCTTATATAAACATTACGTTCGTCATATTCTAACTTGCCATCAATCTCTGCTACTAAAGTTAGACCATCTTCTAATATTTTTGTATTCTTCCCTTTTGGTATTCTTGCTTCTTTTCCCCTCTTGGCCTTAACCACTTGACCTAATATGTTGATACCATCCTCGCCATCAGTAGCAAATATTTTAGTTGCCAGATGATCTCCTGCTTTTACGTTTTTCACTGCCCCTAAGTCTTTTAAGTCAACTGTACCATCCTCATTCTCTTTAGGTTTTAAAGTTTTTAGAGCAACTGGGTCAAATGTAAATTGAATATAGCCATCCTTGCCATCAGTAGGAGATTTCCCTTCTGCAATAATGTATTTATATCCATAATTATGGTCATAATAAATCTCATTTAAATCAAATTCTTTAATCCCATAAATAATACCTCTTTCTTGAAGGGCAGCCTTGATTTCCTCAAGGCTTAAATGCTCTCCACCATTCTTGGGTGCAACAAATGAAATAACCCCTAACATTTTATTTTGAGATATCTCTATACAAAGTTTTTCTTTAACTACTCCTGCATCAGCTGTCATAACTTATAGTCCTCCCTCCACCTTATGCCCTAAATCAACTATGTCATTATCTCGTCCATTAATGCTCTTACCTTTTCTTCTGTAAGCTTAGGTAAGTTTGCTAATTCTTCTTTTGATAACTCACTTGTTATAATAGGTTGTCCAATATTAACTGTTACTTTTGTCTTTTGAATGCTTTTCTTTTCCTCAAACACTTTATAGGTGTTGCTTAGGGCAATAGGGATAACTGGAACTTTCGTTTTTACTGCCAGTTTAAACCCACCTTCTTTAAATGGTCTAATCTCATTACTCGTATTTCTAGTTCCTTCTGGGAAAAGGATAATAGATTGGCCTTGTTTAATTTCTCCAATCCCTACTAAGATACTTTTCAGCGCTTCTCTCATATCCTCTCTATCTACATAAATACATCCTAAAGCGTCAAACCATTTATTCACAAATGGCATAGAAGCCACTTCCTTCTTCCCTATAAAAATAGCTGGTTCTTCAATAATAGCTAGTAAAATCACAATATCAAAGACACTTTTATGTGTTGCTACATAGAGTACAGGCCCTTCTTTAGGTAGGTTTTCTTTCCCTAGTACTTCTAGTGTCATTCCTGTTGACTTTACTAAATTCCTAGCAAGTTTTTGCCCCATCGCATAAACTTGCTCCCTGCTTTCCCTTTTCTCATAGGTTGTGTTGCCAAAATGGTATGCTTTTCTTTTACGCCCTGATATAAGCTCTGCTACAATAAAATCGCTTATAACTTTAGCAGCTTCTAACATAACTTTCCCCTTCTTCCACGTTCTAGTCCTTCTTATAATTTTCAAGCATTTTTTCTTTCAGTGCATGAAGCCCATCTGATAATACAACTTGCATAATTTGAGGATTAACAAGTCTCTTATATTCTTCCCAAAGTGTCTCTAATTCAGCTTTTGAGTAAGCTTTAATCTCCATAGTCTTTGGTGTTTTATAGACTAACTCACCCTGTTTAAAAATAGGTACTAAAAGCTCTCTTAAAGTATAGCTATTCGCTTTAAGCTTTGTCTTTTTCCATCTTGCATTTGCTGCATAAAGTGTCAGTGACTTTGACTCATCAAACTTTTCCCCTTCAAGTGCAATGATATCTGCCATCATCTTACCTGTTCGTTTATCATAAACACGTACAACTTTCTTAATGCCAGGGTTTGTTACCTTCTCTGGGTTATCCGAAATCTTGATTTTAGGAACTTCATTTCCTTCTTTATCAATTTCAGCTGCTAGTTTATAAATACCTCCAAAAGATGGGCAGTCTGATGAAGTAATGAGGTTCGTTCCAACTCCCCATAAAGAAATTTTAGCACCTTGTCTTTTAAGGTCTGCTATAAGCATTTCATCAAGGTCACAAGAAGCACTGATAATAGCTGCCTCATGTCCTGCTGCATCTAGCATCTGTCTTGCCTTTTTAGAAAGATAAGCAAGGTCTCCACTATCTAGCCTAATACCATAAGAAGCCATATTAATACCTGCTTCTTTCATTTCATTAAATACTTTAATAGCATTGGGTACACCAGATTCTAATGTATCATAAGTATCAACTAATAAGATGCACTTATTTGGAAAAAGCTTCGCATAAGCTCTAAAAGCTTCAAGTTCTTCATCAAAGCTCATTACCCAGCTATGTGCGTGTGTTCCTGATACTGGTACATCAAACATTTGTCCAGTAAGTACATTAGATGTTCCAGCACATCCTCCAATCATAGCAGCTCTTGCTCCATAAATTCCTGCATCAGGACCTTGTGCACGTCTTAGTCCAAACTCAAGAACAGGATCTCCTTCTGCTGCACGTACGACTCTGGCTGCTTTCGTTGCAATTAAGCTTTGGTGGTTAATAATATTAAGTAGCGCTGTTTCCACAAATTGTGCTTCAAGAATAGGTGCTTTAACACGCATGAGAACTTCCATAGGAAAAACAACTGTTCCTTCTGGAATGGCATCAATATCTCCTGTAAACTTAAAACTTCTTAAATAATCTAAGAAATCTTTTTGGAAGATGTTTAAACTTTCTAAGTAAGCAATATCTGTATCATCGAAACGTAGGTTCTTAATATACTCAATGGTTTGCTCTAAGCCTGCACAGATGGCATACCCATTTTTCGATGGATTACTTCTATAAAAAAGATCAAATACCACCTCATGATTATTCGTATTATTATTATAATATCCTTGCATCATGGTAAGCTGATATAAATCTGTTAATAAGGTTAAATTTCTTTGTTGTTCCATGTTCTACTCTCCTATCTTTGACTTTGGTATAGGGTTTGTACTATATTCTTAGTATACATCATAATATAGAAATTTGGTCTATTTTTAGTTTAAATATTTCATAATTTATAAGGAGTTATTTTTTATGCGACATCATTTATCTAAGTCTAAGATATTTTTACTTACTTCTCTTATTGCCATCTTCTGTAATATTCTATGGGGAACTGCATTTCCAGTTTTAAAAATAGTTTATGCAGAAATGGGCATTATGAGTAGTGATTTAGGGGGTACCATCACCTTTATTAGTTTACGTTTTTTACTGGCTGGTATTTTTGTATTTGTTTTTGGTCTATTCACCGGAGCACCTATGTTTAAGCTGAGTAAAGCTCAACTTATGCTTATTACCATCTTAGGTCTTTTCAATACAACTTTCCAATATTTTCTCTTTAATATTGGTGTTAATAATACCTCTGGTATTAAAGCTTCTATTCTTGGTCAAGTTGGCATCTTCTTTTCTGTGGTATTAGCACACTTTATATATAAAGATGACCGACTTAATCTTAGGAAAATACTCGGACTTAGCCTTGGCTTCTTAGGGCTTATATTAGTCAATTTGAATAAAGGAAATGAAGGACTACTAAGCTTTTCTTTGCTTGGTGAAGGTTTTATGATTTTTTCTGGGATTGTTAGTAGCTTAGCCATGTTCTTGGCTAAGAAAATCGGAAAAGAACTTCCTTCTATTGTCTATACTTCTTGGCAAATGATTATAGGCTCTATTTTACTTTTCTTTGTAGGGAGTCTTATGGGTGGAAGCATAGATAGTCTTCATTTCACACCACTTAGCATCGTCTTATTTATTTATCTTGCTTTACTATCTAGTATAGCTTTCTGCCTTTGGTATTATATCTTACAGTATCGTAAAATCGGTGAGATTTCCCTTTATAAATTTTTTGTACCTGTTTCTGGCACGCTTTTAACAGCTCTCTTTGTACCTGGTGAAAAACTTATGCCCATTTATATAATAGCTTTGATTCTAGTTTCTCTAGGCATCGTAATTGTTAATCGTAAAAAATAAAATAAAGAAGTGATACATCCTCTTTATGTATGATATCACTTCTTTATTTTTACCGATTTTTATTTCTTGCATTACCAGTCGTTCTATCTGCCTTTGAAGACTCTGTATTCACATTTTTACTATTACTGGTTCTACTACTTGTTCTATTACTGCTACTTCGATTATTTACTCTATCCTCATCAACAGGATTTCCATTTATGTTATTGTTGATATTATTATTAATATTGGTATTGATGTTCGTATTAACATTACGGTTCATATTGATGTTATCATTAACATTGTGATTACGATTCATATTTATGTTGTCATTAAAATTATTATTACGATTACGCTGATTATTGTCATTGTTGCTAAAACCTCGGTTGCTACAGCAACTGTTAGGTAAATTAGAAGCATTAAAGAGAACACAGTCACTTTCCTCAAACTCATCATTTAGAACCCTTCCACTAAGTGCAAAGGTGTTATTACAAGAATGGCAAGAGTGTCTTGAATGACATTCATTGCTATGACAACAACTTTGCCCACATACTTTAATCTCCCCTGTTCTTAGATTTCCACCTATATTTAAACCCTGATTTAAAATAGCAGGGACATAAGCAAAGAATTTGCCATTTGCATTACCTGTACAATTGCTTGGGCTTAATGATACAACCATCTCAAAGGTACAGTTTCGATTACCACACTCTACAATGAAAATTGTAATAATCTGTATTTCATTAAATTGCTCAAAAAAGACGAGCTTATTGGAACTGATTTTCTCTCTTGTATCATAATCAACAATATAAACTTCTCCCTGATAACAACGACCAATACGAGATATATTGATTGAAAACTCTACTTCATTTGTAACCGATGGGCAATCCTGTCCTGATGGGAGTACGCCCGTACTATTAATCGTTCCAAATCCTCTTACTACTTGTACCTCAGAGTTTCTAGGCACCTCACACCCATCTCGGCAACAACTATCTCTTCTAAACTCTCTAAATCTAGCCACGATTTCTCCTCCATTTTCACTCTGTCAATTTTATAATATGCATCTTTAAGATTTTTGCTTATAAAAATCATGCTCTCCCTTTGTTTTTCCCTTTACAAAGTCGATTTTTGACTTTATAATATTACTATTAATTTTTCTATAAATAAAAACACTATGAAAAGGAAAAGTACTTTTTTTGATGCGTCTTCAGCGAGTGGGGTTGGTGTGAGCCCATACGATAGAAATAAGGAAAATCACCTTGGAGTGGCAGACCGAAACATAATGCTATGTTACTAGACATTACAAAGTAGGCTCTGACGGTTTCCTACCGTTACCGTAAGGAAAGGTATAACGAGTGGTCTGTTAAATCAGGCAAATCAGGTGGTACCGCGGAAGATTGCTAGATAACGCTCTTTCGTCCTGTTGATGGATGAATGGGCTTTTTTATTTGCCTTAAATCCATAAAAAACACCTTAAAATTCACTTTAATTAGGAGGTCTCGTATGTACAAAAAAGTAGATACCACCCTTAACTTTGTGGACAGAGAACTTGAAGTCCTTAAGTTTTGGAAAGATAACAATGTATTTGAAGAGTCAATTAAAGCTAGAGAAGGCGGTCCAGTATTCACATTCTATGATGGTCCTCCAACAGCTAATGGTAAACCACATATTGGTCATATCTTAACTCGTACCATTAAAGATATTATGCCACGTTACAAAACCATGAAAGGTTACAAAGTGCTTCGTAAAGCAGGTTGGGATACTCACGGTCTTCCAGTAGAACTTGAAGTAGAAAAACTTCTTGGCATCAGTGGTAAACCACAAATTGAAGAATATGGTATTGAACCATTCATTGAAAAATGTAAAGAAAGTGTTTGGAAATATCAAAGCGAGTGGGAAAAAATGTCTGACCGTGTAGGTTACTGGGTAGATATGGAAAACCCATATGTCACTTATGACAATAACTACATTGAGTCTGTATGGTGGTCACTTCGTCAAATCTGGGACAAAGACCTTATTTACAAAGGTCATAAAATCGTTCCTTACTGTCCACGTTGTGGAACATCTCTTTCTTCACATGAAGTAGCTCAAGGTTACAAAGATATTAAAGACCAAACAGCTACTTGTAAATTTAAAGTAAAAGGCGAAGAAAATACTTATCTTCTAGCTTGGACAACTACTCCATGGACACTTCCATCTAACGTTGCGCTTTGTGTCAATCCAGAACACACTTATGTAAGAGCTACATTAGAAGGTGCAACTTACATCTTAGCAGAAGCTTTAGTAGAATCTGTTCTTGGAACTGAAGGCGTAGAAGTTACTTCAAAATTTGTTGGTAAAGATTTATGTGGTATGGAATATGAACCACTCTTTACATGTGCCAAATTGGATAAAAAAGCATTCTTTGTTGTAGCTGATGACTATGTAACACTTACAGATGGTACAGGGATTGTACACACTGCTCCTGCCTTTGGTGAAGATGATGCTAGAGTAGGAAGAGCTAACGGTCTTCCATTTATCCAACTTGTTAACGAACAAGGTTATTTCACAGAAGAATTTACAGCTCACTTCCCACAATTAAAAGATGTATTTGTGAAGAATGCAGATCCTGAAATTCTTAAATATTTAAAAGAGCAAGGTACTTTACTTAAAGCGATTCCTCATACACACAGTTATCCACACTGCTGGAGATGTGACACACCACTTCTTTACTATGCACGTGATACATGGTTTATTGAAATGACTAAAGTACGTGACCGTCTTGTAGCCAATAACAATACTGTAAACTGGATGCCTCCATCAATTGGTGAAGGTCGTTTCGGTAACTTCCTTGAAGGGGTTATTGATTGGGGTCTTTCTCGTTCAAGATACTGGGGTACACCGCTTCCAATTTGGGAATGTAAATGTGGTCACAAGCATCTAATCGGCAGCATTGAAGAACTTAAATCTATGAGTCCTGATTGCCCAGAAAATATTGAGCTTCACAAACCTTATATCGATAACGTACATCTTAATTGTCCAAAATGTAATAGCTTAATGACTAGAGTATCTGACGTTATTGACTGCTGGTATGATAGTGGTTCTATGCCATTTGCTCAACTTCACTATCCATTTGAAAATAAAGAGTTATTTGAAGAAAACTTCCCAGCAGACTTTATCTCAGAAGCTGTTGACCAAACTCGTGGATGGTTCTACACATTAATGGCAATCTCTACACTGATCTTTGATAAAGCACCATACAAAAATGTTATCGTTCTTGGACATGTTGGTGATAAAGATGGTGTGAAAATGAGTAAACACAAAGGAAACGTAGTAGACCCTTGGTCAGTTCTTGACGTACAAGGTGCTGACGCGGTTCGTTGGTACTTCTACTCTGCTTCAGCTCCATGGCTTCCAAGCCGTTTTGCTGGTGAGAACGTAAGCGAATCTCAACGTAAATTCATGGGTACATTCTGGAATACTTATGCGTTCTATGTACTTTATGCAAATATTGATGGATTCGACCCAACTAAGTACGAGCTTAAATATGACACTTTAAATATGATGGATAAATGGGTACTTTCAAGACTTCATACACTGATTAAAGATGTAGATGAACATCTTGAAGCTTATCGCATCTTTGAAGCATCTCGTGAACTTCAAAAATTCGTAGACGACCTTTCTAACTGGTATGTACGTCGTAGCCGTGAAAGATTCTGGCAAAGCAATATGCCACAAGATAAGATTAATGCCTACAAAACACTTCATACAGCACTTGTAACACTTGCACAGCTTTCTGCACCATTCATTCCATTTATGGCAGAGCAAGTTTACCAAAACCTTGTAAAATCAGTAGATAACGCTGCACCTATGAGTGTTCACTTATGTGATTTCCCAGCATGTGATACATCTATGATTGATACAGAGCTTGAAAAACACATGAATGAAGTACTTGATATCGTAGTACTTGGACGTAGCTGCCGTAACGAAAGCAATATTAAAAACCGTCAACCAATCGGAACATTATATGTAGGTGCTACAGAAGTACTTCCAGAAGATTTCATTTCTATTGTGGCAGAAGAGTTAAATGTTAAACATGTAGAATTCACTACAGAAGCTGCTGACTTTATTTCTTACAGCTTCAAACCACAAATGCGTACATTAGGACCAAAATATGGTAAAATGCTAAACGCAATTAGAACAGCTTTAACTGAGCTTGATGGAACAGCTGCTATGGCTGAACTTAATGCAAATGGTGCATTAAAATTAACCATTGAAGGTCAAGAAATCGAGTTAACTAAAGAGGACCTACTTATCAGCACAGCTCAAAAAGAAGGTTATGTAGCTGCAACAGATAATGGTTATACTGTTGTTATTGATACAAACCTTACAGAAGAACTTCTTGAAGAAGGTTTCGTTCGTGAAATCATCTCTAAAATCCAAACTATGAGAAAAGAAGCTGACTTCGAAGTTCAAGACCATATCCTTGTATCTTATACTGGAAACGATAAAGTAGCTGGTATCATGGCTAAAAATGCAGAGTATATTGCATCTGAAGTGCTTGCTAACAGCGTAACCGAAGGCACAACAGAAGGCTTTACAAAAGATTGGAAAATTAATGGTGAAGAGGTAACTTTCACTGTAAAGAAAGCTTAAAAGTTAAAGTGATTGATCTATAACTTAAATATTAAAATCAGCTCAAAAAGGATGAAGTGCTACTTAAGATGCACTTCATCCTTTTTTATATGCTCGTTATCTAAAGGTCCTTTTTAAACTTCTTGCTAATTCTGCTCCCAATTCTTTCTCTATACCTACTCTTGCAGAAAGCTCCTTGACTACCAGTTTTTCACCCTCTTCATCTCCCAATAAGCCACACATTCGAAGCTTAGTCCCATCTACTTGACAATAGGCACCTATTGTCATACGCCCTACCCCATAATCCGTTTCCACCTCTTCCATAAAAGCTCTTTCAGCTGCGATTTGAATGGTGCTAATAGGGTCTTCTATAACCTTAAGCATTTCTTTAACCCTTGTATCTCCCTCTTTTATCTCAATCGCTAGAGCACCTTGCGCCGGAGCAGGCATCATAATGTGCATGGGCAAATAGCAAGTTATTTTCTCTTGCAGCCCCATATAATGCATGTCAGCTGTTGCTCGTATAGTTCCATCTAAACCTCCCTCTTCCACTTCTTGAAGGTCAGTCTCTATACTCCCTTTAATAGGTACAATATTTAAATCTGGCCTGTAAGCTAGTAGCTGATATTTTCTTCTCTTGCTCCTAGCAGCAAGGGTCGCACCTTTTGGTAGGTCTTCTAACGTTTCATACCCCTCCTTTAAAATAAGTGCATCTCTTGCCTCTTCCCTTCTAGGAATCCCCGTAATTATTAAACCTGCTGGCAAGGCTGATGGCATATCCTTCATGCGGTATACCGCTAAATCAATCCTTTGATTTAACAACGCCTTTTCAATCTCTCTATTAAAAGCCTCTTTATCACTATCCTCATCTAAAAGCTGATTTTGAATGACTTTTAGTTCAAATTCAACTTCTGGAGTATACTTTTTTAACTCGTTCATTACCCATTTAGTTTGCGCAAGTGCTAATTTACTTCCTCTAGTACCTATAACTATCTTCATCTTCGTTCTCATCCTCTTTAACTCGTCTTCTCTT
The DNA here is from genome assembly GCA_029851645.1 of Cellulosilyticum sp. GTDB lineage: Bacteria > Bacillota > Clostridia > Lachnospirales > Cellulosilyticaceae > Cellulosilyticum. The sequence goes on along the minus strand of JARKVN010000121.1, from coordinate 2,493 downwards.
ATATAGCTTTACCTAATCTGCTTTTCTTTATTTCTTTATATAGTAACTTTCATTGAATTATTTAAGGGAATAGACTTATATAGACATCTAAAATACCTTTGCACTTTGTCAAATCTAAATATTTTCTAAAACAAAAAATGAGCGTTCTTTTTAGGAACACTCATTTTTATCCACATCTTATTTATTTTTTCCTTGTTATATCCACAATCTTTTAGTTTATACTGTGTATTTGTGTATTAATATCCTTTAGAAAAGTTTCTTTCTAATCATATATACTGCAAGTAGTGCAGATAATGCGAAGGACATAACAACAATCCCAACGAAAGCCTGAGGCGTACTATTAAATGGAATTCCTGGTACGTTCATACCAAAGAAGCTTGCAATCATAGTTGGTACAGACATAACGATAGTGATTGAAGTTAAAGTTTTCATTACAATGTTTAAGTTATTAGAAATAACTGATGCAAAGGCATCCATTGTACCACTTAAAATATTACTATATATATTAGCCATCTCAATAGCTTGTTTATTCTCAATGATAACATCCTCAAGTAATTCTTTATCTTCAGGATATTGTTTAATGCTCTCCATTCTCATCATCTTCTCAAGAACAATTTCATTAGCACGTAGAGACGTTGTAAAGTAAACCAAGCTCTTCTCTAAATCTAGAAGTTCAATAAGCTCTTTATTCTTCATAGACTTATGAAGCTCTTGTTCAATCCTATGACTCATACGGTCAATTTGTCTTAAGTACTGAAGATAGTAAGATGCATTTTTATAAAGTAATTGTAAAATAAATCTTGTCTTTTTATAAGTGAAGAAACCTCTTACTTTTCCTGATGAAAAATCCTCAAGGAGCTTAATATTTTTAAGACAAGCTGTAATAATAAATTTGTCTCCTAAAATAATCGTCATTGGAATCGTTGCATAATCTCCCATACCTTCTTCAGTCTCTTTAATAGGTACGTCTACGATGATGACCGTACAATTATCATCCACTTCAATACGTGCACGCTCTTCTTCATCCAATGCAGATAGGATATGATTAATCTCAATATCAAACTGTGCAGATACTTCGTTAATCTCTTGTGGTGTTGGGTTAATTAAATTAATCCAAGCCCCATCTTCAAAGGTATCAATCTTTTCAAATCCAGTTTCAAATGTCTTGTACATCTGTTTCATGCCTTCATCCTCCACTCCCTCACCTCTTCTTAAAGGCAAGGAACGTTTTTGAAAGCAGTACAAAAAGCTACCTTTGCTCTAAATCAAGGTGAGTATTTTTTTATTTAGTTCTAAATGACAACGCCTATAACTCGGTCCGACGTCCATTACCTACTCACTCTCCTTTTTTTAGTATCTGTTAATGTTTAAGTTTACATACATTAACCTTTAATAATAGTATTTTATTATAGTGGAAGTGTCAAGATGATTCTCCTTTTTTACCTATCCTTTCATCCCAATGAAAATTCCTATAACATAAGGTACTAACCAAATTAACCATACGATAATACTAAATTTGTGAAATGTTTGCTTCGCCTGCTCACTTTTTCTAATAAGAATTCCTGTTGCCCAAACTGCGTGAAATGCCATTAAGAGTAAAGCAATAAGTCCAGTAATTCCATGAAGATTGAAGCTAAAGCCACCTTCTGAAATTTTCCCCATAATCGCTGTACCAGTTGTATCAAAAATAAATCCTATCCAAAAAACAATTGCATGCCATTTTAACAAAGTTCCTGTTTTCTTTTCCGCGAAAACACCTATTGTATAAAATATAAGGGCAAGCGTCATACAAATAATTGCTAGAATAAGTAACATTGACATAACTGTCCCTCCTATTTATCCTTACATAACACTTTGTTCAAAGAAATCAGTAATAAAATCATTGAAACCATCATTAAAATATGTGATATGCCTGCAAATCCAGAAATCACACTATCCCATGGTCTAACTAAAATAATATTTTTAACTTGTATAACACCTCTTATAAGCATCATAATCACCATAAAAGGAAGTGAGATATTGTAAAGTAAGAAAAATCTTTGGAAGGACTTTTCTTTTTCTAGATCTGTCACTTTACAAACAACTGCAAGGAAAAGAAATAAAAACATTCCTAGAACTAATAGGTGACCATGCAGAGCTTTTAAAGTAGTTTCTCCTAAGAAATCATTGAATTTCGTAAACTCCCTATAAAAAACACCGCCAATCATAGAAAGAATAAAATATACGATTGCTGTATTCATTATTTTTTTCATAGTCCATTGACCCCCTGTACTTTTTTGTGGCTTATATTTGAAATAATTCCTGCCAAATAATGCTCCCGCCATAGATAGTGCAGCTCCCAATCCTGTATAAAAAATAGCAATCCATTCATCTGGCATTAAGCTAAAAGTACGAATCACTATCCCCAAAGCCATCATAAATGCCATAATGATAAATGATTTAACATCAAAGAACTTCAAAAAGAACTGCTCTTCTATTTAGATCGGAAGAGCA
>JARKVN010000100.1 GCA_029851645.1 Cellulosilyticum sp. | reverse complement strand
TTAGTCATATAATAGCTCAGTCCAATAAAGTCCACTACGCCCTCTTTTAAGATTTCAAGGTCACCTGGTTCCATCATAATATTGTACCCTTTGCGTTCCCATTCTTTATAAGCATAAGATGGATATTCTCCCCTTACATGTACATCTCCAAATAAGTATCTATCATGCATGGCTTCTACCGAATACATCATATCCTCTGGTTTACAAGAGTATGGATAAAGTGGTACACAGGCAATCATACATCCAATCTGAAAATCCGGGTTAATCTTATGCCCTTCTTTAACCACTAATGCGCTTGCTACCAGTTCATGATGTACCGTTTGATACATACATTCTTCTGGATTGGGTTCTTTATTAAAAATAACCCCTGAATTAACATATCCAAATAATGGGTACTCATAATTTTTTTGATTATTAATTTCATTGAAAGTCATCCAGTATTTAACTTTGTCTTTGTAACGCTCCATCACAACCTTAGCATAACGAACAAAGAACTCGATGAGCTTACGATTTTTCCAGCCTCCATATTCTTTAACTAAGTGATACGGCATTTCGAAATGAGATAAAGTAATAACTGGCTCAATATGATACTTTAAAAGCTCATCAAATAAATCATCATAGAACTTAAGCCCTTCTTCATTTGCAACAAGCTCATCCCCTTTAGGGAAAATTCTAGTCCAGTTAATAGAGGTACGGAAACATTTAAAACCCATTTCTGCAAATAACTTAATATCTTCTTTATAATGTCCATAGAAATCAACCGCTTCATGATTTGGATAGTAAAATCCTTCTTTCACACCATCTGTAATCTGACGATCTACACCATGCGCACCACCTGTTAATACATCAGCAATACTTACTCCTTTACCGCCTTTATTCCAACCACCTTCTACTTGGTGAGCTGCAACAGCACCTCCCCATAAGAATTTATCTGATAACATAGCCTAATCTCCTCTTACTTCACAATTTCTAATAACGTCTGATCTAAGTCATTTTGTGGACCTGGGTGTGCCACAACTTCACTGTAACACTCTGTATTAGTCACTACCATCATAACTGTTGTATCATACCCCGCTGCTTTAATTGCATCCATTGAAAACGTAATTAACAAATCACCTTTTTTAATCTTCTTACCTTGTGTTACATGTGCCTCAAAACCTTTACCTTCCATACTCACCGTATTCACACCAATATGAAGTAATACTTCAACACCATCTTTTGAAGTTAATCCAATAGCATGATGCGTTGGGAATAACGCTTCCACCGTTCCGTCACAAGGTGCATATAACTTGCCTTCACTTGGCATAATCCCTACACCTTTCCCCATAGCTTCACTTGCAAAAACTTCATCGGATACTGAAGTTAAACTTACTGCCTTACCTTTTACCACACCACTTAATGTAACTTTATTACTTGATGTTTTAACATCTGCTTCAAAGACTTGTGTATCAGTTTCTTTTGTTTCTTCTGCTTGGTCTTCTTTAAATCCAATCACCACTGTTAAAATCACACCTATTACAAAAGAAACAATAATAGAAATGATATACCCTATAAAGTTGCTCATATAACCTTCTTTAAAGAAAGCTGGAATAGTTGCAATTCCTGGCATATTATATGCCCATGAGTAAGCATTGAAAGCACCAGCGATTCCACCACCAATAGCCCCTGCAATACATCCACAAATCATTGGCTTTTTAAGTCTTAAGTTAACACCATACATAGCAGGTTCTGTAATCCCAAAGATTGCTGTAATCGCTGCTGGAAGTGATACTTGTTTCATCTCTTTATCTTTTGCTTTAAGGAATACACCAAGTGTAGCTCCTGCTTGCCCAAATACAGCTGATGCTTGAAGTCCAGTGAACGTGTCATAACCTAAAGTTGCATAGTTTCCTACTGTAACAGGTGTAATTCCCCAGTGTACCCCGAAGATTACTAATACTTGCCATACCCCCCCTACAATAACCCCTGCCGCAATTGGACTTAAGTTATATAAGAAATTGTAAGCGCCTCCAATCGCACCACCTACTGTACTTCCAAATGGCCCAAATACTAGCAAAGTAAGGGGTACCATAATAGCAATGGTAAACATAGGTGTAAAGAGATTGCGAATAACAGTTGGTAATATTTTAGTAAAGAATTGCTCTACGTAAGATGCCATCCAAATTGCTAGAATGATTGGAATAACAGATGAAGTATAACTTAACATCTGAATATTAATCCCTAAGAAACTTAAAGCTTCCCCTGAATTTACCATACTAATATAATCTGGTGAAACAAGAGCACACGCAATAACTACTGCAATAAATTCATTCACTTTAAACTTTTTAGAAGCCGTAATTGCAATGAGTACTGGTAAGAAAGTAAATGCTGTCCATGAGATAAAGTTTAATACTTTATAGGTTCCCATATCCGCATGGATTAGGCCTGTTGCAATAAGTACGCCTAAAATCCCTTGCAAAATCCCACATGCAGCTAAAGTATATAAGAATGGTGCAAAAATACTTGAAATCACATCTATGATTCGACTTACTATCCCTACTTTTTGCTCCGAACTTTCTACAGTGCCCTCCTTAATATTTACAAGTTCTAGTACTTTTTCATAGGCATCTTTCACATGATTACCAATTACAACCTGATACTGTCCTCCTGCAATTACTGTTGTAATAACACCTGGTATTCTTCTTACTTTGTCGGAATTAACCTTCTCAGTATCCTTTAAAATAAAACGTAGTCTAGTGGCACAGTGTGTTACATTAATAATATTGTCATCTCCACCTAGCTCTTTAACTAGTTCACGAGCTGTGATACCATAATCAATAGCCATAACAATTCCTCCCTTTTTATGTTTTTAACCTTCTACAGATTAATTTGATAATTTTATAATAGATAACTCCAATATAAAAATCTAGTATAATGGGCTCTTTTGAACGAGTTGTGATGTGTTGTTACTTGTGACATTTTTAAAACAATGTGTAACAAATCCTTTTCCATTTGTAAATGATACTTTTAACCCAAACAAAAAAAGCCTAGGCTTTGCATTTTTTAGCAACCTAAACTTTTAGCTTCCTATATTATTCTTAAATGATTATTTTTAAATACGACTATAATCTTCTCCCTATAGCTTCTATTAGGAATATAACTGGTACCTGTGTTGTTACATTGAGTTCATTTTCTATAACTTGTTCTGATACAAAATAAGATAAAGTTAAATCTGATATTTTACTTAAAGTAGAAGATGCTTTATTTGTAATAGCAATGACTTGACAATTATGTTCTTTAAAACGATTTACAAGTTCAATGGTTTGTAAGGTCTCACCTGACACAGACAAAGCAATAACTACTGTTTTTTCATACATATCTTCTAAAACTGGATAATAGGGGTCATCAATATGCTGACTAAACTTACGTAAGTTGGAAAAGTATCTTGCACCATATTTTCCAAGTACCCCAGAGGTTCCAATCCCAATAAAAATCACTCTTTTTGCTTGTTGAATCGTAGCTACTACTTCTCTCATCTTTTCTTCAAATAGAGGCGTATTAACCCCTTGCAGGTAATGCAAAATCTCATCAATATCATGATGAGGTTTCTTTTCCTTAGATTCACTTAAATAGATTTTAAATTTCACACGAAACTCAGTATATCCGTCGCACCCCATCTTTTTACAAAAACGAACAACTGTAGCAGTAGATACATGAACGGCAGCTGCCAGTTCTCGTACTGTCATAAATGTAATTTGTTTCTTATTCTTCATGACATAGTCATAGACCAACATTTCTAAATCATTAAGTTGTTTTATTTCTTCATATGCAAACATTATCCTCTCTCCCAAATGTATGCCCTTTTGCATTTCTTATCAGTAAGAATACTTATATTTAAGATGTTATTTACTTATTATAGCATAGTCGTTTTACTACTGACTAGTTTTCAGTAATTTATTTTATTTGACACTTTCCTTATTACATAATATAATTTAAATATTCAAAAATATTCTTTCTATGGGGTTTAACTATGAAAAATATACTCAATCACTTAGATAACATCTTATTAATCATAAGCCCTAATGGTAGTATTCAATTTGCTAATACACCAGCACTTAACTTCTTTAAAACGACAAACGAAGCATTAAAAGGCAAACTGATTAATCACCTATTAGAATTAGAAGCTCGTGAGTTAGCTTCTTACTTAAAGGCTAAGCAACCTGTAAGCTGTTCTATACAAACTAAAACTTCACCTCAAATACGTTGCTTTATTGAACTTACAGCACAAACTTGGTACGGCATGAATTGTTTCATGCTTCTCATTAGACCTATAGAAGAAGCCTTAAATCATTCATTTTTACAGAAGCTTATCGAAGAAAAAATCGATCCAGAATTAGAAGTCTTCTTAACAACCACTGTTGATTTATTTGCTGTCATCGACTCTCAGACAGGAAAATTCATTAAGGTTAATGATAGATGGGAAAGTGTACTTGGTTGGCAAAGTCATGACCTAGTACATATCAAGACTTTACCAGAGCTTGAATATCCTCCATCTGGTAAATCCGCATCAGCCACACTTTCCTATTTAAACCAGATGGACTCTATACGTGACTATGTAACAGAATATCGTTGTAAAAATGGAGAATATAAATTATTAGAATGTAACTATAAGAAATTAGAAGAAGAAACTTTAGCTATTTTTACAGCTAAAGATATTACAGAGCAGGAAAATCTTAGAATTCAAAAGAAAAATTTAGAAAATGCCGTTCACTTAGAAAATTTACGAAGTGAATTCTTTGCTACTGTTTCTCATGAACTTCGAACACCACTTAATATCATTCTTGCAACACTTCAATTAATAGATAGTGAAAACCAGCATATGCAATCAGTCTTTCCCAACCAAAATAAATACCATAAGATTATGTGTCAAAATGCCTACAGACTTCTTAAACTTATTAATAACATCATAGATTCGACTAAAATTGAAGATGGCTACTTTAGTATTAAACTTGGTAATTATAACATTGTTTCTTTAGTTGAAAGTATTGCAGGTTCAACAATTGATTATATGAAATCTAAAGATATTGATTTTATCTTCGATACTGAAATCGAAGAGGAATATATCGCCTGTGATCCAGATCTTATTGAACGTATTGTATTAAACTTACTTTCAAATAGCATTAAGTATTGTAATCCTGAAGTTAAAGGTATCATTTGTGTTAACATTTCACTAGAAGAAGACTTTGTTGTTCTACATGTTCAAGATAATGGCATTGGTATACCAGCGGAAAAATTAGAAGTTATCTTTAAGCGTTTTATACAGGTTGATAATGCCTTATCTCAAAAGAAAGAAGGAAGTGGCATCGGTCTTTCTCTTGTAAAATCTTTAGTTGAAATGCATAATGGAAGTATTCATGTCAAGAGTCAACTTAATAAAGGCAGTGAATTTATCATTAAACTTCCTAGAAAAATTATTCCTAATCAAGACTTAGAAGAAGTTAGCGAAAAACTTCTCAACCATTCTATCAATAAACTAAACATAGAGTTTTCAGATATTTGTAGATGCGGAGAATAATAAGATGTATTTCAATTTTGGAAAGTCATCTTTTTTATTTCCATTAACACCATGAGACTACTTATTGATATAGGTTAATCTCCATCTTTGATTATTTCTTGACTTTTTTTTATAAAGTTAGTAAAATCAATTATTGGTTTTATGAACGGACTAATCCCAATAAATATTATAAACTGTGATGCTTAATGAATAGAGGAGATTTTATGAAAACTTCTAGTTTAGGTTATTTATTAAACTTATTAGATATTTCCCCATCTAAACTCTCTAAATTTATCAATGTAGATAGAAGTTTAGTGAGTAAATGGAAAAACGGTTCTAGAAAAATCGATATGCGTAATGAATATGTTGATAAAGTTTTAGATTTCATGATTATGGAAAGTAAGAATTCTTGTACCAATAAGATTGAAGCTTTTCTTGCTTCCATTTATCCTGATTATACGATTCAAGAGGCTACTAATGACGACTATATCAAAAGTTACTTGATTAAATTTATCACATCTAATGAATTTAATTTAGGTATTGCTCATTCTACTTTCAATACTTCATCTGACTCTACTATTTTTTCTTATACAGCTAATGTTCCTATTATTCAAGGTGAAGAAAATAAACGTGCTACTATTTTATACCTTTTAGATGTTGCTTTAAAAGAAAATACTCCGAAAAAATTAACTTTTATTTTTTCTGGTGTTTTAGATACGCTTATGGATTGTTATGACTTTCGACAAGCTTGGCTCAAGAAAGTCCTTTTACTTCTAGACCGTGGCTTTAAATTAGACTTGTTATGTGCTTCTTATAACAACACTAAGCTCTTTTCCTATTTTCTTCCTCTTATTCTCCATAATCATTGTTGTATAAGAACCTTCACATATTCGTTATTAGAAAGCTCTACATTCTCTATTCATATTATAGAAAACCAAATGGTATTATTAACATTTACTCAGCTCACAGCTCATCCTCCCTACAGCTATGGCTCACTCTATACGGACCCTATATCTATTGAGCTATACACTAATATTGTAAAGAATATTTTAAATTTTTCAGAAGTAATTTTTGCCTCACATAGCAGTAAAGAGATTTGGGAAAGATTTCTAATAACTCACCCTACGATTTTTCCAACAACTCTTTCTCTTTATAATAAGATTTATTACTATGCCTCTATTCCCTATCCCTTTTTTATGGAGGCTAGTTTGTATGAAGAAGTCCTTAAATCTTGTCATTATTTAGATAAACAAATCAAAGACTATATGAATATTTATAAGTCTGTCCAAAGACATTTGACTTGTCAATTAAATGCCGAACATATTGTTCATTTTTATCCTCTAGATTATTTAATGGCAATGGCTCAGCAGCCATTTATTCATTATCCTAGTTGTGATACAAGTGTTATGCCAGATCTTACGTTGACTAATAAGCAGTACAAAAAACATCTTCAAAATATTACAGACTATCTTACTCATTATTCCAAGTTCTCTATTTGTTTGGATTCAAGCTTATTAATTACTTCATCTGCTGACCTTTGTTACTATTGCAAAAAAGATGAGTTCCTAGTTATTAATTACTCTAATATGCAAAAACAAGTTAAACTTTGTATGAATGTGCCCTTTATTAATTCTATCTCAAACTTATTTACAAAGCAGATCTTATATGGCGAGGACAAACTCAAAGACAAAGAATCTGTTACTAACATTCTATTAGATTTATAGATTAAAGCATGATCTCATTAAAAAAGCTCATAAGTAAATGCTGATTTACTTATGAGCTATAAACTTTTACTAAATTTAATTTTAAAAATTAATCAATATTAAAGTATGTAATCATTTCTTTTAAATTCTCTGCTTGCATTGCAAGTTTTTGGCTAATTCTTGCTTCTTCTTGTGCTGATGAAACATTACGCTCAACTACATTTGAGATTTGAGCTGTTCCACTATTTAAATCGCTTAAAGCATCATTTTGTGAATCAGCATTCTCAATAAGAAGTTTCATCATAGCATCTGTTTTTTCTACAGATTCACTGATTTCCTCTAAGCTCTTAGAAGTATCAGTGAGTTTTTCTTGCCCCATTGCTACCTGTAAAATACTATGTTTTACCATATTTTCGATATCTTTTACAGCTTCAGAACTCTTATTGGCTAATTCTCTAATTTCACTAGCTACAACTGCAAATCCTCTTCCTAACTCTCCAGCTCTAGCTGCTTCAATTGCCGCATTTAAAGCTAATAAATTCGTTTGTTGTGCAATACCATCAATAATTCCAATAATCTCAGAGATATTATGACTTGCTTCATCAATGTTTTTCATAGCTAAAGTCATATCAGCCATAATGGCTTTTCCTTCCCCAGCTTTTTGTTTAGTTGTTTCAATCATTTTTGTACTTTGATTTACTTGGTTTACATTGTCAGCAATTCTTTGTGCAATAACATCTGTTTGTGCAATAAACTCTTCTATAATACCTGCTTGTTCAGTTGCACTCTCAGCTAAAACGTTAGAACTTGTAGCGATTGTTCCAGATTCAGCAATAAATCCTTCCGCAATATTTCTTACTTTTGATAAGGTGCCTGAAGTATCTTTGATGAATTTAGCAATAGAAACTTGTATATTCTTAAAGTCACCTAAATATTCTTGTGTTAAATCTACTTTAAAGTTACCTCTTGCTAACTCATCCATTACTCTATCAATGTCTTTAATATAAGTGTATAATGTCACTCTAGAACTTCTGATGCTATCAGCCAATCTTCCAACAGCATCGTTTCCTCTGTAATTGATTGTTCCTTGCATATTTCCTTTTGACATTTCTAATGCTACGTCTTCTAATTCTTTTAAAGGCTCAACAATTCCTTGTGTAATCTTTAATGAAACGAAAAGGCTTA
>JARKVN010000079.1 GCA_029851645.1 Cellulosilyticum sp. | reverse complement strand
ACCCATAGCTAAAAGAGCAATTAAGCTTTTTGCATTTCCTTCTTTATCTCCATAAACAAGTTTAATATCTGATTTAAATTGTCCAGCTTCTTTACAGAATAATGTTGCTGGTCTAGCATGTAATCCTTGAGCGTTATTAAGTTTTGTGTTTAATGTAATCATAATATTTCCTCTCCCTTTTCTAGGTTCATTTAGTTTGTAGTATATTTTGTCCTAAAATATCTTTGATTATAACATTTTAATCTACCTATAATAAACCAACATTTAATTACATTTATATGAATAAATTGTTAATAAAATATTTTTACACAAATTTTTTACATTATTAACGCTTATATATAGTTTTTATTCATCATTTTTCACATCTATTTTTAATCATTCATTTCTTTTCTTATTGTTTCTTTGTTCATTTATACCAAAACAATTTCAATATTTTCACCAAAAGTACTGTTTATAAGTAGTTTCAATTTTTCTTCCACTTTTACATGAATATTTTCTTTAGGTACTTCACATACTACAGTTGTTAATTATATAAAGGAGGTCCATTATGGCACAATTAACCGCAAAAGAATTATCTGCAATTAATGAATTATTAACTGGAGAAGCCCATTTAGTAAAGAAATTTCAATTATTAGCAGATTCTACAACCAATCCTGAACTCAAATCCAAATTCAGTGATATTTCTAATAAGCACCAACAACATTTTAACTCTATCTACGAATACCTACAATAAAGGAGACTCTTATGACTAATTATGGAGATAAAGAACTTCTAACAGATGCACTAGATGCACAAAAAACAGAAACTACTCATTATAATACTTTTGCTAATGAATGTTTACATCCAAATCTTAGAAATACCTTTTTAAATATTCTTAATGAAGAACATGACATTCAATTTGATGTGTTTAATACTATGCATGAAGCTGGTTTTTATCCAACACCTCCAGCTGAACAAGAAAAAATTACTGAAGCCAAACAAACACACTCTTGTGAATATAAATAGGCTCACATAATACCATAAGAAAAAAGTGAGAAGATATGATTTACTACATATCCCCTCACTTTTTTAAGTATATTATTTACCGAAGTATCTGTTTAATAAACCTTCAAATGCTTTACCATGACGAGCTTCATCTTTACACATTTCATGTACTGTATCATGGATTGCATCGTATCCTAATTCTTTAGCAAGTGTTGCAATATCTTTTTTACCTTGTGTTGCTCCGTGTTCTGCTTCTACACGCATTTCAAGGTTTTTAGCTGTATCAGCTACTACTACTTCACCTAATAATTCAGCGAATCTAGCAGCGTGTTCTGCTTCTTCGAAAGCAATTCTTTTATATGCTTCTGCTACTTCTGGATATCCTTCTCTATCTGCTTGACGGCTCATAGCAAGGTACATACCTACTTCTGTACATTCACCAACGAAGTTTTGACGAAGACCTTCTAATACTCTTTCATCAACACCTTGTGCTACCCCAATTCTATGTTCATCAGCGTATACTCTTTCACCTGTTTGTTCTACGAATTTATCTGATCCTGCTTTACAAATTGGACATTCTGCTGGAGCTGCCTCTCCCTCAAAAACATAACCACAAATTGTACATACATACTTTTTCATCACTATTTCCTCCACTTATTATAATTTTATTTTCCATTTTTTATTAGATAATAATAATTATCCGTTGGATATACTTATATTATCATATTTTTAATTTTTGTCAATCATATTTTTTAAATTTTTTAGGTAAAGTTTTAAATTTTTTAGGTTAGAACTTTTATTTCTATGTTTATGCCAAACAAATAAAATTATTATAAAAGTAGGCAAATTACCTCTTCAAGTAATTTGCCTACTGTCACTATATGTCTATTTTACTTCTTGAGTTCTGATTTGTAGGTTTAGTATATTCTGTCTCCTCTATTTTAGAAGTAGAATAACTAATCTCATAAAAAACTTTTGCATTTTCTTTATGAATATAATACATAAAATATACAAATAATAGCTTGATTAAAACTGTACTAAGAACTAGCCATGCAATAATGATGATGACTATTCTCTTGCAGAGTTGATGCCAAATATTTTCTATCCTTGAAAAAAATTGCTCCCCCACAACTTTTCTCCTCCTACCCCATTATGATATAGTAAACTAACTATATCATAATCTTTTTATCTTTGCACTAGTTATTCGTCAAGTTTTGTTTATTTTTTTAATTATTCCCTTTTATTATTCAAATTGTCTTTCTATGAACGTCTATTTTAGTCGCTTATGGGTAAACTTTTTATGACTAGACGCATAATCTGATACAATTTGTCCGTTACCTTCTAACTGGTATTTATAAATCAGTAATCCTTCTAAGCCTACTGGTCCTCTTGCATGAATTTTTGATGTACTAATTCCCACTTCAGCACCAAATCCATATCTAAAACCATCACTAAATCTAGTAGAGGCATTATGGAATACATTTGCAGAATCTACTAAAGTCATAAAAATCTTAGTATGAGCTGGGTGCTCTGTAATAATCGTATCTGTATGACCTGATCCATAAGTATTAATATGTTCAATAGCCTCTTCTAACCCAGATACGATTTTAATAGAAAGAATATAATCTAGATATTCTGTTTGCCAATCCTCTTTAGTTGCCACTTCACAAGAAATAATCTTCTGCACTTTCTCACATCCTTTAATAAGGACATCCTTTTTCTCTAATGCTTCTTTTAAAAATGGTAAAAACTGCTCTGCTATCTTTTCATGTACTAACAAAGTTTCTAATGTATTACATGCAACAACATATTGAGTTTTTGAATCCACTACCAAATCCACTGCCATATCTATTTTTGCAGATTCATCTATGAAAGTATGACAAACACCATCTGCATGCCCCATAACTGGTATGTTCGTGTTTTTCATAATATACTGTACAAAACTATTAGATCCCCTTGGAATGAGTAAATCAATATACTGCTCCATAGCTAAAATATGATTCACATCCTCTCTACTTTCCATAAGTACAATCCAGCCTTCAGGCATGCCTGCTTCTATTGATGCTTTTTGGATTAGCTCAAATAGAATTTTATTGGTTTCTTTTGCTTCAGAACCACCTTTTAATAAGACTGCATTACCACTTTTTAAGCAGAGTGTCGAAATCTGAACTAATGCATCTGGTCTAGACTCAAAAATAACACCAATAACACCAATAGGACATGCAATACGTGTTAGTACGAGCTCTTCATCAAGTTCTATTTGAAGTTGAACCTTTCCTACCGGATCTTCTAAACCAATTAAACTCTTGATTCCTGCATTAACATCTTGTACTTTTTTCTCATCAAATTTAAGACGCTTAATAAGTGGTTCTGCTACTTTTTCTTTCTCACTATTTGCAATATCTATTGCATTCGCAGCTTTAATTTCTTCTATATGCTCCTCTAAGGTTTTCATAATAGCCATTAATGCCTTATTTTTGCTTTCTGTATCCATAGCCGCTAAAGCAATGGATGCCTTCCTTGCCTTTTGAGCTGTATCCATCATACTCATTGTAATCCTCCTTTGAAATCTCGTATTTTATACAGTGTATTATACCCCATAATATCCTGTCAAACTAAATCCTATCCGTTTATTGCATGCTATAAACTACGCATACTGCTGACTCTTTTTATTATTTGTATTCTCATCTTTTTAAGTCTATTTTACCAGCACTACTTAAAAAATTTTTCTCACTTACACCAAAACTGCTTTGACTAAAAAATCTAAGTCAAAGCAGTTCTATTAATTTTTATACGTATTCAAAATTGTCTGGTGCATCAAACCATTTACCACGTCCTGCATGTAAGATGAAGCAAAGCACTGCCATAATAAGATATCCAATCACATACGGAGATGTTAAATAGAAACCTAGTGCCGCACTATGGATAAATCCAAAGCATGCTAAGGCTGCAGCAAATAATGCTGTAATCCCTACCTTATCTAGACGTTTGTCAATAATAAAGACAACCATTGTTCCAAGAATAATACCAATAATTACTGCACCTGCTTTAACAGCTGGTACCCCTGTCCACATCACCCCATTATCAACGAGATATTGTGTTACCTCTGGGCTATACCCTGAAAGTCCTGTTGACAATGTCTCTGTCCAAATATCTGCAATACCTACTGCTCCTGTAATCTGTGTATAAAGAAAGTCTGCTACAGGAGGTATCATAGCTACTGCAATCCCTGCATAATGTCTTACCTCACAGGCTTTAAATGCTTGAGAAACCATGATTACCGAACACCATAAATATGTAATCGCGCAAATAGCTGGTGGTACTAGTTCACTAAAGAACGTAAAAAGTCCGAATAAACCTGCTAAACCTAGAAAGACACCACCCATCCACGAAAATCCAATTCCAGCTCCTGATTTTTTAAGTCCTGCGTGTCCAAGCCACACTGTATTAGGTACAACTCCACCAAATATAGCCGAAGCCATTGTACAAATACCATCTGCAAACTGTGCTGTACGAATACTATAGTTATCTCCAGCTGCATGGGCTGCTTCTACATTATCCATTGTTTCTACAAAGTTATAAATTTCAATTGGAATAATAATCGTTAAGTATGGGGCTACAACTGAAAAACCATTAATAAGAGCCTCGATAGAAGTTGCTGGATTTGGAATATAGAAACCTACTCCAGAAAAATCAATCCGTGCACGACCAATAGCAAGAGCATAAATCACGCCACCGATAATAGCTACTACTAATGGTGGTATTCTTTTAGGGAATAAGTACCCACCAAAAACACCTACCATAGCAACAAGCAAAATAGGAAATCCTACAATTGGGTCTGCAAATACATCAAATACCCCTTGTGTTGCCATCCAAATGAACCCAATCCCTGCTACAGTTCCTAAAAGGGCTGCACGCGGAATATGTTTTTTCATATAAGGTCCAAGAAAACCACCTAAAAACTCAATAAAGCCACCAATAAAACATGCTGCAACGGCTGCTGACCATGTCAACTCTGCATCACCTAAAGCGTAGTGAAGAGGCATAATCACACCATATAAAATAACAAACATGGCTGGTGTTGATACCCCAGAAGGAAGAGCTGTTACGTCGGCTCTCCCTTCTTTCTTAGATAACTGGTAAGCCATATAAGCATAATAAATCCCACTTAATAAAAGACCAATAGACATGCCAGGAATTACCCTACCATAAACAAGTTCATCTGGCCAACCTAGTACACCTGATAAAGTTCCAATAACGATTAAATAATTGACAATATTATTGGTTAGTGTATAGGTTAATCCGCCTAAATCACCTGTTGAAAACAGTGGTACAAGCTTTGTATTCTTCATTATTTTTCCCTCTTATATCTTTATTTTGCATCTAAAGCTATCCGACCTTTAAGCTTCAATTGGAATGAAATCAAACTTTGTCACATCAAATAATCCCATATCTGTTAGTTTGATTTCTGGAATAACTGCTAGTGACATAAAGCAAAGTGTCATAACTGGCTCTACATTTTCACTAATATGAAGCACTTCATGAGCTACTTTATGAATACGCGTTAAGGTTCTATCTACCCATTCACCACTTTGATCACTCATAAGACCTGCTATTGGCATTGGCATACTTTCTAATACTTCTCCCGCATTAACAAGTACAATTCCTCCACCTTGGTTAATGAGCTGTTCTACAGCAAGTGCCATCTCCTCATCCTTAATCCCTACTACAATAATATTGTGTGAGTCATGCGCTACTGAAAGAGCCACTGCCCCTTCTTTAAGGCCATAACCTTGAAGTAGTGCTACCGCTACATTACCTGTATTTTGATGACGTTCCACTACTGCTACTTTGACGATATCTTGCTCAGGATTATATACCCATTCACCGCTTTCGTTACGTGTAATTTCTGCTACTTCTTTGCTGGTGACAACTCCACCTGGCAAAATATTAATGATATGTGCCTTATTTGAGTTAATTGGAAGCTTTAGTTTCTCTACTGAGAAATCTTTTACATGGAAACTTCCTTTAGTACTGCTAATATCATGACGCTCTACTGGAAGTTCATATTTTCCTTCTGAAGCTACTTGCTTTCCTGAAATGAATACACGTTCTACCTTAAATCTTTCAAGGTCTTCTATTAATACAATGTCCGCCCTAAGTCCTGGAGCAATAGCTCCTCTATCTTTTAATCCAAAGCACTCTGCAGCATTTAAACTTGCCATTTGTATTGCAGTAATTGGATCGATGCCTTCTTCACGGCATATACGTAAATGATGATCTAAATGTCCCTCACTTAAAATGGTCTTAGGTTGACAATCATCTGCACAAAGTACGCAACGTCTACTATTAAAAGGTGTTATCCCTTTAGCTAATGTTTTTAAATTGTGACAAGCTGAACCTTGACGAAGCAGTACATACATACCACGAGCAATACGATCTTGCATCTCCTCTACTGTAGAACACTCATGATCTGCACGGATTCTTGCTGCTGCATAAGCATTAAGCCCATTTCCAAATACACCTGGACTATGTCCATCAATGACTTTCCCCTCATTAATTGCCACAAGCAATTTATCAAGTACTTCATCATCTGCATTAATAACACCTGGGAAGTTCATAAATTCTCCAACTCCAAGAATCCCCTCCCTTTTAATATTTTCTCTCATAATCTTTGCATCAATTACTGAGCCCGCATGCTCAAAAGGTGTAGCTGGTACACAAGAAGGTAACATCATTTGAATATCCAGTGCTGTTCCTTTTGCAGCTTCTACCATATATTCTACACCCTTAATGCCACATACATTGGCAATTTCATGTGGGTCTGCAATAATAGTAGTCGTTCCATGAGGCACAACTAGTCTTCCTAGTTCCTCAGGGCTGACATAGGAAGACTCAATATGAATATGACCATCAATAAATCCTGGTGCTGCATATTGTCCCTTTGCATCCACCACATGTACGCCTTCATATTGACCTACCCCTGCAATTAAGTCATCACATAGTGCAATATCCCCTTCAACAATTCTCCCATTGTAAACATCTACTATTTTACAGTTTTTAATTACTAGGTCAGCAGGTACACGACCTGCTGACACATCAATAAGTTTTTTTAATTTTTGCTTTTCCATTCCAGTTCCCTCCTACTTTTCAATCTCAAATCATTTCATCTTGTATTATTTAATTTTCCATAAGTTCTAAAATAGGATCAAAAGTAGTTAATGCAATACAATCTACTGGACCTACATCAGTAATAGCATAGTCTGGAATAGCTGTGATTGGTAAGAAGAACATATACATAAGAGGTTCTGGTAAATCACATCCAAGTTCATTAGCTGCTTTATTGAGTAAGGTTTCACGTTCTGCAATTTCTGCTGGTTCTAAATCACTTGCAATCCCACCAACTGGTAATGAAAGGAAGTCAATCACTTTCCCATCTGCCACAACCACTTGTCCACCACCATTTTCGATTAGGTGGTTAACTGCAATAGACATATCTTCTGCACTAGCTCCCATTACAATAATATTATTATCATCTGGTGCTGCTGACGATGCCATAGCACCTTTTTTAAGTTTCCATCCTGAACAAAACGCTAATGATTTATTACCATTACGCCCAAAACGTTCAAGTACTGAAACCATTAATACATCATTTTCTGTATCTGGCTGTACAATACCTTCTTTTACTTCAAGAACAACATCTCTTCTTTTACGTACAAAAGGTCCTTTAACATCCATAGAAAGCACTTTTGCTTTACCTTCTTTTATAGCCACTTTGTACTCAAAATCTTCTTTAGTTGTCATTTTACATTTTAATGGACTTGTAAGCATAGCACTTCTAGCTGGCGCCTTAAGCTCATAGTTTAACTTACCGTTTTCTGCTACAAGACGTCCATTAGTCATAACTGCTTCTACATTAAAGTTTTCTAAGCTGTCTACTAAAAGAATATCCGCAAGTCTACCTGGACAGATAGAACCTACAAGGTGATCAATTCTGTAAGCTTCTGCACTATTAATCGTAGCCATTTGAATCGCTGTCATTGGCTCAACACCTGCTTTAATAGCTAAACGCACAAGGTTATCTAAGTGTCCTTTTTCTAATACATCACTTGCTGTTACATCATCTGTACAGAAACTTACACGACGTGCAAGGGCTGGATTAACTTCTGTTACCGCTCTAATATTTTCTTCAAGAAAATGTGTGACTGAAGACTCACGAATGAGCATGTGCATCCCTTTACGCATTTTCTCTACAACCTCTTCATGATCATAACTTTCATGGTCTAATCTAATTCCTGCACAAAGGTAACCATTTAACTCTTTACCTCTTGCCATTGGGGCACATCCAAAGATAGGAAGACGATTTTGAGCAGCTTGCTCAATAGCTCCTAATGTATCTTCATCTTCTTCTTGAATATACTCACGTACTGTTTCCCATACACCAAAGCACTCTGGCCATTGCTGTACTGTGTGATGTACTTCTTTAGTAAAGTTAAAAGCTACTGTAGATTGTGGAAAAGTATAAGGTGTTTTATAAGGTGCTCCCCAGAATACTTTAAGTGGGCTAGCTTTAATTTCCTCAAATACTTCTTGTAAGCCTTCAAGCCCTGCAACCGAAATATACTCATCAAGTCCTGAAATCATACTTGTTGTTCCACATGGTACAACAGCTTTAGCAAAGCTTGTGATACTGAGTTTACTACATTCACTATGTATATGACCATCAATTAAACCAGGTACTAGATATCTACCTGATGCATCAATTATCTTTGTTTCTTCTCCGATGTAATCGCTCACATCACCTACAGCAACAATTGTATCCTCATAAATAGCCACATCTGCATCATAAACTTCACTTGTCATAACGTTCACTAATTTCCCATAACGAATGACAGTATGTGCTGGCACAATTCCCCTTCCTGCACGAATAAGTTGTTTTAAATTACTAACTGTTTGTTTCATGTTAAAGCCCTCCAATAAATAGTGTTTAAGATACCCCGACCTATGATAGATGAACCAGGTTTCCCGTCCTGCAGCTTGTATCTTGACGAATTTAATGGATTTGAAAATATTATATTTCTCTATTATCTTAACACAAGTTTCTACAAAATAATAGTGTTTCTAATAAAAAATATGAACTTTTTTTAACCATAACTAAAAAACGTTCGATTATACTTTTTTAATTCTCCTATACTTTTCTACGTTTACTAAAAAAACCACCTTGACTTAAAAAACTAAGTCAAGGCGGTTACCCTTCTATTTTTATAAAGCTTTTATTTCGATATTCATTTTTTTATCTAATTAATTCTAAAAATGCTTCTTCTTTTAAAATAGGAATACCTAGTTCTTTTGCTTTCTTATTTTTACTTGAACCAGATTCACTATCATTATTAATAAGATAATCTGTATTTTTGCTGACTGAACCTGTTACCTTTCCTCCTAGTTCTTCAATTTTATTTTGAAGCTCTTTTCTATTTTTAAAGTGATGTACATCGCCAGTTACAACAAAGGTTTTACCCATAATTTTTGAATCCTCTACAGGAGCCTTACGTTCTACCTTAAACTCAAGTTCACGCTCCAAAGCTTTCACCATAATTTGATTTGCCTCTAAGCTAAAATATTTAGCAAATTCTAATGCAATAACAGGACCAATTCCATCAATTGCTGTTAACTCTTCTTGAGATGCCTTCATCATAGCATCTAAATCATTATTAAAATATTTGCAAATGAGTTTAGCTGTCCCTAAACCAACTTGTGCAATCCCTAATGCATAAATAAAATTCGCAAGTGCCACTTCTCTAGAGTTTTCTATAGACTTCATTAGCTTAGTAAAAGACCTTTTTCCTAAGCCTTCCATTTCTATAATTTCCGACTCATATTGGTCTAAGTGGTAAAGAGAAGTAAAGTCCTCTAGATAATCTCTTTCTAAAAACTTTTCAATTGTTGCTTCAGATAGTCCTTCAATATTCATCGCATCTCTTGTAGTAAAATGAGTAAAGGCACGTAACCTTTGTGCTTTACAGTTACTGTTACTACAAATTAAAGTTTTGGTTTCTTTATCTTGCTTAATCTCTGTATGCGCTCCACATACTGGGCAACACTTTGGAATATCAATCTTACCACTTCGTGTTAGGTTCTCTGCAATTTGAGGAATAATCATATTCGCTTTATAAACCGTAATATAATCCCCTATCCCTAGCTGTAATTCCTCTAATATACTTAAATTATGCACACTAGCACGCTCTACCGTTGTTCCCTCTATCTCTACTGGCTCAAAAATAGCGACTGGATTAATAAGTCCCGTTCTTGAAGTGTTCCACTCAATACTTAATAACTTTGTCTCTACTAATTCATCTTTCCATTTAAATGCAATAGAATCTTTAGGAAACTTAGCCGTTTCTCCTAATGCAGCTGAATAAGCACAATTATTATAAGTAAGTACCAAACCATCCGAAGCAAAGTTTTGACTTGCAACATTTTGTGCAAAATACTCAACAGCTTCTTCAACCGTATCAGCTGTTACCTTTTTATACTCTACTATTTGGAAGCCTTTTTTACTTAACCAATTGAGCTGTTCTTCTTTTGTCTCTACTTTGGGACCACCTTCTACTAACGTAAAAGCATATAATCTTACATTACGCTTAGCGGTGATTTCCGGGTTTAATTGTCTAACACTACCACTACATAAATTACGAGGATTTTTATACTTATTCTCCTCTACACTAATGCTTTCATTAATCTGATTAAAATCACTATAAGTAATAATCGCCTCTCCACGAAGTACCAAACGTTCCTTTTCATCTATAGAAAGAGGAAGATTCTTGAAAGTTCTTGCATTACTTGTAATTTCTTCCCCTATTGTCCCATTACCTCTAGTTACTGCACTTACAAGTTTTCCATTTTCATAAGTACAAACTATGGTAAGTCCATCTAACTTCCATGAAAGAATGCCTTCCTCTTCTCCTAAAAATGCTTTGAGCTTAGATATTTCTTTTGTTTTGTCTAAAGAAAGCATACGTTTGGGATGAGTGACTTTAGGAAGGCTACTTGCCACTTCATACCCAACCTTTTGCGTTACACTTCCTCCTAAAATAGTCCCTGTTTCTTCTTCTAACTGCTTGAGTTCATCATATAATGCATCATACTCATAATTACTCATCACTTCACGATTTTCTTGTTCATAGGCAAATGCGGCCTTACTTAATACAGCTACGAGTTCCTTCATACGTTCTATTTTGTGATCTTTCATATTCCACCTCACTTTAAGCTTCTGCTTCTTTTACAGTTTCTGTGATTTCCTTATTATAATTTCTTCAGTTTGGCAAAGCGAGTACTTAGTTGTTTTGTTTCTCCACTTTCAAATGAAATCGTAACAAAGCAGTCTGCTCCTTCATTCTTTACTGCTTCAACCATTCCTTTTCCAAATTTAATATGACTGACCTTGTCACCTACACTAAAGTTTTCAACTGTTCCTGGAATATTTTCTAACTTTTTCCCCATGCCATAAAGAGAACTTGTTTTTCTAAAACTTGGGAGTCCTGGCTTTTCTGGTACCTTAGTTGCAAAACTTCTTTTGGCTCCAAAACTGCTTTCACTACTTTCAAAACTACGTTTTTGACTTAAGTTACCTAAACTTCCTCCTACGAAGCTAGGTCTTTCTATTCTTTCTCTATCTAAACGAGCTAGATTCGTTACCTCTCTTGGCATCTCATTAATAAATCTTGAAGGTGTGCTATATTGGGTTCGCCCAAACATTGTACGCTGATCCGCATAAAGTACAAATAACTTTTCCCTTGCTCTAGTGATACCTACATAACAAAGCCTTCTTTCTTCCTCAATCTTATCATCACCTTCTGTAAGACTCATATAACTTGGGAAAAGTCCTTCTTCAACCCCTGGCATAAAAACAACTGGGAATTCAAGCCCTTTTGCACTATGAAGTGTCATAAGAACAACTGAGTTACTATTTTCATCATAGTTATCTACATCAGCGACTAATGCAACTTCTTCTAAGAATTCTCCTAGGCTAGGGTCCTCTGCTGACTCCATATAATGAATCGTTTTAGAAACTAACTCATCAATATTGCCTAAGCGGTCTTCTGCCGTCTCACCTTCTGTCATACGAATATGATTTCTAAATTCTGTACGTTCCAAAATTTCTTCAAGTAAAACTTGTACATCATTTTCCTGTGCAATTTCTTGTAAATCTTCAATTAAAGCCGTAAAAGCTAATACCTTTTGACTAGGCCCTGCTCCTAATATGCCCATCTCCTTACAAAGCCTTGCTGCTTCTAAAAAGTCCATCTGGTTTCGCTCTGCATATTCAGAGATACTATTAATACTAGCCGCCCCAATTCCTCTTTTAGGTATATTAATAATCCGTTTGATTGCAATATCATCTTTTGTATTACACACAACTTTTAAATAACTTACAAGGTCTTTAATCTCTTTACGTTCGTAGAACCTTGTTCCTCCTAATAAACGATAGGGAATAGAACCTGTAATTAATTTTTCTTCCAGTACACGGGACTGTGCATTGGTACGATAAAGAATAGCAAAATCTTTATACTCCCTCTCACCTTTTTCAATGGCATCTATAATACATTCTGAAATGGTCTCTGCTTCTTTATACTCATTAACTGTTGGTACAATAGAAATCCCTTCACCTGCTTCACATTCTGTCCAAAGTCTTTTAGCTTTTCTTCCTTTATTATGTGCCACAACACTATTGGCTGCATCTAAGATGTTTTTAGTTGAACGATAATTTTGCTCTAGTTTAATCACTGTGGCATTTCTAAAATCCTTCTCAAATCCAAGAATGTTGTTGATATCTGCGCCACGCCACCCATAAATAGACTGGTCATCATCCCCTACTACACAAAGGTTTTGATGCTTTTGAGCAAGCATCTCTACTAATTTATATTGTGCACCATTGGTGTCCTGATACTCATCCACTAAAATATACTGGAATTTATTCTGATAGTAATCTAGTACATCCACATGGTCTTTAAAAAGTAAGTACGTATTGACTAATAAATCATCAAAATCCATTGAGTTATTTTCTTTTAATTTATTTTGATAGGTTGTATAAATCTTAGCCATTTGTTTCGCCCTGTAATCTTCACCTGCATTCATTGTAGCAAGTTCTGGTGTTTCTAGGCGATTTTTATAACTGCTAATCGCTCCCATAACAGCACCCACAGGGAAGTTTTTCTCATTAATATCTAATGTTTTTAAACTCTCTTTAATGAGTGTTTTCTGGTCTGCTGTATCATAAATTGTAAAAAATCTAGAATAACCTAGCCTGTCACTATAGCGTCTTAAAATACGCACACACATTGAGTGAAATGTACTCACCCACATTTCTTCTACTATTCCCTGAGGTACAAGGTTGCCTATTCTTTCTTTCATTTCTTTTGCTGCTTTATTGGTAAAGGTAATCGCTAAAATAGACCAAGGCTTTACCCCTTTATTTTCAACCAAATGTGCTATCCGATGCGTTAATACTCTTGTTTTACCTGAACCAGCTCCAGCCAAAATAAGTAGCGGCCCTTCCGTATGAAGAACAGCTTCTTTTTGTTTATCATTAAGACCCTTTGTAAAATCCATTCCTTCTTCTCCTTTAACTTTTAAAAAGAGTGCTATAAAAGCACCCTTTCCTTCTTTTAATACGCTATTTTGTTCATTCAGTCCCTACACGCCCTAGTATTAATTTATACCCATCTGAACCATAACTTAAACATCTATTCACTCTGCTAATTGTTGCTGTTGATGCATGAGTTATCTGTTGAATCTCTTGATAGGTCATTTTTTCCTCCAACATTTTTGCCACCTCTAGGCGTTGCGCAAGCACTTTTATTTCATTTACTGTACATATATCTTCAAAAAATGCATAACATTCCTCTACGCTTTGTAAAGTTAAAATAGCTTTAAACAGTTTATCTGTTGATACATCTTTAATCTTAGAATTCATTCTTAATACGCCCTTCTACCACCTATTTACTTTATCATTGTATAGTAATAGACTTTCTATTTCAATCTCTTTTGCCCAATCAACGTCATAAGCTTTTCTGGATTGGTATTAAGCACTAAGTTTTCCGGAAAATCAATCTCCTCAAGTAGCTCGATTGCTTCTTTAAATTCACCAATAGCTGTATAAAAATGTGCATCAGAGCCTAGCACAACAGGCACTTCATATTGCTTACAATACTTAAGTATCATAATTAGATTTTCCCTTACACCCGGCCTAAAGCTCCCTGGTTTTAAAGAGGCATTATTAACTTCTAGTAAAGTTCCAGTTTCTTTCGACGCCTTAACAATACGTTCCCAATTCATAGGATAACGGTTATCACCAGGATGCCCAATGATATTTACATAAGGATTTTTCATAACTTTTTCAATACATGCTGTTACTGTTTCTTCATCAGCAAACTCAATGCAAGGTGGATGCAAACTAGCAATAACCATATCTAATGAAGATAAAATTCCTTCTGGCATATCAATCTCACCTTCATAGTTAATAATATTAGCTTCTACACCCCTTAACAGTTTGACCCCATGTAATTCATTTGGAATGACTTTTAAGTTTGCAAAATGAAATAAATGTGTGCTCCCTGGCATACCTGGCGAATGATCTGTTATGGCTAAAGCCGTTAGCCCCTTCTCACTTGCAGCTTGCATATTTTCATTTATTGTACTATAAGCATGCCCACTAGATATGGTATGGGTATGCACATCTATTAATATCTTCACTTTCTCTGCCCCCTTACTAGTATATTTTCCTTATTATAACATACTTTATAGTAAAAGATAAAACGCCTCACTTTTAGCTCCTTCTTATATTCCTATTATTACCTACTCATATTATAAAAATGTATTGCTAAATAAGCCTTTCTATCTTATATTAATAATTGATTATTTTTAATAAGCTATAGGAGAATATCATGAAACCTCAATTCTTTAACTTCAAACGAATACTTAGTATCATCCTCGGAACCTTATTGTTATCCATAGCAACTAATGGTATTTTGTTACCTAACCGTCTTTTAAGTGGCGGTGTCAATGGTGTTGCTATGCTCTTGCACTTTTTATTTGACTTTAAAGTCAGTCTTCTTGTTATCCTTATTAATATTCCAATTTTTATATTCGGCATTCTTTTCTTAAAGAAAACCTACTTAGCTTATAGCTTATTTGGTATGCTTATGCTTTCTTTTTGGCTAGAAATTACAAATGGCCTTTCGATTCCTACTAATAATATACTTTCGATTTTAGTAGTCGCTGGTTTACTTCACGGAATCGGAACAGGTATTATATTTAGAGCAGATGGTTCGACAGGTGGTACAGATATTATTGCTAAAGTTATCAATAAATATTTTTCTATTAATATGGCTACCGTCACATTAGCTATTAATGCCTTCATCATCTTATTATCTGTTTACTTCTTCAATCTTGATATTGCTGTATTAACCATTAGTACAATGTT
>JARKVN010000072.1 GCA_029851645.1 Cellulosilyticum sp. | reverse complement strand
TTTCATTAACTCGTTATAAGGCGCATTAAAAATATCTTACATCACTTCATCTGAAGATATTGATTCTTCATTATCAAGACCTAGCATATGTTTTTTCGAATCAAATGATGTGTGTAAAAGTTCGTGTGCTAGATGTGATAACGGTTCTTCATAAAACTCTCCATATGCTGCTTGGATATCTGGATTTTGGTAACTACACTTAATCTTTAACTTCTCGTCTTTATTGTACAGCCCTTCTATACGACTAAGTCTGATTTTATCATTTATTACCTTTGTCGTTTTAGGTTGTCCGCCCCCACCGATACAACCACCTTTACAAGCCATTACTTCAACAAAGTCATAATCAACTTCCTTATTTTTTACCTTTTCAATTAATGTTCTTGCGTGAGCAGTTCCTTGTACTACTGCTAATTTTAAATGGATATCTTTTATTGTTATAGATGCTTCTTTTACGCCTTCTAATCCTCTTACTGGCTCAAAGTTTAAAAGTTCCCCTGTTGGATCTTCACCTGTTATAGAATGATATGCAGTTCTAATAGCAGCCTCCATTACACCACCACTATTACCAAATATAACTCCAGCACCACTACCTAATCCTAACAAATTATCAAACTTAGAACCTTCTAAATTTTCAAAGTCTATTCCTTCTTCTTTAATCCATTTAGCTAGTTCTTTAGTTGTTATGATAATATCATTATCTCTTAAATCTTCTATATCATTAAATTTCGCTGAATCATTCATCTCTGGTCTATCTATTTCGAACTTTTTAGCTGTACATGGTGTGATTGTAACATTTACAATTTTACTTGGATCAATATTTGCTTTTTTAGCAAAGTATGTTTTAACAGTTACACCTTGCATACCAATTGGACTCTTAGCAGTAGATAGGTTATTGAGTAACTCAGGATAGAAAGTTTCTACAAATGTAACCCATCCTGGACAGCAGCTTGTAAACTGTGGTATATTTTCATTTTTTTCAACGATTCTTTGTACAAGCTCATTAGCTTCTTCCATAATCGTCATATCAGCGCCAAATGTAATATCAAATACATAGTCTCCACCTAATTCTCTAAGTGCATGAACCATCTTGTCTTCAACATAACTTCCAGCTTCCATTTGAAATTCTTCACCTAATGCCACACGAACTGCTGGTGCTGTATTAAAGATAACAATCTTATTTTTATCCTCTAGTGCCTCTTTTACTCTATGTATATCTTCAACTTGAGTTATAGCACCTACTGGACAAACTTGAGCACATTGCCCACAGTTGATACATATTGCGATGTCATTAGTTTTTTCCAAATCAAAGAAATTAGCAACCCCTATTTCTTTTTCACAGACACGCTTACATAGACCACACTTGATACATTTTTCATAGTCTATCTGTATAGCCTTATTATCCGATTCTATTGGTACAACCTTTTCTGTAAATAAATGCTTCATTTTTCACCACTCCTTATAGCAAAAAAATATAGAAAAAAGTCCCTTTTGTATGAGCGCCAATTTTTGACATAAACTACTTACAAAGGGGACTTCCCTTGACCATTTTATTACAAAAAAACGCAACTTTCAACCCTTAAATATTTATTTAGTTAATGTCTATCCTTATAAGTTTTATTTTTTATTAAAAAAGTGTTTTGAATCTCCAAACTCACCAAATCCAACTTTTTCACCCACGCTCATAACACGCCTTGTTAAACAAGCTCTACATTGATCTGCATTATCATCTATACAAGGTTTATTGTTGTATAGTTGATATTTTTCCCTATAATCTTCTAATGTTATAATAGGCATAAGAATATTGGCACCAGCTTTAATACCTTTCTCTCTACCCAGAGGATGTAAGGCTTGTAGTGCTGTTGTTGCTGCAATATTAACATCTTTTAAATATAGTCTTGAAACAGCAATCATTTTAAGTCCTAAAAGAAATCGATATTTTTTACTCTCCTCTGTATCAAAACCTTGCTCTATAGCCTCTTTACCTATTGGTGTATCTTTATGAACGAGATAAGGTCCCATACCTATCATATCAATATCCATATTTTTAAAGAATAGGATATCATCAGCTAAGTCTTCAATAGTTTGACCTGGTATCCCCATCATAACACCTGTTCCAACTTGATAACCGACTTTCCTTAATGTTTTTAGACAAGATACTCTCTTTTCAAATGAATGCAATTCATTTTGTGGATGTATTTTTTCATAAAGTTCTTTATTAGTCGTTTCTATTCTAAGTAAATATCTATGTCCACCAGCATCAAACCATTTTTTGTAAACTTCCTCACTTTGTTCTCCCATGCAGAGAGTCATTCCAAGTTTTCCTTTAGAAAGTTCTTTTATAGATGCAATCACATCTGTCACAAAATCAACAAACGCCTTATCTGTTCTTTCTCCAGATTGCAAAGTTAAAGAGCCATATTGATTATCAAATGCCCATTGAGCCATTTTTAATATTTCATCTTTGTTCATCGAAAATCTATCTACTGATGGATTACTTTTTCTGATGCCACAGTACTTACAATCTTTTATGCAATAATTCGAAAATTCTATAAGACCTCTATAATGAGAAACTCTACCAATATATTTTTCTTTTATAGAATAGGCCTTTTCATAAAGTGCTTGAAGCTCATCCTCTTTTTCTAACTGTAACAGAGTTATTAAATCCTCTCTACTGAGTTGTTCTTTATTTAAAATATCATTTATCAAAAAAATCCCTCCTTTTTTAACTTAAACTATTTTAAAATATGTACATGATCCAATATTCCAGTTAAATAAGCTATTATAATGCCATAGTTGGTCATAGGAAGCTTTTTATCTTTCGCCATATTGATTCTATTAAGCACATATTTTCTATTAAACATACATGCACCACATTGAATGATTAAATCATATTTTTCTAAGTCATCTGGGAAATTATCTCCCGTAATGACACTCACTTTAATCCCATCTCCAAACTTCTTTCTTAAGAGATTTGGTATTTTTTCTCTGGCTATATCGCCATCGATTGCATTATGTGTGCAGGCTTCAGAGATGATGATGTTTGCATCACCTTTTAAATGGTCTAATATTTTAACACTTTCTAAATAATAGCCTATATCTCCCTTATATCCTGCAAACAGTACTGAAAATGATGTAATCTTACTGCCATCTGGCTTTTGATTATAGATTTCCCTAAAAATTTGAGAATCAGTTATGATGACATCTGGTACTTTAGATAACTGACTTAAAGCATGAGAAATGTCTTTATTAGACGTTGAAACAATAGTACAATTTTTATCTAATAGTTCTCTTAAAACTTGAACTTGAGGTAAGATAATACGGCCTTTAGGCGCTTGTTTATCTTGAGGCATAACAAGTAAAACTAAATCATTTTCTTTAACCAGTTCTCCTGTAATCTCTAAGTCCACATCATTTTCAAAGTTCTTCTTAATGCTATAAATTAAATCATCAAATCCCATTTTATCTTTGCAGCTTAAAAGGATAGGGTGAATATTAAAGTCATTAAAGATTTTAGTGGCTAGTATATCTTTTTCTTTGATTAAATCTACTTTATTAATGACACATATAAAAGGGATTTCTAATTTCTTAAATTTTTCTATCCACTGAGCTTCATATTCAAAGTCATCAAAATGCTCTTCTGTAAACACTAAAATCGCTAAATCTGTTTTTAATAAAGCTATTTCTGTTTTTTTCATTCTCTCATCTGCTAGACTTGTTGAGTCATTAAATCCAGCTGTATCAATGAGCGTACAAGGCCCTAGTCCAATGATTTCCATATTTTTATAAATGGGATCCGTTGTTGTCCCCTCTTTATCAGAAACGATTGATAACTCTTGGTTTGTTAAAAAGTTTATTAATGAGGATTTCCCTGTATTCACTTTACCAAAAATCGCTATATGCTTTCTTTCTCCTCTTGGGGTCTTATCCAAATTAACTCCTCCTTAAAATTTAAAGTTTCTTTCACCTTCAGAGATTAAATTTAAATATTTTTCTGTAAGGCCTTTTACCTTTTGATGTGGAATATGATTTAATTCCTCTTTAATAATCTCCTCAGCCATATTTTTTGTCTGCTCTGAAGCATAATCTTGAGCATATTCTTTTAAGGTTAAAAGAGAGTTAGGATCACAACAATTAACGATTTGTCCTGATTTGGCTAATTGCATAAATCTATCTCCCGTTCTTCCTTCCTTATAACAAGCTGTACAAAAACTAGGTACATAACCGAGTTTTAATAACCATTCTACGATTTCCTCAAGCGACCTTTCATCAGTAATGGAAAACTGCTCTGTTTTTTCTTCAGGTGCTGTTGTATATCCTCCAACACTTGTTTTAGAACCCCCACTAATTTGAGAAACCCCTACTTCTAATGTTTCTGCTCTAACTTGTTGAGATTCTCTTGTTGAAACAATAATCCCAGCATATGGCATGGCAATTCTTAAAATCGCAATAATCTTTTTAAATAGCTCATCAGATATTGCATCACTAAACTCAGCGCTATCTACATCATCCGCATCTTTTATTCTAGGTACACTGACTGTATGAGGTCCAACCCCCATAGTTGCTTCTAAATGCTCAGCATGCATTAAAAGTCCAGTAAAATCATATTTGTACATATTTAGTCCAAATAAAACACCTATTCCAACATCATCTATACCAGCTTCCATAGCTCTATCCATAGCTTCTGTATGATAATCATAATTATGCTTTGGACCAAATGGATGAAGCTTTTCATAGTTTTCTTTATGATAAGTTTCTTGGAATAAAATATAAGTCCCGATTTCAGCTTCTTTTAATTTTTTATAGTTTTCAACAGTTGTAGCTGCTATATTGACATTTACTCTTCTTATAGCACCATTTTTGTGTTTGACACTATAAATCGTTTGGATACTTTCTAAAACATAATCAATGGAATTATTAACGGGGTCTTCACCTAATTCAAGAGCAAGTCTTTTATGTCCCATATCTTGAAGGGTTTTAACTTCATTTATAATTTCTTCTTGAGTTAATTTTCTTCTAGCAATTTTCTTATTTTTATAGCTATACGCGCAATAAACACAACCATTCACACAATAATTTGAAAGATATATTGGTGCAAATAATACAACTCTTTTTCCATATATTTTATTTTTGATGTATTTAGCAAGCTCATACATTTCATTATTTAAATCCTCAAAAGGACATTCTAGTAATAAAAGAGCTTCTCTATGTTCTATACCTTTTACTTCTTTAGCCTTTTCTAAAACTTCCTTAATTAATTCTTTATTATTTACGTTTTCTTGTACCCATTTTATAGAATCTAGTATTTCTTCATCACTTATAAATTCTTGTGCTTTTTTAGAAAATTTATTATACATCTTAACCTCCATATGTAACCGATATCCTTTTATGTATCATCATTTTATTTTACTGGTCTACACTTACCTTTGAATAAATCGTCTTTACATTGATTCCTTTAAGCATCCCGATCTTCCCTGATAAAGAACTTATGATATCATTATGAGCGTCTATTACTACACTAATAATTCCAATACCTTTTTCTTTATAAGGAATCCCCATTCTGCCAACTATATATTTCCCATATTCATGTAAAATTTCGTTAAGTTTTTCTGTCTGTGTATAGTCTTCAACAATAATACCAATTAATGCGATTCTTGTTTCCATCTTCACCACTACCCCATTTCACAAAAAATCCCCATACCAATAGGCATGGGAATATTATAAACATACTAAATAATAGTCCACCGCCTTTCCATTCGGGACGTACCCTCATGTGATTAGAACGACTCTTATGAACGCATCCTAAAGTCAGGAGAAAAATCTCCTTCCCTGTCGGATCATAATTAATCACTATTATGTTATTAAAATATTTGTCGTTTGTAAATATTATTTTTAAATCATTTATGCTATCTTATCTATTTCTCTCTAAAAATGATCTTGTTGATGAAGTAGTTCTATACGACTTCCCTCAAATGTAGTAAGATGGTTATAGTTCATAAGTAGATCCTTTTGTGTGTGATGGTGTTGTGATGGTGTGTGGTAACTTCATTCTACACTACGAAATTTACTTATGAGTATTTTTTTATGTGTCGCACTTAATATTATAATCTGTCATTCATGGAACAACAGGCTATAGTACCAAATATATAAAAAATAAAAAGGGAGAAATCAAACTATGGAACGAAAATATTCAGGTTTATTATTACAACAAATAGCAGAACGTCAAGCTATTCAATCTCTAAATGGTATTGATATATTAGTCAAAAAAATACCTGACTGTGATATAGCAGGCGCAATGGATCCTAGGCTGTACAAAGATACAAAAAAAATGGCACTTATGATGAAATTCCTCCCCAAAATCCTGGGTCCAATGGACTTCTCATCACCTAAAACCCTAAGAATACTTCGTAATATGTTCAACAAGGTTAAAAGTATTCCAATTGTCAAAAAGAAAATAGCTATTACAACACACTATGTTACAGCATCTGATGGCTATCAAATCCCTATCCGTAAATATCACTCAGAAACACTCAAACAAAAGGCACCTATTTTATACTTTATTCATGGTGGTGGTTTCTTCGGTGGAAGTCCTGATGTAGTGGATGAAGCAATCAAATTAATTGTTGAGCATACAGATATTTTAGCCTTCTCTATCGATTACCGCCTAGCACCTGAGC
The DNA here is from genome assembly GCA_029851645.1 of Cellulosilyticum sp. Lineage (GTDB taxonomy): Bacteria > Bacillota > Clostridia > Lachnospirales > Cellulosilyticaceae > Cellulosilyticum. The sequence goes on along the minus strand of JARKVN010000072.1, from coordinate 19,376 downwards.
ATCCCTACCCAACTGGGCATGAAGACTGTTATGCTGGGTTAAAATGGATTTACGCTCATGCTTTAGAACATGGAGGTGATCCACAAAATATCTTTGTTGCTGGAGATAGTGCTGGCGGAAATTTAACACAGTACTGTACCAACAAAGATTTAGATAATGATCTTCATATGGTAAAAGGACAGTTGCTCCTCTACCCTACAGTCAACATGGGCGGTGTTGAAGATGAATACTCCACATGGACTAAAGAAAAATATGAAATCTATTCTAAACATCAAACGGCCATCAATATGAGTCTAGATATGTTTAATGGAGCATCCAATGCCTTAGGTCAGTTTCTAGGTACCAAAGAGGTCCTAAACAAATATTTAACGCCTTATCTAGAAGTTAATCCTAATATGCCTCCAACGTTTATTACTGTAGGTGAACATGATTTTCTAAAAGTAGAAACCTTAGCCTATGCAAGAAAGTTAGTAGCAGCTGGTGTTGAAACTACTACTATTTTATACAAAGGTTTGGGGCATGCCTATATAGACTACATCGGAGTCTATCCACAAAGTGAAGACTGTGCTATCGAAATGGGGCAATTTATTCTAAACCATACGACCTAATAAAGTACTTCTTATTTAAGCTCTATGAGAAAGACTGTTCCTTTAGAGGTAACTCCATAAATACTGGTAATGAGAATACACAAAATTAGTCATTCTTTCTAGTATAGTATTCTCAGTAATTTTCTGTAAAAATTTCAAAACCCTCGAACCTAGATTTCTTTAAGTTCGAGGGTTTAATTCATGTAGATGAGGCTACATACTGTATAACCATACATCTCACGTCTCTTCTAAAGCTTTTATTAATTCCTTTCTCATTGTAATAATGTTAGTAAAACATAGTAATGTCCCTTTTCTAGCCAAACGTATTATTTTACGTGCTTTTGCATTAAGTTCTTTTTTCAAGTCATTAGGTATAGCAACTATATCGTTAGTCTGAGCGTCTCTATATTCATTTAATATGTATCTTTCAGTTACAGGACATTTTGTAGAAGAAAGGCTGTTCTATTTCCCTTTAAGTATCCTAAGCTAATTGCATCACATAATCCATATTTTTGCATACTTCTATTATATTGGTTCTCATACTTTTCTATTCGAGATGATACTGGAATCATCCACCAAATTCTATTATCTTCATCATCTTTAAAAGCATAATAACAGGGTCTATTATGCTCTACTCCATCAATACACTCTTTATTTTTCATTAAATGTTCATTTTTAAATTTAGTGAAATACTCATCCTCTAGAAGGTAGAAATTACCATTTGTTATATTTTCTCCTTATCATAAAAATGGGGCTGTCGCACTTAACTTGACAAATCGTCAAACCAAAAAAGCTGCACACTAATTTCTTAATGTGACAGCTCCATTTTATATTTCCTTTATTTTTGCTCCTTTAATCTTTTTACATAAGAAAATAAGACAGACAAAAAATAAAATCATACTGATTTGTAATATATAAAATGCAGATCTCATGCCTAGCCAATCTACTACTTTTCCAAAAACTAAATTAAATCCAATATCAAATAATGTAGCTACACTAATAATCATACCTGTTGCTGAGGCAATGCAATCTTCTTTGTAGTATTTTTGTATCATAAGTACCATAGTCGGATATAAAATAGAAAAAGCAAAACCTGCACTACTTAACATGCCAGTAGTCCCTCTACCACCGCCTATACCTATGGTATAAAGTAGGGTTCCAACTACTCCAAAGGTTACAACACTTTTTTCTACTCCTATCTTTTGCACAATAGGTGCAAAAATAAGTCTTCCTAATGTTATACCTCCAAAGAAAATAGAAAGTATTCCTGCTGCCTTATTGCTTTCTAATCCTAGTCCATTAACGCCATATATCAGAAACCAATTTAACATACCATGTTCTGCTACAAAGTAGAAGCCAAATATTAAAATAAGATAGACTGTGGCTGGGTTTCTTAAAATAACCTTATAAGAAATAGTTTCTTTTTTCTTTTTTATTGCTAAAGGTATGTTTAAGAACAAGAGAACTATCATCCCTATTAGTGCCCCACCTAATAGTACGCCATTTACCATCTTCCAATTCATCATATTTACAGCCACTCTACCGACTATATTTTGTGCACTACTTGTTCCAATACCTTGTATAAAAAAAAGTATATTTACAATTAAACCTGGTGCTGATGCAAAGATAACTGGAACTAAAATGTTAATGGTTGTATTCATTAAGGTAGAGGCACCCATACACAAGAACATCCCTACTAATAACATACTGTAACTTTTTCCAATTATAAAACAAAGAGCCCCTATCATCCATACTCCCAATGTAACTAGAAATACTTTCTTCTTATTAAAGCAATCAAGCAAATTTCCTCCATATAATAAGAAAATCAAATTTCCTAAGTAACTTACTGTTACAATTAAAGAAAGTTCTGTTGTAGATAGATTAAAGTGTTTTTGGAATACAAGTGAAAAGATACCACGTAAACTATCACTGGCACCTAAAACAATCATACATATGCCAAATCCTATAAAGGCTATGTGATTTTTATTTTGTATCATCTTATCTTTCATCATAGCACCCATTCATATGAGTATTAATTTCTTGATTGATTCTTTGCCTAAGTTTTAATAAGTACTTAGAAGATGTAGGATAGTTACTAAAAGTTAAAGGTTCTTTTAGTCCCTCCTCCAAAATACTTACTACATACTCTTTTGATGTATAGGTTTCTAAGGTTTCAAGCGCACAAATATCTTCCATAGCCTCAAAAAGAGCCATCAGTCGAATAGATTCTTCTGGTATCCCTTTTTCACCTGGATAAACTAAGAAGGAGTCTCCTGAAGGGAAGTTAGCTCCTGCATCTGTATCCTCATAAGGATTAATACGCTTTAGAGAATAACGTGAATTGTAAAAATTAAATCCCCAATGTAAAAAACCTTCAATGTTAAACTTATAAAGTTGAACCCCTATCATTCTTAGCCTTGCTAAAGGCATAGAAAAGAAACGATTGCTCACCTTTACCTTTTGTGCACTACAATAATAAGTCCATAGACCAGGCACCTCTTTTTCTAAGAAATCTTCTATATGATTCGTTCCTGGAATAGGATGGTCTACAGCACCTGATTCAAAAAAGGCATATCTAGAAAGAGCGTCTATAATAGGAAACCCTTCTACATATTCTTCTACTTGTTTTTTGGCTTGAATATAACTTTCTATATCTCCTTCATCTGGTTCATCAGAAATATGGAAATAAACTTTCCCTTGTAATCCTTTATTTTTTAAATAAGTAATAAGCTCAGGCAAAAACTTAGATAAAAACGCTTTATAGGTTTTATCTGTAGCAGCTTTATGCCACCCAAATATTTTTTGCTTCACCCCATCTACTGTTGCTATAATTTTCGGCGTATATTTAGCGCCCCACTGTGTATAGAGATGCACCATCTCAAAATACTCAATGCCACATTCCATACACAAGTTAATCCACCTATCTAAGTTATCAAAATTAAATATATAATGTCCCTCTTCTATTTTTATATCTACTAGCTGAGTTGTTGTACGCTCTCCACCTACGGCAGTATCTAGGGCGGGTGTAAAGATGGGGGTAAGAATTGTATTCATCCCTCTTTTTCCATAGAGGGATATAAAGTTCTTTAAAATGTTCCAATGTTCTTTCGACCATACTTCTACCTTATAATAATCTGCTAAACAGTCTGCATAAAACCATTCTGTATGCTTAATCTTTTGCTCTTGCAATCTGCCTTCATAAACTCGAAGTTCTATTTGTTCATGGACTAATTCCTCACCTTCTTCACTTTCAAAGATAAGCTTAATTGTATAATCTCCTGACTTTATACCACCTCTAAGCTCTACATCTATGAAAAGGCTTGACCATTGTTGTGGTACCACATGTACCATTAAGTTTTTATTTTCTTTTAATAAATCTGGATATAATCCTGGTCTTGTCTCTAAGTAGTTCTCATCTTTTTCTATACCACAAGGATATCTAGAAGGCATTAGTACAATATCTCTAACACGTATATAATCTACTAGCTCTGATTCAATTTTTAATGTCACATAATGTGGTACTTCGCCTTCGCCATAATAAGCACATTGAAAAGATAAAACTTCATTCCAAAAAGCAGATAGTTTTACATCCTCTAAATCTTCAACAGGTTCTTGCCATGGAAATACTTTATTGAGGGAGCTTATGCACTTTATTTTATACATTTTAAACACCTTCTTTGATGATTTTATATAGTTTTAAAGATAGGCTTTCTTTGTTCAAAAGTGGTAATGGTTTTAAACCCTGCTGCTTTTACTACTTCTAAACCTTCTTGAACAGCACATCCAATATATTTTAATCTATGACCATCACAGCCAATTGTAATAATTTCACCACCTCATTGTTTATATAGTTTAACTAATTCTAAATCAGGCATAGGCCTTCCTATTCTTTGGAAAAATCCAGAAGTATTCACTTCTATCCCCTTTCCTTTACTAATAAGTATTTTATAAAGGGCTTCAATAGGTTCCTTAAAGTGATTCATGTCTGGATAAATCCCTAACTGCTCACAAACATATCTCATAGGATAAGTAATATGTCCCATGACATCAAAGTCATAATATGTAGCTAGCTCCATTAAATACTCTAAGTACTTCTCATACACTTTACAAATATCTACTTGGGAGAAATCATACTCACCCACATCAAGAGCATCTTCTAAATTATGTATAGATCCTATAATAAAATCCATGTTATATTTTGAAAGAAAACTTTGATATTCTTCTGGTGACGCTTGTGGTTGCCCAATTTCTACACCTAATCTTACAATCAGCCTATCGGAATAGATTTCTTTAGCTTTTTCAATCTCTTCACATAAACTTTCTAAGTCTAGTTTTCGACTATATTTTTTATCTCTAAACATATCATAATGATCTGTAATGGCAATCTCCTTAAGCCCTTTTCTAATTGCTTCTTCACATATGTCAAAAATCTCTTCATGACCATCAAAAGAGTATTTGGAATGCATATGATAATCTGCTAAGTACATCCTTCTTCTCCTATCTTCAAATTAGATTAATGAATTTCTTCAACATAATGTAATCCTTTTATTTTTTCTAGTTCTAGCAGAATACAATTATGCTTTATTTTTGTACCTAAATCTAACTCTATGACAACTGCTACATCTTCACTATTAAAGGTCTTTTGACCCTCTCGGTGCATGGAACGAATTTCAAACTCTTTAGATTTAATGTATGCCATTACCCCATTCATGCCACCTTCTGGGCTAAGCTCCATATAAATCTCAAGAATACGATTATGATTTTCTTGATATCTGCTCGCTTTTTCTAACACTTTTACAACCACCATAATCAGCATAAAACCTATGCAGGCACCATAAATAAAACCTGCACCTATAGCAATCCCTACAGTCGCTACTGCCCAAAGACTAGCAGCTGTTGTAAGACCTTTTACTTGATTCTTACCAGTCACCATAATGGTTCCTACCCCTAGAAAACCTACACCACTTATAACTTGTGCTGCCATACGAGAAGCATCTATTATATCCCCACTACGTATACATAAATATTCATTAGTAACCATAGCCAGTGTTGCCCCTAAACAGACAACTGCAAAGGTACGTATGCCTGCAGTTTGTCTTTTAGTCGCTCGCTCGGCACCTACTATCGCACCTATAATAACTGACAAGCTTAGTCGTACTAAAACAGAAGCATAATTAAACTCTTCTAGATACCGTAAGATGCTTATCATCACTTTTACCTCTCTCTACTTAGTCCTCAAATAGTTCAATACTCACTACATGATCCATAAACTTATATTTAAAACGTACAACGGTATTATCTTTTGTGATCTTAAAAGTCCCTTTATTAGATGATCCACTTCTTGGATAAGTATCATAACAGTAAGTTGCCGATAAAGTTCCATAAGTTGAAACAGCATAATCAAACTCTCCTGCAAATGGCATAACCACTGAAAGTACATAAGTATTATTTCCAATGTAGTACATACGTGTGACTTCACTATTAGAATCATTTTTCACTGCGCCCACATGAGGTTGGAAACTACCATATACAACAACTTTTTCTGGAAGTTTCATCCCTGTTTCTTCATCATATACTTCATGAGCCCCATAATGAATAAGATCTGGTGGGTTAGCAGCTTTTTCTCTTAATCTATCTCCAGTTTCCCAAAGTGCTTTAATGGTTTCTTCTTGGCTAAAGCCCATTGGACACGCAGCACTCTTAGTATTAATTTGATAATAATCTTGTATATCCCACTCTCCGTTATCTCCTCGTTTCATCTTAACAGCTGCACTATTTAATGTTCTTCTAAAAGGAACCTCAAAATAAGCATTGGGATTGTTAATTGCTGTCCATTTATAAGTATATTCTAGAAAATGTCGCTGGCCTTCTTGATCTTGATTTGCGAACCAACCAATTTGATCATAGCCCCACCAGTCCTTCCATGCTCGCTCTTCATAGGTATAGTTAGAAAAATCATCTAATACTTTCCCACCCCAGTTATCATACTCCATGAGAAATGGCATAGCCTCTGCTGACCATCCATTCGGGTTTTCTCCACCTTCACTAAAGCCTTCTCGTACCATAACAAGTTTCTCCCCCTCCCGGTCTAGAAGAGGTACTCTTGTAAATGGCATAGCATGATAATCTAGTAAAAGCTTACCACCTATACTAATACCATGACTATGCGCATCCATAAGTACAAGGTGACGTCTTCCATGTACTTTAGCATAATCACGAATCATTTGCATTAACTCTTGCATCTTTTTCATACCACGATCATTTGCTGTATAAAGATGGATTTGCCCCATATGAAGCGCTTCATATCCTGCATCAATATAACGTGTTGCTCGGTAGTAAAACCACATTCTAGCTTCCAGACGGTTAAGATCTGGAATACCACCTTCATTTTCCCATATAAAACCATTAGGTTCTTCTTGAAATAACATATCTTTAACACAAAAACCTCTATCTTCTACTGGTAATCCAAAAGCTTCAAATACATAAGTAGGTACTTTAAAATGATCTTCATAATGATACACGGCTTCAAAGATACAAGCTTGTAAAATAATCTCTGGATCTACCTCATGTACCCTATCTGCTAAATATTTAGATTTTCTAAAGTGCTCTTCATCACATTCATCTGGCTCCCAAATACCAGAAGCACGACCTACGAATTTAACTCCCATATTTTTAAGGGCACGTAAGTCATCTTCTAAGGTTTTTGTATGAATAAAAAATGCTGCTGATACTGAACGTGCTAAGTAGTTTTCTAATACCTCTTTTGAAATGATTGTATCAAATATATAGTTTTTCATTGTGACCCCCTTTTCTTTCTCCCATTAGTTTTCTAGATAGGAAGCTATTGTACTAATAAGAACACCTGTTGCACCCTTTTCTCTATCTTCACTCTCACTTCTACATACAGCTGTACCTACTGTATCTAAATGAATCCAAGGTAAGTTCCCTTCTATAAACTCTTCTAGGAAACAAGCTGCCACACTTGCTCCTGCTCCATATCCTGGTGCATAGTTAATAAGGTCAGCTGTCTTTGTATTTTTTAATAATTTATGGTAAATAGCATCAAGTGGGAGTCTCCACACTTTCTCGCCTGTCTTATTTACATGTTTAAGAAATGCTTCATAAAACGCTTCACAATTTGAAAAAATTCCCGAAATTTCTGATCCTAAAGCACCTTGACAAGAATAGGTCAGTGTTGCTAAATCTATAAGTTTTGTTGCACCTTGTCTGATGGCATAAGTTAATGCATCACATAAAATCAGTCTGCCTTCTGCATCTGTATTCCAGACTTCTACTGTTTTACCCGACATAGTTGTAATCACATCACCCATTTTAGTTGCATTTTGATTTATTATATTTTCTACAGCAGGTATCACAACCATAAGATTGGTATTATATTTTAAAGCTGCTGCAATTTCAATTACTCCAAGTACATTTGCTGCACCACACATATCATATTTCATGCCATCCATGCCTTCCAAAGACTTAAGATGATAACCACCTGCATCAAACATAACCCCTTTTCCAATAATTGCATTTAGATGCTTATTCTTTGCTCCATTGTACTTAAGAACAATTAAATTAGCTTCTTCATCACTGCCAGCATTTACTGAAAGAATTCCACCACAGTTTAGTGCCTTAAGTTCTTCATCTCCTAAAACTTCATATTCCAGACCATAGGCTTTTGCTAGTTCTTTAGCATATTTACTAAATTCTTTAACATGAAGATAGTTATTAGGAAGGTTACTAAGAGTCCGTGCACGATTAATAGCCTTTCCATAGGTCATTCCTTTTTTAATTGCCTTTTTACATAAACTACTTTTTATATTGGTTATAATCGTAATTGTTAGTCCTTCTTTTTCATCTGTTAGTGCTTCCCTCATTGAGAAGATATTTTCACTTGTTACTTTTGTCAGTGCTTTTTTATTGAAAGTATAAGCCCCTTCAAATAAAGCTTGAACAGCTACTTGAAGAAGTTCTTCTTCTTTTATCCCCTCTATATGTAAGTGTTTAAATAGAATTTGACAATTATGCTTATTAGATTTTCCAAAGCTGCTAAACGCTTTTCTTATATCTTCTATAGGGTTTACTTGCTCTCTTTTAATGGGAAGAAACTCAAATTGTACCCAAGTTTCTTCCATATAAATTATAGGTTTGTTGTTTTCTTGTATCAAAACATCTAAGGGCAATTTATCCTCTAAAGTTGGAAGCAAAAGTTTTAACTCTTCTTTCTTCACTTCTTCTAAGTAAGGAATCACCACATATTCCGTTTCTTGATTATAAGTTAATACTGTGTTTTGATTCATTTGCATCTTTTGCTTCCTCCCATAGACTATTTTAGATTGATTGCAATTGTTTTGATTTCGTAAGGTTTAATTTCTATTGTAATAGCATCTTGTTTCACCTTTTCTATTGGCTCTTCCATTAAGTTACATTCTTGCCAGCCTTCCACATCCAAGCTACTTTCTACTGTTACCATAGAACGTTTACCCATATACTCATGGAAACGCATAATCACTTGGTCACTATATTCAGCTCGCTTAATACAGTCTACTTCCACATTTTCCTTATCCAATGTAAAGAGTGAACCTTTCATATCCTCGCATACACCTTTAATTGCTACCAATGGATTGTTAAGGTCAAATGCTTCTTGCTCAAGTTCTGATTCATACCACTCTTTTGTATGTGGTAAGATAGCATAAGTGAAGGTATGGCTTCCTAAGTCTGCACTATAGTCTGGATCTACTGCTGATTTAAGGAGTGAAATACGCATGACATTTTCTTTAATGTCATGTCCATATTTACAATCATTTAAAAGAGCTACACCATAGCCTGTCTCAGCTAAATCCACCCACTTATGTGCAATCACTTCAAACTTAGCTGCCTCCCAACTATTATTTCTTGTAATAGGTCGCCTAATATTACCATATTGAATATCAAATCTTGCATCTACAGCACGTATATTTACAGGGAATGCTGCTTTTAAAAGTTTCTGACGTTCTTGCCATTCGACCTTAGTTCTAAAGTCAATACGTTTCTTATCAAAGTATAAACACATGGTTTGTTTAATCTCTGATTTATGATAATGCCATGTAAAGTCTACAAAGATTCCTAATTGATTTTGTTTCACTTCTACATGTTTTAAATCCTTAACTTCTTCTTTCTTAAGATCAATAGTTGGCTCTAATTCCCAAGCATCAAAGCAACGTGGTTTGTCTTCAAAGACTTGGAGCACATTTCCTTTTTCCCCTTCTAGTAAGATTTCACGCTGAGCTTCCTTATCATAAATACTAGTCAGCTGGCCGTACTCATTCCACACAATGCTGTAGTAAGGTGTTTCTACTTTTTGTGTCTTTAAAATTTGAGTATCTTCCCTTACTTCTTTTTTCTCTTTCCTAATTGTAACGAAAGCAAATGGTTTCATGCCTTGTATAAATACTGTAGCTTCTCCATTTTTTATTGTACTCTTAAGAGTTTTTCCTGTTTCATCTACAAACACATCTCCCTCTGCTCCATCCGATAGGGTAATATAGCTATTTCTTACCCAGTTACTATTATTGAATACGGTGTATGTATTTTCTTCATTTTTGATAAGACTTCTTTCCGCTTGTTCCATGACATTATCTAGAAGGGCTTTAGCCTGTGCGTATTCTTCACGGCTATCATCATATACTTCCTTAATAGATGAGCCTGGTAAAATATCATGGAATTGATGACAAAGTACAATTTTCCAAGCTTTTAGAATATCTTCTTTATTATAAGGCAATGCTTTTAATTTGTTAGCAATGACACTCATCATTTCTGTATCACGAAGATAGCTTTCCATCTTACGATTCATACGTTTGTTGTAACTTTGAGAAGTATAAGTTCCACGATGGAATTCTAAGTAAAGTTCTCCATCCCAAACTGGCAAGTATCCATTCATTTCATTTTTGGCTATTGTTTCATTTAATCGTCTAAAGTAACTTGTAGCTGTTTCTACTTTTACACTTGGAATACCTGGTATTTTGTTGAGCGTAGAAATGGTTTTGAGCATATCACGATTTGGACCACCTCCCCCATCTCCATAACCATAAGAAATAATCAGGTCGTTATTGGTATCTTTGTTACTATAATTATCCCATACCCCTTTTACTGCATAAGGTCTTGTATCCCCGTTATAAGTATAGTAGCTATCTCCTTGATCTGTTGTTGTAATAAAGTGTGCAGTCACTTCACGTCCATCCATACCTCTCCATATAAAAGTATCATATGGCATCTTGTTCATATCATTCCAACTAATTTTAGTAGTCATAAATGTATTCACACCAGATTTTTTAAGAATTTGTGGCATTGCCCATGAGTATCCAAATACATCTGGTAACCATAAGAATTCGCTCTCATAACCAAACTCTTCTTTAAAGAAATTTTTTCCCACTAATATTTGCCTTACAAGTGATTCACCTGAAACGACATTACAGTCACACTCTACCCACATAGCTCCTGATGGTTCCCATCTCCCTTCTGCAACACGTTTTTTAATGTGCTCATAAATATCTGGGTAATCCTTTTTAATGTACTCATAAAGCTGTGCTTGAGATTGTAAGAAACTATAATGACTATATTTATCCATTAAACGATTTACTGTTGAGAATGATCTTGCTATTTTTTCACGGGTATGACGAAGTCTCCATAGCCAAGCTACGTCAATGTGTGTATGTCCCAGCATACTTACACTCACATTGGGTTTACCACGTCCATCCATTTTACTACTTAAATAGTCATAAGCTTTCTTCATACTTTCATAGAATGCTTGTGACTTGGGTTCTGTATAGTCTACAAGACGAAAAGTCTGAACCAGTTCGTTTAATAGCCATCTTTTATATTCGTTATTATCATCAAGTAGACTATAAGCTTCTAGTACATTTCGTGCTAAGAAATACAAGTCATCTGTTGGATGGTCTAATACCCCAAACTGGGCACGCATAATTTCCATAGCCATATCATGAGGTACACCCCCACCACTTAATCCTGACCATACACGGAATTTAAGATCGAGTTCTAAACCATTTGTGCCAACTTCTAAGAAAATTTCTTTATGGTTACCATCTACGCCTTGATAAGGTTTTCCATTTAAGTAAAGTAAACTTTCAAAGTGGCTATTGTTACCCGTTCCACTAGGCACACCAAAGTCAAAAAGTCCGATTACTTCTTCATCCTTCAGTTCTTCTGGCACACTGATTTTAGTACATAACCAGTTATATTGATCCCAACCTTTCCATCTAAAACCTACTCCTACAGTTGTTGGCTTACCTTGTGGTTGTCTATTCCCTACTGTTCCATCATCTTCATACCACTCAAATGCATGAATTTCATGAAGATTACGATATCTTAATTCTTCTAATTCTTCAATTAAATGATTGATACGTTCTTTATTATGAAAATCAAATAGCATAGGCTTTTCTCCTTTAATTTTTATACTATTAACACTTATTCAAAAAGTCCTCCATATGCTTGACTGTACTTTTCTACAAGTACTTTTGCAAGTGAGTAAGAATTGATAAGTGGATGCAATGTTAATGCTTGTATCGCTTTATCTTTAGATTGCGTAAAGATAGCTTCTACTGTGAGCTTTTCATAAAGCTTAATGGCATGAATAAGTACATTACAATATTCTGGTACACTTCCTATTGGTACAGGCTGTATCCCCTCTTTCGAAACTTTACATGTTACCTCAATGACATCTTCTCTCTCTAATCCCTCTATACATCCTTGATTTTGTACAGAGAGCACAAGGTATCTACCTTCTTCACTTTGCAAGCCTTCAATACAATCTAACATGACACCTGCATACCCTATTCCGTCTGGTACTTGTAAATTGCCTCTTTCAATTTCAGCCTGTTTATCACTACCTGTTTCAATACTCATATAGGAACGTTCTCTAACTTCCATATAGTATAAGAAAGTTTGAAGTGCCTCTTCAGGTTGCTTATCTATATTCATATGTTTTAATTCTTCCATCATTTGTATATTTATACTTTCTATTGTCTTACCTCTTGTAGCACCTGATTTAAGAATATTCTCTAAAGCTTTTTCTCTGTGGTAATAATAGTAAAGGTACTCATTAGGTAAAAATTTAATTTGTCTAAGTAATTCCGGATCGAACATAGAAAACTCTTGAATACTTTTTAAGAATTCATCATCACGGAGCAGTTTATCTAGTATTTCTTCGCCATATTTTTTCACACTTTTTATCCATGAAAGATGGTTCAGCCCGAAGAACTCTACATATAAATCTTTTTCTCTCACATCTAAAGCTTTTGCCATACGAAATTTAGTGCTGCTTGGTGCATCACAAATACCTATAATCTTATCATATCCCTTACTTCTAAGTGCCTGTGTCACAAGACCTGAAGGATTACTAAAGTTAAAAACCCAGGCATTAGGTGCATGCTTTTTAATCAGTTCACAGTATTCCACAAGCACAGGTATGGTACGTACTGCCATTGAGAAGCCACCTACACCCGTTGTTTCTTGACCAATAACACCAGTCTCTAATGCAATGGTTTCATCAATAACTCTTGAATGGTCTCCACCTACTCGAAGTGTTGTTACGATATAATCTGCCTCTGTAATAGCTTCTACGGCATCGCTTGCTACCTCTATTACTAAATCTTCATTTCTACGCTTAACCACATGTTTACAAAGCTTACCTATTATCTGAAGTTTCTGTTGATCTATATCAAAAAGTACTACCTTATCAATATTTAAACCTTTATATCTATCTAATAGTCCATTTACAAAGATAACAGTACGAACACCTGCTCCTCCAATAACTGCTATTTTCATTAGATTTCCTCCCTATCTTGCTGTGAAATAAACGCTACCAATGCCTCTTCTACTGGAAAACCTGTGTTACCACCTAACTGCGTAACAGATAATGCCCCACATCCATTTCCATATTTTAAGCATTCTTCTACTTCTTTTCCTTTCAAGAAACCATAAACAAAGCCTGCATTAAAGGAATCCCCTGCACCTGTTGTATCCACAGCCTGCACAGTATAAGCTTTTGCTTCATAAACAACGCCCTTCTTAACAGCCATAGCGCCCTTCTTTCCAAGTTTTGCAACAGCTAATGTGCAAGATTTGGAAAAGTCTAAAATAGCTTCTCTAGCATCTTTCTTACGGCTGTAATGAATGGCCTCTACCTCATTCATAAAGAGTATATCTATATAAGGGAATAACTCATAAATCCCTTGATACCATTCACCAGTATCATCCCAGCCTACATCAAAAGATACTGTGACTTCTTCCATAGACTTTACTGTTTTTAGTAGGTCTAAATACTGATTATGATTTTTGCTTCCTGCATAACCTGTTAAATGAATGTGACGTGCTTCTTTCACTCTTTTCATATCTATTTTAGATAAGTCAATCTCATCATTTGTTCCTCTATAAGTAAGAAAAGAACGATCTTTTTCATTAGTAAAGCTAATTGAAATACCTGTTTTATTCTCTTTGCTTATAGTAAGCAGTGTATCATCTACATTTTTTGTATAGAACTCCTCTTTAATGAACTGTCCATAGCAATCATCTCCAATTGTTCCTTGAAATACAGGCTTAAGCCCTAACTTACCAATTCCTAATGTAAAGATTGCAGCCCCACCACCCACATAAGTATTCATAATTTCCACAACATCTTCTTGTCCTGGTAATGGAAAATGTTCTACCTTAGGAATGACAAGATCGATATTAATATCACCATAGACATAGACATCCCATCTTTTCATTCTTGTACTCCTTATCTTTATTTCTTTAATATCTCATATGAAAAAGGAGCGTTGCGCTAAACTAGACCTTGTGCAACGCCCCACTTTTTTCGTTTTAAGTTGTTTATGCTTTTATTATTCTTTAACGGCACCAAGCATAGCACCTTTTGTAAAGTATTTTTGTACTAATGGATAAATACAAAGAATGGGTACTGTTGTTACTATAACGGCTGCCATTTTAAGTGAGTCTGAAGTTACAGCACTATTAGCTTGTGCAATCGCTTGAGAGGCTGTTTGAACTTCTTGTGACGAAGCCATAGCTCTTGATAACATTTGCTGAAGTACAGTTTGTACTGGCCATAACTTGCTAGATCTCATATAAAATGCTCCTGCAAACCAATCATTCCAATGCCCTACTGCTGTGTATAAACCGACTACTGCAATCACTGGCTTACTAAGTGGTAACATGATTTGTGTATAAATTTTAAAATAACCACAACCATCTAACATAGCAGATTCTTCTAAACTAGCTGGTATAGATTCGAAAAATGTTCTAACCATTAATAAGTTTGTTACCCCTACCATACCTGGAATAACATATACCCAGAACGTATTGAGTAGACCTAGATTTTTATACTGAATATAAGTTGGAATCATCCCACCACTAAATAACATCGTAAAAGTAATTAGCATTGTAATGATTTTTCTACCTGGTAAGTCTTCCTTTTTAAGTGCATATCCTGCGAGTGTTGTAACTATTAGAGTCAATAATGTCCCTATTACCGTTCTAGAAATAGTAATACCATAAGCCTTCATAATTTTCCCATCTGAAAATACTTCTTTATAGTTATCTAAAGTAAATACTCGAGGCCAAAAATAAATACCACCTTTTGCTGCATCAGCACCATCATTAAAGGATAAGGCTAATACATTGATACAAGGAATTATAATAACTAGACACAACATGATAACAGCAATATATATAAATGCTTGAATAAGGTTGTCACCTAAATTTCTTTTAATTCTTGTCTTACTTACCTTCTTCTCTTTTTCCATGTCTTCCTAATCCTTTCTATATTTATTATGTCTCCGATAACAAGTATCAGAGACATAATAGTTAATTCACTGGATAGAAATTAATGCTTTCTTTATCTTCTGTATAAACTTGTGTTAAATAGTCTCTAAATTGCTCTAAACCAGCTTTTTGAATTTGTTTACGGAAACCATCAATAATGCTTTCAACTTCTTTATCACTTGTTGCATACATGGCTTGCACTAGCACTTCTTTATAATCCAGTAATGACATTTGTGCTTTTACATCCTCTAAACCTTCTGCTGAAAGATATGCTGTTGCTTTTAATCCTGGTACAAGTTTTTTCTTATAAGGATAATCTGTAGCCACTTTAATTGCTCCTTCAAAGCCACCTCCTAAAGATGCACCAGGACGACTTTCACCACATTCTTCAAGCCAGTCAATGTCTGTCATCACATATTCCCAAAATACGACACCTGCTCCCCCAAATGATGCCCCAACATTATTGATTAACCAGTCTGTATCTCCAGCATTTAAATGAGTTAATACTTCTTCTTTTACTACAGGTTTGCCATCCACCATATCATAGTGAACTCCTTCAATCCCATAATTACCTAACAGTTTCCCTTGGTGAGTTGATAAGAAATCAAAAAACGCAAAGATTTCTTCTGGGTTTTCTGCTTCTGATGAAATTGCCCAAGCCCCATAGCCAGTTTTACCAGGAACAGTTTTTGCATTATCTCCTGTATAGTCATCAAGTGGCCCTAGTGGTACCCATTCACCTGTTTGATAAACAATCTCTTTGTAGTTATGTACGTCTGCAATAATAGCTGAGTTATGTGTTTCTGATACCTCTGCTGCACGTGTACCATCCATTGTAAAGAACTCTGGATTCATTAAATTTTCAGCTAATAATTTTCTTACAAAGTTCACTTTTTTATAAACATAATCTGTTTCTACTTCATGTTTGATTTTTCCATCTGTATCAATATTATAGCCATCACTTACTCCCCAGTTATAACCACGAACGATATAATCTAGAGTATCTTTTGAACCTCCCCAGTACTTAGGTCCTAATGGATATACTGGTTGACCATGGTCATCTTTAAACCCACTATTTTTAATATCTACTAATAAATTATAAAACTGTTCTTGTGTTCTAATCTCACCTGGATTGATTCCAAGTTCATCTACAATTCTTTTTTGAATGTACATGCCTCCTACATATTCTTCTGCTGGATTGTACTCTAAAGATCTATCCACTGCTGGAATAGCAAGTTGCATAATGTATGCTCCGTCTAAATCATCTCTGAAAGTAATATTTTTATAGGCATCATTAGGTAGGTAACCTTCTTCTAAATACTTACTATATACTTTTGAATTTTTCATATACTCTGTTACATCTGCAAACATCCCTTCTTTTGCACCTTTAAGAAGTAATGAGAATTCTGGTCTTGATGAGTCATTTAAGTAAGTGACAACAACATCTGGAATAGTACCTGAAGCAAGATGTGAAGCAAGCACTGTTGCATCATCATCACCAGGTGTATATTGAATATCTACATCAATACCTGTGAGTCTTTTAATTTCTTGCATAACGGGTGTTTGGCTTAAATCATCAGGAAGTGAATAACCAATATCATCTACATAAGCTTGAATCGTAATGGTACGATCTGCAATCCAAGTATCTGGTTTATCACTTGTATCTACATCTGAACTTGCCTCACCACCGCTTTGTGAACATCCTGTTAGACTTCCTATTAATAAGGTTGTTGCCATAGTTGTTGCTAAGATAGATCTAAATAATTTCCCTTTCATTATATTCCCTCCTCTTACTTTGTTTATTTACCATAATCCTACTTCAGTAAACTTCTTAGATAATTTATTACAGATAATAACAAGTATCAGTCCAACAATACCTTGGATTAAACCAATAGCTGTTGCATAGCCAAATTGTCCACCTGCTAGACCAATACGTACAACAAATGTATCTAGTGTATCTGCTAAAGCCATATTTCCTGGTGTCCTTAATAAGTAGATTTGCTCAAATCCTGAAGAAAGTAGTCCACCTACCCCCATAATAAAGAGTAATCCAATGGTTCCTCTAATGCTTGGTAATGTAATATGCCAAATTTTCTTAAGTTTAGAACATCCATCCATCTCTGCTGCTTCGTAAAGTGCTGTATCTACTGAGGTAATTGCTGCTAAATAAATAATAGAATCCCAACCAATGTTTCTCCATAAATCCATTGAAAATAAAATTTTGAAGAAATATTTTGCTTCCATTAAAAAGAATGTACCAGGATCCCCTCCCATTGCACCAATGATTTGGTTTAATACCCCAGTATTTGGAGCAAGTATCCTTTGAAGCATTGTTACAATAATTACAGATGATAAAAAGTGTGGTAAATAAGTAATCGTTTGTACTGTTTTTTTAAATTTCAAGTGGTGGATTTCATTTAACATTAAGGCTAATAAAATTGCAAACGGAAATTCCAAAATACATTTAATAAAACCAACACTTAATGTATTACGAAGTAATCTTATACTGTCATAGCTCCCAAAAAAGGTCTCGAAGTATCTAAGCCCTACCCAAGGACTTCCCCATATACCTTGTTTAAAAGAATAGTCCTTAAACGCTAGTACAATACCTGTCATAGGTACATAGCAAATAAGTATAAAGTATATGAGACATGGTAACAACATGAGATAAAGTGGCCAGTACTTTAATACTTTTCTCCAGCTCGAGGTTGTCTTTTTTATCTTATAGTCTGTTTTTACAGCAATAACTCTACTCATGTAACTCCTCCCTCTTATTTATGTATTTTATCTATATCTATATCATATTTTTTTTTACACTTGGTAACAATGTACAAATCTTCTTTATTTAGTGGATAATTCTACACATACCGGATAATGATCTGACAAAAATACACCGCCTACTTGCTCCTTCCAAAGAGCCTTTTGTTTACATACTACATGAACTGAAGTAAAGATATAATCTATCTTTTCCGCTTCTTCTAAAGTTCCAAATTCATGAAATGTTCCTTCTAAATCAGCCGTTAAGTCCACTAGCTCCCCTACTGCCTGAATCATCTCAATCTCTGGATCATGAGGATAAGCATTAAAATCTCCTGCCAAAATCACAGTCGCTTCCTTAAATAAAACAGCGTTTTTTAAGTAACTCAATATTTGTTTCATCCCTAGTATTCTCGCTTCACTGCCTTCATGATCAAGATGTGTGTTAAGAATACGAAATACTTCTTTTGTTTTTATATCTTGTACCACTACCTCTGTACTTGTTCTAGGGCAAATACTTTGCTTATCATAACGAGAACCTGGAACAAAAGGTGTCTTGGAGAGCCAAAAAGTATTCATACTGATTAATTGATATTGAAGTTTATTAAAAGCAATAGCCGTTTGTTCATCTTCTAAATGGCTGTCTCTTCCACATCCTAAAACATAGTAATCATTTAAATTTTCTTTTAACCATTGTGCCACATGTGGCAATACTTCTTGAAAACAAATGATGTCTGGCTTTTCTTTTTGAAGCTTTTCTAAAATATAGGATTTTCTATAACAAAAGCTATTCATCCCATCTTGGTTATAGTCACAACGTATATTAAAAGTTACAAATTTCATTAGTTATCATCCCTCACACTTTCTGGAAAATGTACACTAGGCTTATTTATGACAGTCCCATCTGAAAGTCTTACATAAGTTATAAAAGTATCTGTATTATCTTTATCTAAAATAAATACTCTAGCACCTCTTAAAAAATCCTCTTGCCCATAAGTATTGTAGCCTGTTGCCCTACCATACCCTAAAGTAATCCCATAGAGCTGTCCATAAAAATCATTAATATGATCATGACCTACAAAGACACCTTTTGTATGTCCTACTTCTTCCATAGCCGCAAAAAATCCTGAATTAATTTTAGGACTACAAATACCTTCTCTTTTCAGACCATAACATGTTTCCATAGCCCAAAGCTCATGATACTCAGGA
>JARKVN010000070.1 GCA_029851645.1 Cellulosilyticum sp. | reverse complement strand
ATCACTACAAGTACATGTTCAGGTGTGATATACTCATGCTTCCACTTAGCTACTAATGCTCTTGCTTTGATAATGACATGATTAACTTCTATTGAAATATACATGCTACACCTCTTCTACACTCAGCTTGAAAGGGAAACCTTCGTCTTTAGCCCAGCCCATAGCCATATTAGCCTTCGTCATAGCAAGGTCATAGGAATAAATACCAGCTATACCTTTTCCAGCCTTATGCACGTCAAGCATGATTTTCTCTGCTTCTTCCAGCTTTTTATTAAAAATACGTACTAACACATCAATAACAAATTCCATCGTTGTGTAATCATCATTATACATAATCACTTTATATTGCTTAGGTTTTTTAACTTTAACCTTATTTTTTTGACTTACTATCTGTCTTGGCTCCATTAATGACCCTCTCCATTACTATTTTTTCTTATTATAGCATGAATAGTCACGGTATTTCACCATATGAAGGTCACTCTTCCATTATACAGCCTCATAATTTTTTACCCAGTAAATCGCCCCTTTGTTTGTCCTCCCTAAATAATCATGAGTGATTAGCTCATCTCTTAATAATTTATAGTCCTTATAAAGACTACTTAAAACCTCATCTACTTCTTCCTCACTATAACGCCTACCTATACTAAATCGTTCTAAAATAGCTTCTAATATAATCCGTCTACTCTTTTCATAATTAGGATAGCTCTTTAATCCCCCTGTTTCTGTCATATACTGCTCTATAACTCGCCTTCTTTCCTTGTCACTTATCTGACTTACCTCATATAAATAACCTTCCTTACTTCTATCCCCTTGAACACTACCTATAATACCTTCTTCCTCTAACGTTTCCATAAGCGCTAAAAATATCTTATTTTGTCTTTCTCTTTCTCTTAACTTATAGCGATGATTTCTAATGGTGGAACTGGAAACTCCTAAGTAATCAGCAATCTCTCTATCTGTAAGCCCTTTAGCAAAAAAGGTTAGAATCTGAAGCTGTAGTTCTGAGATTCCCATACTATGTGCTCTAGCACTTAATAAAAACTTCTTAACAGAATGATGTGTTTGTTGAATATGTATTGTAATTGCTTTTCTCCCTTCGTAGAATCTTCCTGAGAAAGTATAAATCTCGCCCTTCTCAAAACGTTCTCCACACATTGCACAGATATAGCCTTCCTTGTCCTCCATAAATCCCCTTTTAATTTCTTCTAGTGAACATTCCCCTAATAATTCTGCCTCTATTTCCATCTTAACTCTTCACCTCGGTTATTTGTAAAATTCTTACATTTATACTCTTATCATACAGTCATTTTTTTAATTTGTCTATATTTTTATAATCTTTTAGTCTATATATAATTAAAGAGGTAATGGACTTTTAATCATTCCACTACCTCTTTTTATTTAGCTCATATTTTACGCTAGGGTATCATACTCTTCAATAAATCCTTGTCCAAGCACTTCTCTTACATCAGCAATGGTTATAAAGGCATTAGGGTCAATGGCTCTTACCATATCTCTTAGTCTTGTAATCTCTTTTTGAGAAACCACTACAAATAGCATATTCTTATCTTCTTTCGTATACATCCCTGTTGACTTAATTCCTGTCACACCTCTAGGAATTTGTTTCATAATTGCTTCAGCAATTGCATCGTTCTTATTAGACATAATAAAAGCAGCCTTAGCATAATTCATTCCTTCAAGTACCCAAGTAATCATCTTAGAAGTAATAAAAACTGTAATGATTGCATACATGGCTTTTATCGAACCAAAAATAAGCATCCCTGATAAAATAATGACAGCATCAATACACAACATAACTTTTGCAATAGGAAATCTTGCATGTTTAAACTTAATAATAGTCGCGAGCATGTCTGTCCCACCTGTTGTTGCACCAGCCTTTAATACAATTCCAATCCCAAGTCCAATAATAGCGCCACCAAAGACTCCTCCTAAAAGTAAGTCTCCTTGTACATCTAAAATATTTGGAATAAATTCTGTATACCAAAGTGCACAGGTTAATAACCCTACCGACCATATAGATTTTTTTGCAAACTCAACCCCTCTTTGCTTAATGCTAATAACAAAAAGCGGAATATTTAGTACTAAGTTTGTAATCCAAAGTGGGATACCATATCCAAATAACTCAGTGGTTACTTCCTTTAGGATAATCGTTACCCCAGATAATCCACCGGCTACAATCTCTAGAGGAGAAGTAAACCAGTTAATTCCTAGTGCTAGTATGGTTACACCTAGTAAAATCATCAGTAACTCTTTTTTTGTAATGAGTATTTTATTCATATCTTTCTTCCTTCTTGTCCTTCCTTCTAGCTTAGACGAATATTATTATATCTTAACTCTAGTCTATTGAATATAGCTTTAATCTTATTCTCAATTTTATAATCAATAATCTTTTAACACTTATGCCGCTCTACTTCCGTTAGCTCTTCAAGATATAAGTGAATATATCCTTCTTCCTTTTGTAAAACAACCTTTTTATGAGTTAAGTCTAACTCAAAATTAGCAAAACTAGAAAATAAGTCTACATCTCTTAAAACATGAATGGTAACCCATCTAGAAACAGGTGTTGTTCTAATTAATACAACTCTAGAAGCTGGAAACTGAATACGTGACATATATTCTAATCCTAAATCAAAATTAAGTGGGTATGAAAATGTTTCAATAAAGAAGTCTTGATCCTGCTCTCTTTGAATCGTTCTTGCTTCTAAATTTGTTTTTATTAAGTCTTCTCGCATCTTGTTCTCCTTATGTCTTATTTTTTGTCTTGTTTTTCTTATTCGTCTATTTCTTTAATGATTTTAGCAGGATTTCCCCCTACTACAACATGGTCAGGAATATCTGAAATGATAACTGAGCCTGGTGCAATGACTACGTCATTGCCAATTGTCACCCCAGGATTAATGATGGTGCCTCCACCAATCCATACATTATTACCAATTACAACTGGTTTTGCATATTCATACCCTGCTAGACGTCTCTGAGCATGGGTTGGATAGGCTAATGTATAAATTCCTACTTGAGGAGATATAATGCAATTATCACCAATAGAAACTTTAGCATTATCTAAGATAACACAATTATAACCAGCATAGAAATTATCTCCAATATGAATATTATAACCATAATTACATTTAAAATCAGGTTCTATATGTACATACTCCCCTATCTGCCCAAATAATTCTTTTAGCAACTTGGTTGCCTTCTTTTTATCTTCTGGATCTGTTAGATTAAACTCTTTTAAGAGTTTTCTCGCTCTCTTTCTATCCTCAACAATTTCATCGCCCCAAGCAATATACTCCTCCCCTTCTAGCATTTTCTCCTTCTCACTCCTAATAGGGTTTGGCGTCTGATTTTCAGATACCCTATCCAACATATCTTGTAACTCTTCATACAAATTATCTTCACTTATATACTCTTTAGTTATTTTCTTTGTATTGCTATGCTCTATATGATACGCTTCTTCAGCCTCAGCAACACTTATCGATTTGTTTTCTTCTCCTTCTTCACTTTCTTGTGTTTCATATATGCCTAAGCTTTCCTCCCTCTCTTGAGCTTGTCCCATTTCTCCTATATCTGGAACTTTACTATTTTCTTCTATTACTTCATCTTCTGTCTCTGACTGTGCTTTCTCTAGGCTTTCTTGCTCTTTCCTTGCTTCAACTTCTTCTTCACATTGAAACTTATATCCGATAGATGATGTGCATTTAAAACGTTCTATAAATTGATTTCCTAACTCTTCCTCTAATTCATCTCCTTTTAATTTAAAGTCATCCAAACTGTCTAACTTTTCCCCTTTAACAGGTTGACTTTGACTTACTTGAAGCTCCTCTTCTTCAGCAGAAACAACAAACTTAAATAGGCAAGTAGGACTTCCCTCTATTTTTGATGGTATCTCACTAACATATGTTGCCCCTATTTTCTCATAGAAGCTATTAATATGTGGATTACTTAAAATATTAAATACATTGACTTGATGCCCTTCGCAATATGTTACCAATGCTTCTATTAAGTTGCTACCAATACCCTTTCCAATATATGCTGGTCTAATAAATATATGGTCCAGCCAATACCCTGCTTTTAACTTAGTTTCCCCTCTACATACATCTTCTTCCCTGTAAATCATTGAACAGTACCCTATAATCGTTGCTTTTTTTTGAGCAACAAATACAACATTTTTCTCTATATATTCTTCACTAATTGTTAATTCATCATGCCAAGCTTCTAAATATTCCTCTGAATAATTCCAATAGCGTTTTGCCCCAAATGAAATACTTGTTAAAAATAATGCATCTGTTGAAATGGCACGTCTTATAGTAATTTCCATGATTTAATCTCCCCCGCCTCTTAGGCTTTAAACTCTTTTATCTTATAATGTTTATAAAATCTTATTTTAATATTTTATAATTTAAATAATCTATATATTTAAAATATACTTCAAATATTTTATACTATCAATAGGTTTTTTCATTATTTTTCCATTTATTTATGTATTTACCTATTTTGATCATCTATTAGTCATAATTATCTAAGTATCCCTATACAAATAAAGATCTAAATTTCTCTTTATTATAGGTAAGCCTAAATAAAAAATAACGCCTAATAAGCATAATACTTAATAGGCATTATTTTCATATATCAATTTTTTATTCTATTGTGTTCATCTTACTTGTTACAATATACTTCAATAGCCTGAGCTACAAATTCAGCCGTTCCATCACCACTTGAATTATTGATATTTTCTGTCATACTGCCACCTCCAGCATACATTCCACCAAGAGATGACAAAATTTCATTAGAACAAGTATAAAAATGCTCTGTAATATAATCTTGTAGCTTCTTTACCTGCTTCTGCACGACATCATCAGAAGGCTTTAATTGTTTCATCTTACCGAATTCTGCAAAAATCCCCATAAGCTTAACTGATATCTTCTGCTCATCCTCCTTTGACCTATTCTTTGATTTTTCTTCAAACTCACGGTACTCAGGGGTTTGTCCCCAAGATGCCTTCGCCTGTTTTGCATATTCATCCATTTTTCTTGTATCAAATGCTGTAAAGTCCAATTTTTTCACTCCTATCATTTTTATTCCACGAGCAAGTTCAATTAGATTCTCTAGATGCTCCTTTTTCATTTGAAGTAGTGTAATCTGCTGGTCAAGTGCAAGATTACGTTCAAAAACTGGGCTGTCCAAAATATGCTTAATTTCTTTAAGTGAAAACTGCATCTCCTTAAATAACATAATACATTGCAGGCGCTCTAATGCGTTATCATCATATAGTCGATATCCTGCTTCCGTGACTTCTGTAGGATGCAAAAGCCCAATCTTATCATAATGATGAAGGGCACGTATACTCACTCCTGTCAGTGCACTCACCCCATGGACAGTCATCATAATTTTCTCAACCTCCTTCGTGTGTACTCATAATAAACTATAACGCAACGTCAGAGTCAATAGCAAAATAAAAAAGAGGGTGGTTCCCCATCCCTCTCATCGGTGAATATATCTTTATTTTTGGTTTCTACGTAGGGTGTCTCCTGCACCTTGAACGCCTGAACTCATGGTATTTTTAAAACCACTTTTAGAGTTACGGGCATCCCTCATATTATCTATTTGACTTTGAATTTTAGATTCTATAGTTTGTTTTTTTGACATAGGCTCATCTCCTTTTATTATAGATTTTGCCCTATCCTCTAAATTTTATGTCTAAATTTCATAACTTAGCTTCATAAATTCTTCTATGTCTTGTTTCACAATCTCTAATGAATCTCTCCAAAACTCTGGGCTAGATACATCAATGCCAATTGTTTTGGTTACATCTTCAATTTTCATCTTACCTGTTACTGCAAGAAGTTTCCTATATTTCTCAGGAAATCCTTCTGTATCTTTTAAATATTGTGCGTAAAGCCCTTTAGCAAAAAGAAGGCCAAAAGCGTATGGGAAATTGTAGAAGTTTGCATCTGCATAATAATAGTGTGACTTCCATGTCCACATATATGGATGTAGATAATTAGGGTCTAAACCATCTCCATATGCCTCTTTTTGTGCATCTAACATCATGTTTTTAATTTGTTCTATAGTAAGTGGGCTTTCTTGTCTACTTTCAAATACAGCTGTTTCAAATAAATACCTAGAATAGATATCTACAATCACTTGTGTACTGTCACTAATTTCAGTTTCTAAGATAGCAAAAGCTTCCTCTTTACTTCCTTCTTTAATAGCAGCTTTCTTTACAATAGTCTCACAGAAGGTTGAAGCCGTTTCAGCTAAAGGCATTGGATAGTTTGTATTTAAAATACTCTCTTCTTTTAAACATTCTCCATGATAACCATGACCTAGTTCATGTGCCATTGTAATTGTATCTCCAAAGTTGTTACCGTAGTTTAATAAAATTCGGCTCTCTCCAATACTATGAACGCCACAACAGAAAGCGCCACCTACTTTTCCATCCTTAGGTAAAACGTCAATCCAATAATGATCCATAGCTCTTTTTGCATAGTCTCCTAACCTTTCATCAAAACTTCTAAATTGTTTCTCAACAAAAGCTTTACCTTCTTCATAGGTATACTTCATGTCTTTCTCAATAACAGGTGCATAAAGTTCATAAAAAGGTAAACCATTACTATAACCTAAAAGTTCTGCCTTTCTTCTTAGATATTTTCTAAAGCTTGGCATACTTTCTTTCATTGCTTCTAGCATAGCCTCTAGCGTTTTTCTCTCCATTCTAGAATCTTGTAAAGTCATATCTAATGGTGACTCATATCCTCTTAGATGAGCTACTGTAATAACCTCTCCCTTAATTCCATTAAGCGCTGCTGCAATACCTTCTTCAATTTTTTTATAAGAGGCAAGCTCTGCATCATAGGCTTTCTTTCTAACTTCCTTATCTTTGTCATATGCCATATTCAGTACAACAGTTAAAGGTAATTCTTCTCTTTGCCCCTCCTTCTCAATTTCTACTTTATGTGTAGAGATCAAGAGATTCTTATAATTTACCCAAGCTGTTGAACCCGTGTTTTTCATTTTAGCAAGAATCATTTCTTCTTTTTCGCTTAGTAAATACTTACTACTTGCTACAATCTCTTCTAAATAGAATTTAAATTCTTTAAGTTTCTTAGAACTTTCAATCACCTGAGTTAACTCTTTAATTTCACTAATCCATTTACTAATTTTTGTTTCTGCTTCTGCTAACTGGCTTTGTTTTTGGTCAATAATATCAGCATATTTGTTAGCTTGTTCATCTTTAGAGTTGACACTGACAATAAGTTCTGCATAAACACCTAATTTCTCAAATATTAATGCCATTTGCTCTGAAAGCTCCATATAGCGCTCAAGCTTTTCCTTTTCTGCTTCATGGTCTTTCGTCATATCTTCTGCCATTTCATTTAATACTTTAATGAAATGGTCTAACTTCTTTAAATCCTCTTGATAAGCTTTACCTTCAAAAGAATCATAAAGTTTGTCAAGACTCCAATCCATACTATTTTGTACCTGCTTTCTATCTTCCTTTACTTCCATAAGTGCTAAGAAAAGATAACCGCCTTCTACCTCAATACGATAAATCCCTTTTGCCTGCAAATGATGGACACCTGCAAATGCCAAATCACGAGCTACAGCCATTTCACACTCAAAGCCACCTTGTGCAAAAATATTAAACCCAGTTACTTTCTCAAGTCCTTTAAGTGGCTTAGAAGCTTCTCTAATCTCCTCTGAAAGATTGACATTAGCCCATGCCCAAACCCAACTACTATCTTCTTTATGCCATGAACCAATACAAATCACCTTAAAAGTTAAGTCTTCTTTATCTATTTTCTTTAATGTTAAACTACTTTCTGCCTGACTAAAGCTATAAGTTGTATATTCATTAATGTGATAAGTCTTAGTTAAATGATTTTGCTTTTCTTTAATTTCTATATGACAGTTTTGTAGAAATACATCTAATTCTTTATTGGTCATTACTGATTCCTCTCTCCTCTAAACTTTGTTTTACCTACCTATTATATATACTTATCACTTATTACCTATTTTTTCAATAAAGATTCGGATGAATTTGATTTTTACCTTCTTTATAACTGTTTAATCTATGCGTACTTGGCCCATCTAATATTTCCCCGTCAATACTAAATCTAGAACCATGTACAGGACAGTCCCAAGATTTTTCTGCGCTGTTCCAACGTAACCTTGCCCCTACGTGCGGACATGTTAATTCTACAATATGATAATTTTCTTCTTCATCTTGATAAATACCATATACATTGCCATCTTCTAGTTTAGTAACCACTGCTTCTCCTTTTTGGGGATACTGTTGTTTGGGTACCATTCGTAATTTACCTTGTAAATAATTTTTGACTGCTTCTGTATTATGCGTCATAAAATTAGGCCCACTCATTGCACCTGTACGTTTTGGATTAAAAAGTTCCTCATAATCACTTCTTCCCATCAAAAGCATATCTCTTAGAACTAATGCTGCATTAATGCCCCCTGTCATACCCCATTTATTAAAACCTGTAGCAACATATAAATTGTGAAAAAGACTGCTGTTTAAATAGCCGATATATGGCATCTGGTCAGTCGTGACATAATCTTGTGTTGACCAGTAGTACTCTATTTGATTTGCATGAAATACCTTATGAGCAAAACTTCTTAATTCTTCAAAATGTATAAGTTCTTTCTCATCCACTCCTGTGCGATGCTCTGCTCCACCAATTAGTACAAGATTCTTCTCATATATTGGTCTTATAGAATATTTAGGCTCATCTGCTGAGATAAAACTTCCTCTTGGTAAGTCACTTGCTTTTACCTTAGCTGCAACCACATATATACGCCTCATATTTAGTCTTGAAAAATAAAGTCCCATTCCATCATATATAGGAAAATGTGAAGCAATAACAACTTTTTGCGCAGCAACACGCTTTCCTTCTTCAGTTTCTAGGGTTACCTCTTCGTTATCTCCCTTTTTATGAGGTATAACTGATTGAATACGGGTATTTTCATAAATTTTTCCCCCAGCCTCTACAAAGTCTTTCGCTAAGTGTAATAAATATTTTCTTGGGTGAAACAATGCTGCCCCCTCCCATTCAAGTGCAGCTTTAATAGGTAAATTGATAGTTAGACTTTCTCTATACTTCATTTCAATTCCCAAACGCTTACAAGCTTCTAATTCATCTTTAATCTTTCTTACATTTTCTTCTTTTGTTGTATAAACATAAGATGGCACCTCTACTAAATCACAATCCATATGTTCTTTCTTAACAAGTTCTTTTACAAAAGTAATTGCCCGATTATTGGCATCTGCATATTGTTTTGCTCTACCTGGACTTTTAGTATGCACTAGCCTATCATAGATGAGATGATGTTGAAGTGTTAGTTTAGCTGTACTTTTAACAGTCATCCCTTTGGCAATTCGATCAGCTTCAAATAAGGCAACTTTTTGCCCTGAATGTTTTAATAAGTATGCCAGAGTCACCCCTACTATCCCGCCACCTATAATCGCCACATCAACATGCATATCTTGTTCTAATGTTGGGTAACTTGTCTGCTTTGTATCTGCTAAGAAAACTGATTCATGATGGTTAAAAGTTGTTTGTTCCATATCTATAAACCCCTTTATCTATTTTTAGTTAGTATACCCTCCTACAAATCCCCTCATTCCAACCTATCATGAGTTTTCTAAATAAAATGAGCTATAAAACTAATCAAAACCCTAGTTTTATAGCTCATTGCTTCATTTTCCTCTTATATTTCCCTATACATATTTTTCTAGTGTGGCTCTTACTGCACCTTTTCCTGCTATAAGTTCTTTAAAATAACTCTCTATTCTTTCTCCTAAACCTACTTCATATAAATTAATACCAAATATCTTTTCATCAGATAGAATGGGCTTTAAGTGCATACTACAGTCTCCTGTATAACCAAGCTCAATTCCTTTTAGATGTTCGCATACACCAGGAATCATTGGGTCTGGACTTAGTTCAAAAGCATTCCCTTCATCATTAATTCCTAATAGATATCGGCACCATCCTGCTAATACAAGTGGTATTAACTTTAAATCTTGTACCTCTAAAGAATCACTTGCCTTATATGCCTTGATGGTTTCCCCAAATCTTATAGCTAATTTCTGTGAAGTATCTGTTGCAATACGTTGAGGTGTATCTGGTACGAAAGGATTTGGCAAGCGTACACCTATTACTTCTTCTATAAAATCATTTGGCTTAATAATTTTAGGGTCTACTACTACTTTAATCCCCTCTTGATAAGCTAATTTTTCAATAAATTCTCTTAAAAGCTTATCTTGTACTTCTTTATAAATTTCTGTATATCCTAATAAACAACCATATATAGCCAAAGCCGTATGTAAAGGATTTAGACAGGTACATACTTTCATCTTTTCTACCTTATCTACAGTTTCCCTATCTGTGAAAATAACACCACCTAATTCAAGTGCTGGTCTACCATTTGGAAATACATCTTCAATCACAAGATATTGTGGCATTTCCGCATTAACAAATGCTGCAGTATAAGTATTTTTATTGGTACATATAATTTCTGTATCTTCAAATCCTAACCCTTCAAGTTCTACTTTAACTTTTGCGTCTGGTCTAGGTGTGATTTTATCAATCATACTCCATGGGAATGATACAAGTTCAGGATTACTTAAATAATCTATAAAGTCTGATTCAACTAGCCCATTTTTAATCCATTCTTTGGCATATGTACTCACTGCATCATATAACTTACTCCCATTATGAGAGCAGTTATCCATACTCACAAGGGCAACTGGTAATTTTCCGTGTAAGTAGCGTTCATAGCATAAAGCCACTAATTTACCAATAAAATATTGTGGCCTTTTAGGCCCTACTTTGAAATCATCTTCAACTATAGAATAATAATTTCCCTTTGCATCTACTAAACTATACCCTTTTTCAGTAATTGTAAAACTTACCATCTGTAATGATGACCTAGTAAAAAGCTCTTTTAATGCTTCCCAATCCTGTTTAACTTCCGTATCCACTTTTAAAGAGTGTACAACGCTTCCAATCACTTCTTTTTCCATTTGCCCATCTGGCTTTAATGTTACCAACAAGCTTAGGTCATCATAGGGTTTATAGGCTTTATCAATTAATTCATAATCATAACCTTCACCTACAATAATTCCTGTTTTAACCTTACCTTCATTTAATAACTTTTGCCAAACTGCTGCTGGAAATGCCCTAAAAATATTTCCTGCCCCAAAGTGTATCCATGTTGGATTTTTTAATGTTTCTTCTGCTACTTCTTGACGATTGTATTGAGGAAGTTTAAAACCTTTTTCTTCATATGCACTTCTTTTGCCAACTTCCTGATTATTTAATTTCATGACCTATCACCCCTTAGAATTCTCTTTACTTATTTTCTTTATGAATTGCTTCCCATAAACCGTTTAAATAAGTTGCTCCTAATGCTCTATCATATAAACCATAACCAGGCATAGAAACTTCGTCCCAAATTGCTCTTCCGTGGTCAGGTCTTATTGGTCCATCAAATTCAATTTCATAAAGTGCCTTCATAATCTCATACATATCCATAGACCCATCACTTGATAAATGTGCTGCTTCTTCAAATTTACCTGGTGCATGATGTTTTAAATTTCTAACATGAGCAAAGTGAATTTTTCCTTTAAGTGCTCTAATAATATCTGGAATATCATTTTGAGGATTTGATCCTAACGAACCTGTACATAAAGTTACTCCATTACATGGATGATTTACAGCCTCAGTAAGCCTAATTAAATTTTCTTTATTGATGACAATCCTAGGCAGTCCAAAAACTGGCCATGCTGGATCATCTGGGTGAATTGCCATTTTAATTCCGTATTTTTCACAAGTTGGCATAATAGCCTTTAAAAAGTAGACTAGATTCTCAAAAAGCTTCTCATTATCTATCTCCTTATACATTTCAAAAAGCTCCTTGATTCTTGCCATACGTTCTGGTTCCCAACCTGGTAATACATACCCATTAGATTTATGATCCATAGATTCAAATATCTTATCTGGATCTAGTTGGTCAATCACTTCTTGATCATAAGAAAGTACAGTTGACCCATCTTCACGCATTTTAGCTAAATCTGATCGTGTCCAATCAAAAACGGGCATAAAATTATAACATACAAGTTGAATGCCTTCTTCACCTAATGCTTCTAAAGTCTTAATATAATTTGCAATATATTTTTCTCGTTCTGGTGAACCCACTTTGATTGTATCATGAATATTAACACTCTCAATTCCTAATAACTCAAGCCCTTGTGCTTCTATTTCTTCTTTCAGTCCCTTAATTTGCTGTCTAGTCCAAACCTCGCCAACTGGTACATCATATAACGTACTAATTACCCCTACTACCCCTGGAATTTGCTTAATTTGCTTTAAAGTTACACTATCATGTGCTGAGCCAAACCATCTTAATGTCATTTTCATATTCATTTCTCCTTCCATCATTCATTTACTTCATATTTTTAAAGTAAGTAGGATACTTATCTATTAGACTTTTATAAGGATTTTTTTGAGGATTAAGATGATTGTCAATCACTAATCTTGCCAAATGCTCATCCTTATCTATAATCGCTTTAAGTATTTGCATATGTTCTTCTTCTATTTTATTCCATACATGTTCTTCTCCATCTTTAAGGTTCAGTATTCTAAGCCTTCTGAATTGAGCATTTAGCTCATACATGCTCTGCCAAATATGTTTCTTATTGCAACCTTCAAAAATAATTCTATGAAAGGCTTCATCATACTTAAAAAATTCCGTATACATTTCCTTACGTATAGCCAAACTTGCGAGGCTCATATTGGTTTCTAACTCAAATAACTTATCCTTTGGAAATTCCTTAACGGCTTCAAGAAGTACTGCCTCTTCTAACACTCGACGTGCAAATCTTACTTCTTCCACTAAATCTAAATCTATAAGTGCAACATATGTGCCTCTTTGAGGATAAACATCAACTAACTCTTGTGCAGAAAGCTTACTAACAGCATCTCTTATAGGTGTTCTGCTTACTCCTAACCACCCTGCTATCTCTTTTTCTGACAATGCTTGGCCTGGCAACCAATCTAAATTAATAATCTTTTCACTTAATGCCTCATATACATATTGTCCACTTGAACCTTTAACTCTATTTGTTGTTTGCATAACTTAACCTCTTCACTCCTAGGTATTTAATTGAATACCTGATATTATAACGTTTTTATTGTACCCATTATACCATACCACTACTTCTTATTGAATGTTATAGAATGAGCCTATGTAAAGAACAACCATCTTGAGGTTAGTAGATATATTATATACAATTAACACACTAATATATTAGCACGTTAATTATATATATTCAATATCATTTATTTTATTCTTAAATATATTTAATATTTTAATTTTATATGTAAAAACAAAAAAATGAGACCTAAAAGATGTGCTTTTAAGCATTTATCTTTTAGGTCCTTTTATCAAGTCTTTATTTACAGTCCATTGTTAGCAATTACATTTTTATACCAGTCAAATGATTTCTTTTTGTATCTCTTTAAAGTACCATTCCCTGCATTATCTTTATCTACATAGATAAAGCCATAACGTTTTTTCATCTCACCTGTAGAAGCACTTACAAGATCAATACATCCCCATGGCGTATAACCTAATAGTTCAATACCATCTTCTTCTACTGCCTCTGTCATCGCTTTAATATGTGCTTCTAAGTAAGCGATGCGATAGTCATCTTCTACAGTCCCTTCTTCAGTTAATGTATCTACCGCTCCAAGTCCATTTTCTACAATGAAAAGAGGTTTTTGATAACGATCATATAAGGCATTCATTGTAATTCTGAGTCCAAGTGGGTCGATTTGCCATCCCCATTCACTTGATTTCAAGTATGGATTTTTAGTAGCAAAAATAGCATTTCCTGCTCTCTTTTCTCCTACTGTAGGATCTGCACTAACTGTTCTTGAAGAGTAATAACTAAAGGCAATAAAATCTACTGTGTTCTCTTTTAAGATTTGTTCATCCCCTGGCTCCATTTCAATTTGAATATGATGACGCTCTAAAAACTTTTTAGCATAGTTTGGATAAGCTCCTCTAGATTGAATATCAATGAAGAAATAATTTCCTTGATCTTTTTTCATCGCTTCAAATACATCTTCTGGTTTACAGGTATAAGGATAGAATTGTCCTGCTGCTAACATACAGCCCACTTTATTTTCTGGATTGATTTCATGTGCTAGCTTAGTTGCTAAGGCAGAGGCTACAAGTTCATTATGAGCTGCTTGATATTTAACCTGAGTTTCATCATCGCCCTCTCTAAACATAATACCTGCACCCATAAATGGTAAGTGCATTAACATATTAATTTCATTAAATGTCATCCAATACTTTACCTTACCATTAAAACGTTTAAAGATTACTTCACAATATTTTGTATAGGCATCAATTAACTGACGACTTCTCCATGAACCATATTTTTGTTCTAATGCAAGTGGCACATCAAAATGACAAATCGTTACAACTGGCTCAATATTATACTTTAATAATTCATCAATAAATGCTTCATAGTATGCAAGACCTGCTTCATTTGGCTCTGCTTCCTCTCCTGTTGGAAAAATACGTGACCAAGCCAATGAAAAACGATAACATTTAAAACCCATTTCTGCAAATAAAGCAATATCTTCTTTATAGTTATGATACATATCTATTGCTTCATGTGATGGAAAGTAACTATCTTCTGGTAAGTCATTATAATGCATTTTCCCTTGCATTACAGCCATTCTATTTTCTCCCCAAGGAATAACATCTACTGTTCCAAGACCTTTACCCCCTGATAAATATCCACCTTCACACTGATTAGCAGCTGTTGCGCCGCCCCATAAAAAATTCTTTGGTAATCCACTCATCCTTATACCTCATTTCTTAAAAAATACGATTTATTACAGGCATCCTTCATTATTTTATCACTTTAATCACTTCTTCACCCATCGTAACTGCTTTATTATCAATAGCAAGAATACTTTCATACTCTATAGAGTTTGTTACAATAACTGGTGTGATACAATCATATCCTTCATTTTTAATAGCTTGTAAATCAAAGTCTACAAGCGGAGAACCTACTTTTACTTTATCTCCTGCCTTAGCATAAGCTGTAAAGTATTTCCCACCTAATTTAACTGTATCAAGACCTACATGAATTAATAATTCTACACCATTCTCATCTACTAATGCAATAGCATGTTTTGTTTCAAAAATCATAGCAACTGTTCCATTTATCGGTGAAACCACTTTGCCTTCTGTTGGAATAATTGCCATTCCTTTTCCCATAATTTCTTCTGAGAAAGTTGGATCATTTACTTCACTTAATGCTACTGCCTCTCCAGTAAGAGGTGCACAAACTTTAATCATGCCTCCTTTCTCTGTAAACTCTGTATTTTCTTCTTCATCCTTTTTTACTTCTACTGCTTCATTTTCATTTACTGGATCTTTATATATCATAAATGCTACCATAAATGACACTACTATACTGATCACAGATCCAATACAAGCATATATAAAGCTACTCATTGTATCTCCACCAATGTAACTTGGAAGTGTTAAAAGTCCTGGAGAGCCACCTGAATAGTTTGCTACACGCATGATTCCTAAGAAAAGTCCACCGACAGCTCCACCAATCATTGATGCATAAAGAGGTGTTTTAAATCTTAAGTTAATTCCATATAAAGCTGGCTCTGTAATACCACATACTGCTGTAATTCCTGCTGATGATGCTAATTGTTTAATTTCTTGATTTTTACTTTTTGCTGCTACTGCTAATGTTGCTCCACCTTGAGCTACGTTAGATGCAAGCATCCCTGGATAGATTATTGCATCATATCCCATTGTCATACGATTATTAACACCAATTGGAACAAGTCCATAATGAGTTCCTGTCATTACAAGAAGTGGTGTTAAGCCACCAAGAATTGTTGGCACTAACCAACTTGCATAAGACTCTAGTACTTTAATTCCTAAAGCAATTTTATCACTAATAATGTATCCAATTGGTCCAATAACCGCTAATGTTATAATTCCTGCTACTATTGCTGTAATAAGTGGCTTTGAGAAGAACTTAATTGCTTTTGGTGAAATTTTATCTGCAATAGGCTCTACATAAGACATAAACCACACACCTAAAATAATAGGTAATACACTAGATGCATAACTTGCTAAAGAAATTGGAATTCCAAACAAACTAATACCTGTTCCAGATTCTTTGGCTGTATTTACCATACTAATGAATGTTGGGTGAAGAAGCATCCCACCTAGCATCATTGCCATATATGCATTACATTTAAACTTCTTAGCTGCTGAATTTGCAAGTAAGATTGGCAAGAAGAAGAAAGCTGAATCTGCCATAAATTCTATAATTTTATAACTTTGAGCTTGTTTAGATACAAGGTTAAATGTTACCAATACTGCCAGTACTGCTTTCATCATACCTGCTGCTGTAACGGCTGGTAAAATAGGTGTAAAGATTCCTGTAATGGTATCAATAACTTTCGCTAATACCTTGCGATCATCATTTTGCCCCTCATTTTTGCTTCCACTATCAAGTTTTGTCATTGCTATAATTTCTTTGAACACATTCCCTACATCACTACCTATAATAATTTGGTATTGTCCTGCATTACTTACAATACCCATGACTCCTTTAGTCTTTTTAAGCTTTTCTGTGTCCGCCTTACTTTCATCTTTTAAGTTGAAACGCAATCTTGTTGCACAATGTACAAGTGATGCAATATTCTCTTCACCACCTACAAGATGAATAATTTCTTTTGCTAAATTTTTGTAATCCATCGCTGTTTTCTCCTTCATAACTTTTAAATTTGCAATAAAAAATACCTAAATAAGAATCAAATGGGTCTTAGACCTTTGATTTTTATTTAGGTATAGCCTACTTAAAGTAACAATCCTATATCTTTGTAATACGATTAATATGAATCGTTAAATAAATCATCTCATCTTCTGTTAGATTATAATTAAATTCTTGTTTAATATAATCTTTTACTTTAACAGTACAAGCATATTCTTCTTGATACTTTGCTTTAAGAACTTCAATAAAATGATCATCTTGATCCTCAAGTATAATGCCAGTAAAAATTCTTTGTGCAAAGAACTTAAGATGTGTAATAAAACGTTCATAATGAATAGAGTATTCATCTAACTCTAACTTAAAGTGATACTTTACAATATTTAAAATACGTTGAATCATTTTCGTCATATCAGTAGTTTTTTGCATTGATAAATCATCCATTAAAGCATTTACAAAATGTAGTGCAATAAAACCTGCTTCATCTTCTGGAAGTTCCACCTTTAATCTGTGTTTAATAATATTTAAAGCTTCTTTTCCTACAAGAAATTCATGGTTATAGAGCTTTTTAATTTCCCATAGCAAAGCATTTTTTACTACGATGCCTTGTTTGGTTCTCTCTAATGCAAAGTTAATATGATCGGTTAAAGTAATATAAATATTTTGATTGAGCTTCTTTCCTAAAGAAGCCTTTGCAAAGCTGATAATTTCATTAGTAGTTTGAATATATTCTAAAGGAATCTTCTCCAGTAACTGGATAAGTTGACTTGATCTTGCCTTATCATCGGCTGTATAAACCTTTTCAATTAAGCTTTCATCAATTTCATCCCCAGGCACTTTCTTAAATCCTAATCCACATCCCATCACTAATACTTCATTATTTTTCTCATCTACGGACTTAATTAGGTTATTGTTAATGACCTTCACAACTTTCATACTTTTATCCTGACCCTTTGACTTGTTTTTATTCAAAAAAGGCTATACCGCCCCATGAATAAAACCTAACTGCTAATGATTTATTCATAAAATGGTATAGCCTGCTTTACCAGTAACAATCCAATAATCTTTCTATTACATGATACAATATTTTCTTATGCTGGTCAACTCCTAGTTGTTGTTTTTTACCCTTTTATTATAAAAAGTCATTTCATTTTGTATACTATTACTAATTATTTCTTTTATTAATATCTAGTAGATCCTTCTACTTATAGACTTGTTATTTCATATTTTCTTGATAAATGCTATCATAAGTATAATCTAAACAAACAGGAGTGAATTTTAATGACTATTCGACACCTAAAAATATTTATTGCAGTAGCTACTTGTGGTAAAATGCGTCTTGCTGCCGAAAATTTATATATCTCTCAACCCGCAGTAAGCCAAGCTATTAAAGAGCTTGAGTCATATTATCATGTGACCTTATTTGAACGTTTATCTCATCGGCTCTATCTAACTGAAGAAGGAAAAAAACTCTTATCTCATGCTAGATATGTCGTTGATTCTTTTGATAATCTAGATTTAATGATGAGAAAGCAAGGTACTGCTCCCCTACTTAGAGTAGGAGGTAGTGTTTCTGTAGGCACCTATCTTCTTAATGATATTCTAGATAAAATGGAGCATCACATCAAAGATTTACAGTTTAAAGTAATTATTAATAATACTTCAATGATCGAGGAACTTATTAAAACAAGTGAATTAGATATTGCACTTATTGAAGGCGCACTCTCTTATGAAGAACTTGTTCAAATTCCTATTTATGAGGATGAATTAGTTGTTATCGTTGGAAAAGGTCATCCCTTATTTACTACAGAAACTATTACTTTAGATGAACTAGAAAATCAGGTATGGATTTCTAGAGAAGAAGGTAGCATGACTCGCAATCAGTATGAACAGCTTCTATTAGAAAAGCAGTATACCATTAAACATAAATGGGTTTTTTCTAATACTGAAGCCATTAAGCAAGCTGTTATTCGTGGTAGAGGTATTGCTATTATCTCTAAAATGCTTATTCAAAAAGAACTTGCTTCTGGTGAACTACGCATTCTTCCCGTGGAACATATTACTGTTACACGCCCTATAAAACTTGTTTATCATAAAGATAAATATCTTTCTGAGTACCTTACAGCTTTCATCCATATTTGCAAGA
>JARKVN010000142.1 GCA_029851645.1 Cellulosilyticum sp. | reverse complement strand
AAGTAAAACAAAAACTAGAAAATAATAACTTATAGGTTCAATGTTGTAAACATGTAAGATTATTGATATAATTATAAAAAGAAAATGTGAACTATATATAAATAAATATGGAAAATGTTCGGATTTTGTTCATTACTTAATTAACAAAATGATTCAAAGGAGAAGAGAGATGAGGAAAAGGCTACCTTTATTACTCTTAGTACCAGGAGTAGTACTACTTGTTGTTTTTCTAGTAATGCCATTACTTAATATACTGATGCCGACAGTATTTGAAGATGGAATTTCGCTTGAAAAATACATATCATTTTTCAAAGACGAATATTATATGAAAATTTTTATAAGAACTTTAAAGATTTCACTAGTTAGTGCACTGGTTTGTATTATATTGGGTGTACCAACGGCATATTTCATTTCAAGATGTGATAAGAAATGGAGAAGCTTACTAATGGCTATTTCAATCTTCCCACTTCTAACGAATTCAGTAGTGAGAAGTTTTGCATGGATTAACATCTTGGGGAAAAATGGGGTTATTAATAATTTATTGATGAGCCTAGGGATTATTGAAGAACCATTGAAGTTACTTTATACAGAGTTTTCCATTTTAATAGGGACAATCTACCTTTTTCTACCTCTTATGATTGTAACAGTTGTAGGGGCTATGGAGAATATTGATAATGATATGATGGAAGCGGCAGAAAGCTTAGGAGCAAGCAAACTGATTGCTTTTATGAAGGTCATTTTACCAATGAGTTTACCAGGAATTATTGTTGGAGGTGTGCTCGTTTTTACAGGAGCACTTACTGCTTATACAACGCCACAATTATTAGGTGGAAATGGAAACTTAGTACTTGCGACACTTATTTATCAACGTGCTATGACAATAGGAGATTGGACTGGAGCAAGTGTTATTGCAACGATTATGATTGTGACTACAATTATTGTGATTAAGGTATTAAATGGAATTGCATTTAGATTAGATAAAAGAGGTGAACAAAATGCGTAAGAATAAAGGATTAGCGATTTTTTCAATGTGTGTCTTTTTCTTTTTATTTTTCCCTCTTGTCATTATTACCGTAACGGCTTTTGGTGGAGAGAGCACCATTACATTTCCAATTCAATCTTTTTCATTAAAATGGTTTGGTAATGTGTTTGCTTCAAAGTCATTTATGTCATCTTTTGGAGTGAGCTTAAAGGTTGCCTTACTTGCAACATTATTAGCACTTTTAGTAGGGGTACCAGCAGCTTATGCTCTTGCACGTTATAGTATTAAGGGAAAAGGACTATTAAAGAGTTTCTTCCTTTCACCAACTATTGTACCAGGGATTGTTGTAGGGTTTGCGCTTTATCAATTTATTGTCATTGTACTACGTATCCCTGTATTTTATGGTTTATTATTAGGACATTTCTTAGCAGTGCTTCCTTATATTATTCGTATTGTAGGGTCAAGCTTGGAGCAGTTTGATTTCTCTATTGAAGAGGTTGCTTGGAGCTTAGGATGCAATAAGATAGAGGCTTTCTTTAAGGTGGTACTACCTAATATCACAGGTGGTATTTCAGCAGCATTTATGTTAGCTTTTATTAATTCTTTTAATAATATTCCTGTCTCTATGTTCTTAACAGGACCTGGAGTAACAACTTTACCAACAACTTTAATGAATTATATTGAATATAACTATGACCCAACTGTATCAGCAATATCAGTACTTTTAATGTTTGCGACAGTGGTGATTATGTTGATTGTAGAAAAAACTTTAGGCATTGCAGCTCTTTCAAAATAGGAGGATAGACTCATGGCTTTCATGCACTTAGATGATATTAATGTCAGTTATGATGGCAATAAGAATATTTTAGAGAAATTAAATTTAGAAGTTAAAGAAGGAGAACTTGTTTCTCTTTTAGGACCAAGTGGATGTGGGAAAACAACGACACTTAGAGTGATTGCAGGATTTATTTCACCATCGGGTGGTAAATTCATGTTAGATGGAGAAGATTTAACCAAAGTGCCTGTGCATAAGCGTAATTTTGGACTTGTTTTTCAAAGCTATGCGTTATTTCCTCACTTAAGTGTGTATGATAACGTGGCCTTTGGTTTAAAACTAAGAAAAGTAAATAAAGAAGAAATAGATGAACGTGTTAAAGAAGTACTTGAAGTATGTGGTTTAACAGAACTTGCACAGCGTTTTCCAAAACAAATGTCAGGAGGACAAAGGCAACGTGTGGCATTAGCTAGAGCGCTTGTCATTAGACCTAAATTATTACTTTTAGATGAACCCCTTAGTAACTTAGATGCTAAACTACGAATTAATATGAGAGTAGAAATTAAGCGTCTTCAAAAGAAACTTGGGATTACTACAATTTTTGTAACACATGACCAAGAAGAATGTTTTTCTATCTCTGACAAAGTAGCAGTTATGAATAAAGGTGTTATTGAGCAATATGATTCACCAGAAAACATTTATGCTAGACCAGTAACAGAGTTTGTGGCACGCTTTATTGGATTTGAAAACTTTATTGCCCTTAAGAAAGTGCAACAAGGTCAATATGAAGCAGAGAACCATCAAATATTTAAAGTAGATAGTGATAGGGACTTTGAAGCGTGTCAAGGAACCATTAGACCAGATGATATTCAAATTGTAGATGCAAATGAGACATTAGCAGAGAATATGCTTGAAGGAAAGATAGAAGTACGTACTTTCTTAGGGAAGTCTTATCAATATGAAGTGATGACCCAAATAGGTAAGCTTGTAGTTAATGGACAAGCTGAATGTAGTTATGAGCCGGGAGAAATGCTTAAGCTCTATCTTCCAGCTAACAAAATTATATTGGTTAAGTAATGAAATAACAC
Organism: Cellulosilyticum sp.; assembly: GCA_029851645.1. GTDB lineage: Bacteria > Bacillota > Clostridia > Lachnospirales > Cellulosilyticaceae > Cellulosilyticum. The sequence goes on along the minus strand of JARKVN010000142.1, from coordinate 5,074 downwards.
GAATAGATAACTAAAATATAGAGCGTATGAGGAGAAGAAAATGAAAAAATTATTTTTAGCAACTTTATGTTCCATGTTAGCATTAACAGGATGTGGAAGTAGTGAAGGAACCACTTCAAATGGACAGTCAGGTAGTGAAGGAAAACGTAAATTAGTTGTATCTACTTGGGGATTAAGTGAAGATGTGTTACATGAAGAGGTTTATGGACCATTTGAAGAAGCTTATAACTGTGAAATTGTATTAGAATTAGGAACAACTTCAGAGCGTTATATGAAACTCGCTAATGACCCTAACTCTACGGTTGATGTCATTGAGCTTTCTCAATCAGCAGCAGCTAATGGGTATGAAGCAGATTTATTTGAGAAATTAGATTATACTCAAATACCAAATGCACAAGATTTAATTACAGCAGCTGCAGATATGGCACAAACAGGATATGGGCCAGCTTATGCAGTGAATAGTATTGGTATTATTTATGACCGTGAGGCAGTAGGTTTTGAGATTGATGAGTTTGCAGATTTATGGAATCCAGAACTTGAAGGAAAAATTTCTATTCCAGAGATTACAAGCACATTTGGGCCAGCAGTCATGTATATGGCAAGTGACTATAAAGGTGTAGATATTAAAACAGACAATGGAGCAGCAGCATTTGAAGCGTTAACAGAATTAAAGCCTAATATTGTAAAAACCTATTCAAAATCATCTGATCTTGTTAATATGTTTGCTTCAGGTGAAATTGAAGTAGCTGTTGTAGGAGATTTCGCAATTCCAACCATTAAGAATGCTGCACCAAATGTAGAGTATGTAACACCTGCATCAGGAACTTATGCAAACTTCAATACAGTAGATATGAATAAGAACTCTCAAAATAAAGATTTAGCTTATGCATATATTAACTGGAGAATCAGTGGAGAACTTCAAAGTGTAACAGCTCAAAAGATTAATGAAGCACCAACTAATAGTACAGTAGAACTTTCAGAAGAAGATGCAGCTAATAAGACATATGGTGAAGTAGCAGATAAAGCAAAAGCTATTGACTTTAGCTTTGTGAATCCTATCTTAAATGATTGGATTGATCAATGGAATCGTATTATCAATAGCTAATCAGATAGAAAAAGAGTAGAAAGAGGAATGTAGCAGAAGAAATAAGAACTTTTGCTACATTTTTCTTTATCTTTATAAAAGTAAGAATGGATGGAGAGATAAGTCATATGAAAACAACGATTAAAAATGTATGGATTTTAACAATGGATGAAACACTAACAGAGTATAAACAAGGGTTTTTGACAATGGAAATGGATAGAATTATTGCAGTAGGTGATATGAAAGACTACAAGGAAAGTACTGTAGATGAAGAAGAAATCATTGATGGTAAAGGTGGAATCCTTATGCCAGGAATGATTAATGTACACACTCATGCAAGTATGATTCCTTTTCGTAGTTTAGGAGATGATTGTAAAGACCGACTAAGAAGGTTTTTATTCCCTTTAGAAAATGAATGTATGACAGCAGAATTAACTTATCATGGTGCAAAATACGGCATAGGTGAAATGTTACTAAGTGGCGTAACAACTATGATGGATATGTATTACTTTGAAGATGAAGTGGCAAAAGCAGCTGATGAGATGGGTATTAGAGCTTATGTAGGGGAAACAGTTATTAATTTTACAACTTGTGATACCACAAAGCCATATGGAGGCTTAGATTATAGTGAGTCCTTTATTAAAAAATGGAAGGGGCATGAGCGAATTACACCGTTTATTGCACCTCATGCTACTAATACCAATAGTGAGGAAGCTCTTATTAAAGCTAATGAAATCTCTAAAACTTATGGCGTACCTTTTTCAATGCATGTTGCAGAACTTGATTATGAAATGGATTATTTCAAAGAGAAATATAATGAGACGCCTATTGCCTTTTTAAATCGTATCGGTGTGTTAAACGAGCGACTTGTGGCAGCACACTGTATTTATCTATCTAAAGAGGATATTGATTTGATACAAGAAAATAAAGTAGCTGTGGCACACTGTATTGGCTCCAATACAAAATCAGCTAAGGGCGTTGCACCAGTTAATGCACTTTTAGAAGCTGGTGTACCTGTAGGACTTGGGACAGATGGGCCTTCTAGTGGGAACACCTTAGATTTATTTGCTCAATTTAGACTGTTTGCTAACTTCCACAAAGTAACCAATAAGGACCGTTCGATTTTCCCAGCAAAAGAGATTGTAAAACTAGGGACTAGTGGTGGGGCTAAAGTATTACATGAAGAGCAACAAATTGGTTCACTTGAAGTAGGGAAAAAGGCCGATTTGGTGCTTATTGAAACAGAATCAGTAAATATGTTCCCAGTATTTGATGCGTATTCAGCCCTTGTCTATAGTGCCAATGCAAGTAATGTAGAAATGGTATTTGTAGATGGAAAATGTGTTGTAAGAGATAAAAGGTTGGTTCATGTAGACTTAAAAGAGGTGAGAAGGTCTTTAGACCAAGCCATGACACACTTTAAAGACGAAGCTGTTAGAAGAAATGAGATAGAAAATTGCTAATGATCATCTTCTTAAATATAGAAATGGCACCCGCTCATTGCGATGCCATTTCTATAGGAGATTATGCTTCTTTTCTTGTAATATAGCCTTCTACAGTTAATAACTCGGCAATAAGAACAGCACCACCAGCTGCCCCTCTTAAAGTGTTGTGAGAAAGACCTACAAATTTGTAGTCATATACAGAGTCTTCACGAAGTCTTCCAGCACAGACAGCCATACCTTTTTCAGTATCACGGTCTAAGTGTGTTTGTGGCCTGTTATCTTCTTCAAAGTAGTGAATAAATTGTTTTGGGGCACTTGGAAGTTCAAGTGTTTGTGGCTTACCTTTGAAGTCTTTCCATGCTTTAAGAATTTGTTCTTTAGTGGGTTTATTTTTAAAGGAAACAAATACAGTTGCTAGGTGACCATCTAGAACAGGAACACGAACACATTGAGAAGTAATAACTGGGGCTTCGGCTTTAACAATCTGTCCATCTACTATTTTACCCCAAATTCTAAGTGGTTCTTGTTCACTTTTTTCTTCTTCGCCACCAATGTATGGAATCACATTATCCATCATTTCTGGCCATTCATTAAACGTTTTACCTGCACCAGAGATGGCTTGGTAAGTGGAAGCAACCACAACGGTTGGCTCATATTTAGCTAATGCAGAAAGCATTGGTGTATAGCTTTGAATAGAGCAGTTAGGCTTAACAGCAATAAAGCCTCTTGTTGTGCCAAGACGTTTTCTTTGAGAAGCAATAACTTCTAAATGGCTATCATTGATTTCTGGGATAACCATAGGAACATCTGGTGTCCATCTATGAGCAGAGTTATTGGAGACAACAGGTACTTCTGCTTTGGCATAAGCTTCTTCTAAAGCTTTAATTTCATCTTTTTTCATATCAACAGCACAGAATACAAAATCTACTTGTGCTGCAACTTCTTCAACGTTAGTGGCATCAAGTACGACTAAATCTTTAGCTTGAGCAGGAATATCACCAGTCATTTTCCATCTACCTTCTACGGCTTTCTCATAAGTTTGGCCGGCAGAACGACTACTTGCTGCAATTGCAACTAATTCAAAGAAAGGATGGTTTTCAAGCAAAGTAACAAAACGTTGGCCTACCATCCCTGTTCCACCAACAATACCTACTCTTAACTTCTTATTCATATTAATCACCTTACCCCTTTTTATATCATATCGTTATTTCATTGTACTAACTAAACTAAAAAAAAACAATATAAGGAGATAAAAGTTAATAACTTCTAGTTATCGCCTTAATAATTTATATGTATTTTATTTATTAGAGTTTATTCATTAAAATATCAAGAGGAAGAGTTAATAAAAAGAATGAAAGGAAATTAGAAGATGCAGAGAAAAGAGAATAAAGCGAGTATACTGTGGAAACTATTTAAAAGTACTTTTACTTTAAGTGCATTTACTTTTGGGGGTGGATTTGTAATTGTTTCCTTAATGAAAAAGAAGTTTGTAGAAGAGTTAGGGTGGTTAGAAGAAGAAGAGATGTTGGATATTACAGCCATTGCTCAGTCTTCTCCAGGGCCTATTCCAATTAATGCTTCTGTTATATTAGGGTATCGTATGTGTGGGGTTTTAGGCTCATTAGTAGCCATATTAGGAACTTCATTACCACCAATGATCATCATTTCATTAATCTCAGTCTTTTATACTCAGTTTAGGGAGAACACTGTTATTGCTACAGCACTTCAAGTGATGCGTGCAGGAGTAGCTGCGGTAATCTTTGATGTGGCATTTAACCTTGCTAAAAATGTTTGTGCCACCAAGCGAAATTTATATATAGGTTTAATGGTTGGCTCGTTTATAGCAACAGCGTTTTTTGGTGTGAGTGCAATGCTAATTATTCTTGTTTGCCTTGGGGTAGGGATTATTGACTTATGTATGAGCTTAAATAAAAAAGAGGAGGAAGAAGCATGATTATTAAGTTATTCTTTAGCTTTCTACAAGTAGGGCTATTTAGTGTAGGAGGAGGATATGCCGCTATTCCTCTTATTCAGTATCAAATTGTTGAAGTGCATAAACTCATGACATTAGCTGAGTTTACTGACTTAATTACCATTGCAGAAATGACACCTGGTCCTATTTCAATTAATTCTGCTACATTTGTTGGGACAAGGTTAGCAGGAACATTTGGAGCAATTATTTGTACACTAGGAGTTATTATTCCATCATTTTGTATCTGTTTACTGTTAGCTTACTTCTACTATAAATATCGTAAATTTACAGGAGTACAGAAGGTGCTTTCTGCACTAAGACCAGCAGTAGTGGCACTTATTACTTCAGCAGCAATATCTATTTTAGGTTTAGGGCTATTTGGAACTAATGAAGGTCATATTGTATTATCAGATATACGCCTCATTGAGCTTGGTCTATTTATAGGAAGTTTATATCTTTTAAGAAAGTATAAGTTGAATGCAATTTCTATTATTTTTGGAACAGGTGTTGTAGGAACTTTATTATATACATTCATTTAACTACTAAAGTCCATATTCTTGCAAATATGGATGA
>JARKVN010000133.1 GCA_029851645.1 Cellulosilyticum sp. | reverse complement strand
AAGTGGATAAAATAGAATAAAAGTTCAATTTGAATTCATATTTTATTAATATATATAGTGTAATATTAATATCAAGCAAGAGATAAATGCTTTTGCTTACAAAATCTCCCCATAATATATCTATTTTCCTGTTTATAAAATATGAACGGAATGAAAGCGCAGACCCAACCCCAATGGTCTGCGCTTTCTTTAATTATAATTTATTTTCCATTCTTTATTCTCTTTTTATTCAAAAGTTTTTAGAATTTTGTGTTGAACAAAAAATAGCAGACAATCATTCGGGGGAAGTTGTCTGCTAATATGAATATACATTGAGTATAACCAATATACTAAATAATAATACAAAAGTCAATAATTATGGTATTATATAAATTTTTGTCGATAGTTATAGCATATTACGAATTAAATCTTCGAAGGTATCACGTTTTCTAATTTGCTTAAGTATCCCATTAGTGCTAATTAACACTTCAGCTGGTCTAAAGCGTTGATTGTAACAAGAAGCCATGCTGTATCCATAAGCACCTGCATCCATAATAGCAATCAAATCTCCATAAGAAGTAGACTGTGGAAGCATGCGATCTTTGGCTAGAATATCCCCACTTTCACATATATTTCCAGCTACAGTAAAGGGGGCTAAGGTAGATTCTTTATGTTCCTGTGAATAGATTTCAATATCATGGTGAGAATCATACATAATAGGTCTTTGAAGTGCGTTAAATCCAATATCACAACCAAGATAGTTATACTCAGCATTTGTTTTAGTTCCTGTAATTTGACCTAGTAATAGACCTGCTTCACAAGGAATATAGCGTCCTGGCTCGATTTGGAATTGAACTTTTTTGCCATACTCTTCGGCAAAGTTATGAAGTATTGGATCTAAAGCTTCACCAAGCATTTTAATATCTAATCTTGCTTCGCCATCTTGTTTATGATAAGGAATACCAAATCCACCACCTAAATCAATAAACTCTAAGTCATCGAAAGCTTTGGCAATCTTGAGGATAGAGGAAAGACTTTCAATATAAGGTTTGCTATCCATAAAAAGTGAGCCAATATGTTGATTGATGCCAACTAATGTTAAATGATAAGTTTCAAGAAGACGTTTAACTTCTGGAATATATTCTGGGTTCACACCAAATTTGGTTTTTTTACCACCTGTTACAACCTTCTCATGATGACCTGCTCCAACACCAGGATTAAAACGAATGGCTACTTTGCCACCAGGATTAAGTTTACCATAGAGTTTTAATTGGTCTAAAGAATCAACACTTGTTGTAATTCCATGCTCAATAGCATATTTCATATCTTCAGCTACTACATTATTGGGGATAAAGAAGAGTTCTTCCGGTTTAAAGCCACTTTTAAGTGCTAGGAAGATTTCACCAGGGCTCATAACATCAGCATGAAGCCCTTCTTCATGAACAATTTTTAAAAGATGAATATTAGTATTAGCTTTAATCGAATAATGAGGCACAAAATTTTCATAAGAAACAAGATGTTTCATATCTTTGCAACGGCTTCTTAAAATGTTTTCGTTATAAACATAAAGAGGTGAGCCATATTGAGCAATTAAGTCGTAAGCATTATTTGTTTCAAAAAAGTCAGTTTCTATTGTAAATGTACCATGTAATGTATGCATTATTTCCTCCTTGATAGTGATATTTCATGACTTGGGTTGTTTTAAGGCAATCATATCCAATTCTGTAACAAAAGACTCTCTCATTAATCGAACTAAAGAAGCATTTTTAGAGAAAAGACACTGTGCATGTTCAAGTTCTAAATCACCTGTAATGACGGATTGTGTATCTATAATCATATGAAATCCTTTGGGGTCCTTATGACGGTTGTAAACAATAATTTCTGGACCGAAAGAAAAGTCTGCTTCACAAATGATAGAAATACGACAATGCTTGCTCATCATGAGTAGCTCTTCCTCAAATAACTGTGCAGAGGCCAAAGAGCAAAGTAGATATAAGTGTGATTTACAAAGTAAAATACTATTTTTAATTTTATTAATTACATTTTCATAACCTTTAATAGTAACATAAGGTTCATGTGTTTCTATAACATTTGGAAAATGCTCTTTGATTTCTTCTAAGACTTGTTTCATTTCCCTTTCAGTAGAAAGCAACAGTTCCTCTTTAGAGATTGCTAGATATTTAGCAGGTTCTCCTTCTGAAACATGACACTTTCCTTTTTCTTGTAGACTATATAAGGCTGCATAGACATTGGAACGAGAAATGCCAGAAAGTTTTGCTACCTCATAGCCTGTTAAAGAACCATGTTGACAAAGTGTAACAAAGACAGTTGCTTCAATAGGAGTAAAGTTTAGTTTTTGCAAAATATGATTAAAATCCATAGAACCACCTTTAGTAGTGTTATTTAGTACTACTATAAAATAAAAGTATATAAAAGTCAATAAATTAAGATAGCTTAAATTCAGTAAGGAAACTGGGAAGGGATTTGAATCGTCTAGATAGATCTTCTATAATAATGAAGTGTCTATTTAATAGAGTAAAAGTAAGGAGGGCATAAGATGGATTTATTTGATTATATAGGTGAAAAGAAGCGTAAAGAAGAATCTCCATTAGCATCTCGTATGCGACCTACCAAGCTAAGTGAGATTGCAGGTCAAAAACATATTTTAGGAGAGGATAAACTTTTGTATCGTGCCATTAAGGCAGATCAGTTACAATCGCTTATTTTCTATGGCCCACCAGGAACAGGGAAAACGACTATTGCCAAGGTGATTGCCCATACGACTCAAGCTCATTTTATTATTTTGAATGCAACAACTAGTGGAAAGTCGGAAATTGTAAAAGCAGTAGATGAGGCTAAAGTTGAAAGAGGAATGACAGGGAAAAAGACAATTATTTTTATAGATGAGATTCATCGTTTTAATAAAGCTCAACAAGATGCTTTATTACCTTATACAGAAGATGGAACATTAGTGCTTATTGGAGCTACGACAGAAAATCCATATTTTGAAGTAAATCGTGCACTAATTTCTAGATCACTTGTTTTTGAATTAAAGCCACTTTCTCATCAAGATATTAAAACCATCGTTAAAGAAGCTATCTATAATAAGGAAAGAGGATTGGGCGTTTATCAGGCAGAAATTAATGAAGAAGCCCTAGAGTACTTAGCGATGAGAGCTTGTGGAGATGCGAGAAGTGCGTTAAATGCCATTGAACTTGCAGTTATGACTTCCAAAAGAGATGAGGATGGCAAACTAATGATTACAGTTAAAGTGCTGGAAGAATGTATGCAAAAGAAAGCTTTAGTATATGATAAAAAAGGTGATAATCATTATGATGTGATTTCTGCCTTTATTAAGAGTATGCGTGGAAGTGACCCTGATGCGGCAGTACACTATCTAGCACGTATGATTGCATCAGGTGAAGATCCGAAATTTATTGCAAGACGCATTGTAATTTGTGCAAGTGAAGATGTAGGAAATGCAGATCCTCAAGCATTAGTTGTTGCGACAAATGCCATGTTGGCAGTTGAAAGGGTTGGAATGCCTGAAGGACGAATTATTTTAAGTCAGGCAGTAACTTATGTGGCAACAGCACCTAAGAGTAATGCCAGTTATATGGCCATTAATAAAGCTTTATCAGATATAGAACATCGTGATATTGGGACGGTTCCTAGTCATTTAAGGGATGCTCATTATAGTGGAGCAAAAGACTTAGGACATGGCAAGGGGTATCAATATGCCCATGATTACCCACATCATTATGTTAAACAGCAGTACTTGCCAGATGTTTTAGAAGGGGAAGTTTATTATAACCTTACAGATGAAGGGTACGAAAAGCAAATTAGAAGGCAGATGAAAGAAATGAAGGGCAGCTAAAAAGGAAGGTGCTATTTAGCACCTCATAAAAGCTTTGATATCTTTAATAGAGAATGAGCCAATTAAAATAAGAAACAGTAGATAGGTACCTGCTAAGGTGAGTATGGATAAGATTGTACTCATAACAGGTGAGAAGTAGGGCGTGAATAGAAAACGATTAAAAGAAAGACTAATAAAGGAACAAGCCATACCCGAAATAATGGGTTTAATCATCCAGTGACTAATATCTACTTTAAGTTCCACATAGTTTAAAACATAAACTAGAAGGTTGCAACAGACAAAGCTGGACTGAAGCAGCATAGCTAAGACAAACCCAATGATTCCCTTCACAGGGACGGAGAGGGTAATAGTTATAATACAAAGGATTGAACCAATCATATTGATTTTAAAGGTTTGTTTTTGCATGCCTAGCCCGTTCATTGTTCCTGTTAAGATGTTTTGTAGATAGAGGAAAGGACAGACAAGAGCAAGCCATTTAAGCAGAAGCCCCACATCTTCTCTACCATAGCAAGTGACAGCAATTTCTTTAGGAAAAGAAAGAAAAAGAGTAGTAGCACCAATACCAATAAGTGATGAAAATTGAATGGCACGTCCGATTGTACGTTGTAAAAGAGGTTTATCTTTGGTAGCAACAGCTTCAGAAATAGCTGGTACTAAAGCTGTAGCAAGAGACGAGGTTACCATGGAAGGAAATAGAAGAAGTGGAAGTGCCATACCACTAAATTTACCATATAAACCAAGTGCTTCATGAGAAGTCATACCATATTTTTGGAGATTAATTGGAATTAAAATATTTTCGAAAGAGCTTAGTCCTGAGGTTAGGAAGCGATTAGCAGTAATTGGAATAGACAAAGCAAGAAGCTGCTTAAGTGTTGTTTTTCTTTGCAAGGTTATAGGTGTCATAGGGGTATGATGACGTTTAAATTTATAGGCAATATAGGACATAATAAGAGAAAAAACTTCACCAGCACACATACCAATAACACCAAGTGCACAAATGTATTGGGTACCCATAGGGATAAGAAGGCCTGCTAATAGGTAAATAGCAGTCATTCTAGCAACCTGTTCTACAATTTGAGCTAGAGCGGTAATAGACATTTCTTGATGGCCCTGAAAATAACCTCTTAAGCAACAAGCTGTTGACATAAAAGGGAC
>JARKVN010000098.1 GCA_029851645.1 Cellulosilyticum sp. | reverse complement strand
GATTAAAGGGGATCAATTTATATTAAAGCTTAATTCTAAAACTTATAGTAAAAATGGTAAAACCAAGACATTAACAGCAGCACCACTCTATATTCAAGGAAGGATATATATTCCTTTACGTTTTGCTGTGGAAGATGTATTAGGAGGCGAGTTAGTTTGGAATGCTGCAACCCAAACGGCATACATAACGAAAGATAATACAACTCTTCAGATGACAGAAGGAAGTAATCAAGTCATTTTAAATGATGAAAAGGTAGCTGAATCTACTTCCCTTATGGCTAAAGGAGGGACAACTTACCTACCTTTAAAGATAATAAGTGATTATTTTGGGATATTTACAGAATATAATAGTCAAACTCAAAAAGTAACCATTCAAGGGGAGGATAAAGGTCTTAATTATAAGCCAGTTGCAAGCTTTACATTTGATTCTAGTAACTATGTAGCAGGTCAAACTGTATCAGCAGTCAGTACAAGCTATGACCCAGATGGTCATCAGTTAGTAGCCAAAGAATGGTGTGTAATAGATGGCAGTCAGAGAGTAACAGATAGCGAATTAAGTCGTATTTTTAAGCGACCCAAAGCAGGATTTTATACCATTGGTCTTCGTGTTAAGGATGAACATGACCTATGGAGTGAATGGACTTATCAAGAAATCACGATATCACCTAATGAAGTCCCAAGAATTACTCATTTAAAAGCAGAGAATACTAGTTATGCACAAGGACAAGAGATTAAATATCACTATACTTACGAGAATGAAGCGTGGGAAGAGATTGTTAATGAAAAATGGATGTATCGACGTAGTGATGAGGAACCTTCAAAAGCCATTATAGGTAGACCCGACATTCTTTTTGCGGAGGGAGAATATATAGTAACCTTGCAAATAGATGATGCTTATGGGAATAGAAGTGATGTTTATGAAACGACCGTACATATAACCAATCAGATATTAAAAAAGGAATTAGCCTACCGTTTTAGTTTTGGAAAGATAGGAGATATTATTGATAATTTTCAAGGGTTTAATTATAGGGAATTTGAAGATGCTCAAATCTCTGAAAAGTCTATATTACCAGGAACAATGATTATGAGTGATTCTCCTGAAGAGGTGTCAAGAGAAGGGATTTTATACAGAGATAGTGTTGAGGGGAATGGACGCATATTAATGCACCATATTAATCGATTTAGTGAGGATGATGTTCAAAAAGGGGAGAAAAGACTCGTTCTAGTTGCAGAAAATACCTCTATGAAGCCTGTCACCTTTTCAATATCTAATAAAATTATTAAAGGACCAAGTTTGGATGTACTGGATGTGGGGCAAAAGTTGTTAAATGAATATTTGACAGGTCGCCAAGAAGAGAAAATATCACTAAAAGCAGGAGAAAAGAAAATCATTTATGATTCAGGGAAGAATTGGAAATCAGGAACGACGATTTCTGGTTTAATGGATGTTAGTACAAAAAGTGCCGTAAGGTTTACGATAGCAGCAATATCAGCTCAAGATACTATAAGTAAAGTCGAAGAGAAAGAAAGATTACTTCCCTATATACATCCAAGAGGAACCTTTAGTGGAATAGGGATTAAATATTCTATTAATTTAGATAGTAATCAACCAACTAAGTTAATACTTGGAGCTGGTGATGAAGAATGGGTAAAAGGATATGATTTAATTACTAATTTACCAGCTCAAAATAAAGGGAATTATGGTGTGTCTTATTATATTACACTTACAGCAACTCAGGATACGGGAATTATTTTAAATCCAAGAGCTGATACCTTTAGAGGTGCTATTGAATGGAAAGGGATAGGCGTTTACAATGTTCCAAAGACTGGAACGATTTTTAGTAATACAGCAAAAGCGATTTCTTTAGGGACTATTAAAGCGGGTGAAACAAAAACCTTTGAGTATATGCTTCCAAATGGTTCATCTGCCCCTGTATTAATTGGGTTTATTCCACAAAGTTATTGGGATTATTAAAATATAAAAGAGTACTACGACTTGGTAGTACTCTTTTATATTTTAGCCATTGATGTAAAAAATAAGTTTAATATCCAAGAATGATGAAATTATTATCGATTTAAAGAATATATTAGAGGTAGGAGGGGATTTTATGAACATCAATAAAGAACTAAATTGGGATGAACTGAATCATTCCTACAAACCTTCTGATTTTTCTTTTAAAACAACAGATGAAGTAGAAATAATGGATGACTTATTAGGTCAGGAAGAGGCACTAGAAGCCATTAGAAGAGGATTAAAAATAAAAAGTAAAGGGTATAATTTGTATATTTGTAATGACAATGGCCATAAAATAGATGAAATCATCAAAAAAGAAGTATTAAAAGTAGCCTCTAAACAAGTCATGCCTTTAGCTACTGGCTATGTTTATAATTTTCATCATCCAGAAGAGCCACGTTTGATTCAATTAAAAGTAAAAGATGCTACTTCATTACAAGAGGATTTAGAGGAATTACAGGCTTTCATACGAAATGATTTACCTGTATTATTAAGTTCAGAAGAAGTACAACAAAAGCAAGAGCAGATTATAGAAGCGTTTGAGCGTGTCAAAGAAAAATACCTTCTTCAAATTGAAGAAAAGGCAGAGGAGCATCATATTTTACCTAAGAGAACGCAGGAGGGGATTCAATTTGCACCATTAGATGAACAAGGTAAAGTGATAAGTAAAGAGAATTTTTTATTACTTTCTTTAGAAAAGCAAAATGAAATAGTAGCGAAAATTTTAGAAGTCCAAGAGTATGCAGATACTATAATAGAAAAAGTGATGAAGCAAGAGACAACTTACTTAGAGCTTTACGATGAAGTAGCTCAAGAAGTGTTCTTAAGAGAAATAAGCCTAATAATGAAGAAGTTAATAGACCGATATCATGACTATGTAGAATTAAAAAGGTATTTCAATGACTTGGCAGAAGATTTATTAAATCACATAGACTTAATTTTGCAAAGCTCAAATGAGCAAACAGAGCCTGAAGGGGATATGAGCGTAGTATTAGCTGAGCAAAATAGGGAAAAAGTTTTTAGAAATTATAGGTTTAATTTAATGGTGATTCCTGAAAATGAAGGTGTTCCTATTATTAATGATTATGATTATCCTGAAGTCAACTTAAATGGCAAGTGGTTAATGAATGTAGAAGAAAATATGTTAAGTAGTGATTACCTGCACATTAGACCTGGACTTTTTCATTATGCTAATGGAGGGTATCTGATTTTGCATATGGAAGAGCTACTAGCAAAAAATAATGGCTGGATGACATTAAAACGTATGTTAAGAATGGAAAGTATTTCTATAGAAGGCAATGAAGAGTTAGGCTTAGCATTAGCACATACACTAAAGCCACAGCCCATGAAGGCTAACCTTAAAGTCATTTTAATTGGAAGTCATTCTATATATGAGGCACTCTCAAATTATGATGAGAGCTTTAAAGAATTCTTTAAAGTGAAAATTAATTTAAAAGACGAGGTAATTTGTGACAAAGTGCAAATTGAGAGATTAGCAGGCATTATAAAAAATGCTTCTCAAAAAGAAAAGCTACTTCCTGTCTCTACTTCAGCTTTATTGAAGCTTGTGGAATTAGGGCATAGGAAAACTGATCATCCTACAAGGATACCAGCAAGTATAGAACAGATGATAGATATTATAAGAGAAGCACAATGGTATGCACAAAACCAAATAGAGGCAGAAGATATAGAGGCATGTCTAGCAGGAAGAGAAAGTTATGAAAGAGCCTTACAAGAGCGGCTAGATGAGCCAATTAAAGAGGATACCTATTTAATAGATACAAAGGGGATGAAGGTGGGGCAAGTAAATGGGTTAGCCATCTATCATGTGGGCGCATTAACTTTTGGAAGACCAGTTAGAATTACAGCAACAACTTATAGAGGAAAACAAGGCATTGTAGATATTGAAAATGAAGCGAAGTTAAGTGGGGCAATTCATACGAAGGGTGTTCATATTATTTCAGGATTTTTAGGCAGTCAATTTGCGCAGGAATATCCAATTTCTTTAAGTTGTAATCTTTGCTTTGAGCAAAGCTATGTCAAAGTGGATGGAGATAGCGCATCAAGTGCAGAACTTTATGCCATTTTATCTAGTCTTTCTGAAGTGCCTATCATGCAAAATTTGGCTGTTACAGGCTCAGTTAATCAATTTGGGGAAATTCAGCCCATTGGTGGGGTTAATGAAAAAATAGAAGGATTTTATAAGATTTGTAAACAAAGGGGTTTAGAAGGAAACGAAGGTGTGATTATTCCAAGACAAAATACTAAAGAACTTATTTTAGCCCCTGAAATTATAGAAGATGTTAAAAAGCATCAATTTCACATCTATGCTATCAGTCATATTTGGCAAGGTGTAGAAATTATAATGAATGAGTGTAAGGAGCAGGTTATTCTAAAGGTAAAGGAAAAACTAAAAAAGTATAGCGTTTAACGAAATAAGCTATAATCTAAGTAAGGTTATAGCTTATTTAAGGTGTTTTTTTGTAAAGCTTTGATGAGAGTGCTTGAAATCCTTAGTCTTCCTATGGTACACTAGGGATAGATAAAAGAGGTATGGAAAAACGTATTGAGATAACAAGGAGAGTCCTTGTTATTTTTCTTTATAAAATTTATTTAAAGGAGTTATTAGCAAATGAATGATTTGGAAAGTATGACGTTAGTCCAGCTTAAAGAAATAGCTAAGACAAAGGGGCTAAAAAATATAAATAAAATGCGAAAAAATGAGCTGTTAGAAGTTTTAATTAGTGCGGATAACTCTATAGAAGTGCAGGAAGAAAGTAAAGATGAGTTGGATACGGCAAAAGAGGTAGAACACAAGGAAGATGAACAGGCTAAGGTGTGTAAAGTAATCCCTGAAGAGACGCCAGAAGAAGGCTCTGATGAATTATCAGAAGAAATGATTAGAAATGAGCGTGTGAAAGGCGAAGGGATCTTAGAAATTATGGCAGATGGTTATGGTTTTCTAAGAGCACAAAACTTTATGCGTGGTGAGAATGATATTTATGTATCCATTTCTCAAATCCGCCGATTTAATTTAAGAACAGGAGATTGGATTGAAGGAGATATTCGTAAACCTAAAGAGGGAGAAAAAGCAGGTGCCCTTCTTTATGTGCATAAAGTAAATGGGGATAGACCAGAGAAGGTAAAGTCTCGTCCTAATTTTGAAACATTAACACCTGTTTTTCCGAAAGAAAGATTGCATCTTGAATCAAGAGGCGAAATTTTATCAACTCGTATTATTGATTTAATGGCACCTATTGGGAAAGGTCAAAGAGGATTGATTGTAGCACCACCTAAAGCAGGAAAAACCGTTTTATTAAAACAAGTTGCTAATGCCATTACCCATAATCATCCAGATGTTTCTTTAATTGTAGTACTAATTGATGAAAGACCGGAGGAAGTGACTGACATTCGTCGTTCGATTAAGGGGATGGATGTTAAAGTGATTGCTTCAACATTTGATGAACCACCAGAACATCATAAACAAGTTTTAGAAATGGTATTAGAACGTGCAAAACGAATTGTGGAACAAGGTAAAGATTTGGTATTTTTATTAGATAGTATCACACGTATGGCAAGGGCTTATAATTTAACGATTCCGCCAAGTGGAAGAACCCTTTCGGGTGGACTAGACCCAGCAGCACTTCATATGCCGAAGAAATTTTTTGGAGCTGCTAGAAAAATTGAAAATGGTGGAAGTTTAACCATTCTAGGAACAGCATTAGTAGAAACAGGAAGTAAAATGGACGATGTGATCTTTGAAGAGTTTAAGGGAACAGGAAATATGGAACTTGTTTTAGACCGTTCTCTTTCTGAAAGACGTATTTTTCCAGCTATTGATATTTATAAATCTGGGACAAGACGTGATGATTTATTACTGACACAAAATGAAATAAGTGTAGCTTATAATATTCGCAAGGATTTAAGTCGAAATCATAGTTCTGAAGTCACAGAAAATATCATTCAGACGATGCTTCGTTACAAAAATAATGAAGAATTTATTGAAAAAATGAAGAAAAACTCATAGTTTTTCCTATATCTTAGTGGTAACTACTTGCAAAGACATCATAGACATGCTATAATACTATCGTTGTCACAAATTTGCTAGAGTTAAAATTAACATAGAACAGGGTTACGAAAGAGGTGAATTGAAGTGAAAAATGATATCCAACCAAAATACGAAGCAGTTACAGTTGTTTGTAATGGTTGTGGAACAGTTATTGAAACTCGTTCAACAAAAGAATCTATTAACGTAGAAGTTTGTTCAAAATGTCATCCATTCTATACTGGAAAACAAAGAGCAGCATCTGCTAAAGGTAGAATTGATAAATTCAACAAAAAATTCGGAATGTAATATTCTAAGGAAAGGGTTGAGAGGATGGTCTCAACCCTTTTTCTTATCAATAGCGTAAAGGAGGGAAATAAATGGCAAAGGTTAACATTGGTGGACAAGCTGTACTTGAAGGCGTTATGATGAAAGGTCGAAGCCATTATGCTGTAGCTGTTAGAAAAGCTGACGGGACTATTGTTACAGAAGGAAAAGAGTGTATTAGTATTATGGACCGTATAAAGCTTTTTAGACTACCTTTATTACGAGGCATGGCTGTATTTGTAGAGTCTCTCATTCTAGGAGTTAAAACCCTTAATTTCTCAGCAGAATTATATGGAGATGAGGAAACGGATGAAGAACCAGGAAAGTTTGAGCGTTGGCTTACAGAGAAGTTAGGAGATCGAGCAGAGAAAATCATTATGGGATTAGTGATGGTGCTTTCTTTTGCACTTTCTATTGGACTATTTATGGTACTTCCTATGTTGATTGGAGCAAGCGTTAAATACTTTATTGACATTTCTTTATTTGGACAAAATATCATTGAGGGAGCCATTCGTATTATACTTTTCCTAAGTTATATGAAGCTGATTACTTTGGCGAAAGATATAAAAAGAACATTTCAGTATCATGGCGCTGAGCATAAAAGTATCAATTGCTTAGAACAAGGGAAACCACTTACGGTAGAAAATGTAAGAAGCTGTACAAGGCTACATAAAAGTTGTGGTACAAGTTTCTTATTTGTTGTTATGATTGTTAGTATTTTAGTATATAGTATCTTTACCACAGAGGTTGTATGGCAAAGAGTTTTGATTCGTATTATTATGTTACCTATTATTTCAGGCCTATCCTATGAGTTTATTAGATGGGCAAGAATAAATCCAAACAACAAAGTAGCGGATTTATTAAGTAAACCAGGTTTGTGGTTACAAAGAGTATTTACAACAGCTGAACCAGATGATCAGCAGATTGAAGTTGCTATTGCTGCAGTAGAAGGGGTTTTCAAATATGAGCCAATGTCATAGTTTAAAAGATGGCGCTTCTATATGGCATGCTATGAAATGGGCAGAAGAAACATTAAAGGAGCACCAAAGACCAGATGCGTCTATTGATGCCAAGCTATTTATGCTATATGTGATGAGTTATAATGAGATACAGCTTCTTTTAAATAGAAGGCAAGTAATGCCTGTTGATAAAATAGCTACTTATAAAGAAGTCATTTTAAAAAGGGCAACAGGTGTTCCTTTACAACATATTACTCATGAACAGGAATTTATGGGATTAAGTTTTTATGTGAATCAGAATGTGTTGATTCCAAGACAAGATACAGAATCACTCATTGAAAGAATTCTAGAAAAAAGTCACCAAAATCAGTTTGTTACAGGAATTGATATTGGAACTGGAACAGGTTGTATTGGTATTTCATTAGCATACTATATTAAAGGGCTTCATATGACCTTGGTAGACATTTCAGAAAAAGCTTTGGAGGTGGCTCGGTATAATGTAAAAGCTCATTATTTAGAAGATAGGATGACCCTATTACAAAGTAATTTATTAGCACATTATCAGGGAGAAAAGGTGGACTTAATTGTTTCAAATCCTCCTTATATCGCTAAAAAAGATATGGCAGAACTCATGATAGAAGTAAAGGATCATGAACCACATTTGGCGCTAACTGATGAAGGAGATGGCTTAGACTTCTATCGTAAGATTTCTGCTTGTGCCAAAGATTATCTAAGGCCAGGTGGTCTTTTGGCCTATGAGATAGGCTATGATCAAGGTGAAGCAGTCATTTCTATACTAAGAAATGAAGGATATAAGGAAATAGAATTGTTTCAAGACTTAGCTGGAAATAATCGTGTTGTCATGGCAATTTATAATTAAATTATGAAAGATAGAAGAGGTGTACTATGTTTGATCAAATAGAAGAGTTAGTTGAAAAGTTTAATATTATTAATGACCAAATCAGCCAACCCGAAGTCATTGCAGATCAAGATAGATGGCAAAAGCTGATGAAAGAACATGCCGATTTAAAGGATATTGTTGAGAAATATCAAGAATATAAAGGTGTTTTAGAAGCAATTGATGAAGCATTAATCATGTTAGAGGATAACTTAGATGATGATTTTAGAGAGCTGGTAAAAGAAGAACTGGCAGAGAATAAAAAGCGTGTAGAGCCATTACAAAATGAGTTAAAACTTTTACTTTTACCTAAAGACCCTAATGATGATAAAAACGTAATTGTAGAAATTCGTGGAGGTGCTGGTGGAGACGAAGCAGCACTATTTGCAGCAGAACTTTATCGTATGTTCTGCTATTATGCAGAGAGCAATCGTTGGAAAACAGAACTGATGTCATTAAATGAAAATGGTATTGGTGGTTTTAAAGAAGTTATTTTTATGATTAAAGGACAAGGTGCTTACTCTAAGATGAAGTATGAGAGTGGGGTACACCGTGTACAACGTATTCCAGCTACAGAATCAGGTGGTCGTATTCATACTTCAACAGTAACTGTAGCAGTTATGCCGGAAGCTGAAGAATTAGATGTACAATTAGATATGAATGATGTACGTATTGATGTATGTCGTGCATCTGGAAATGGTGGACAATGTGTTAATACAACTGACTCTGCAGTACGTGCACTTCACGTGCCTACAGGGCTTATGGTTTATTGTCAAGATGAAAAGTCACAGCTTAAAAACAAAGAGAAAGCGCTTAAAATTCTTCGTACAAGGCTTTTTGACTTAGAACAAGCTAAAGCACATGCAGAAATGGCTGCAGAAAAGAAAAGTTTAGTAGGTACAGGAGACCGTAGTGAACGTATTAGAACTTACAATTTCCCACAAGGGCGTGTAACAGACCACCGTATTGGGTTAACTGTGCATAAGTTACAACAAATTCTAGATGGAGATTTAGAAGACGTTATTTCAGCTCTAACAACTTATGACCAAACTGAAAAATTAAAAACAGTAACCAATGAATAAATAGGGGCTCCGAAGTTAATTCGGAGCTTTTTTTGATAAAAAGCTTTATTTTCTGGTTATAAAAATAAAGTTTGTCCATACATTGATAAAGAGGAGGGAAATGTATGGATGTAAAAGCAGCGGGATTATTAGGTGTATTGTCTGAAGGCGGTGGACTGATTGCAGGCATTTTAATCTTATATTTTTTTCAAATCAAAAGTGGTAAGAAGATGGGGATGCTTTATGGGGCAACTTCAGGTTTGATGTTAGCGATGATATGTTTTGATATTTTACCAGAAGCTCTAGATAAAGGCAGAATGGATTTGGTTTTTTGTGGAATTATCATTGGAACGTTATTGGGCGTTTTATTAGATGATATAGTACCTAACTTAGAAGCTAAGTGTGAGAAACATTTCTCGCAGACTGTTGGAAAGACAGGGCTTATTTTAGCATTGGGTATTGCTGTGCATAATATTCCAGAAGGGTTTGCACTAGGTGCAATGGGGCATACTTCTGAGGCATCTATTGAAAGATTTACGCTTATTTTAGCACTACATAGTATTCCAGAAGGCATGGCAATGGCTATTCCTTTTAAAAAGTCAGGTACACCTATGGGGGTGTTAATGGGAATCGGTATTTTTCTTGGTGGGATGATGGGATTAGGCGCTATTTTAGGTTATATTTTAAGCGGGATTCATGAAAATCTAATGAGCACAGGGCTTGGATTAGCAGCTGGTATTATTTTGTATATTGTATGTGGTGAACTGATTCCAGAGTCTAGAAAAATTTGGAATGGTCGCTGGACAACGATTCTAACAATTATTGGATTTATGGGAGGCATCTTATTACTTTATCATTAAAGGTATAAAATTTCGTTTTAGATATAAACTAAAAATGAAATATCATTTAGAATAGGAGGCGACTTAGATGCCGAAATTAAGATGTAGTGCAGAAAGCTGTATCCACAATAATAGTGCTTATTGTTGCAGAGGTGAAATTCAGGTGGCAGGACATAGTGCTGGAACGTCTGATGATACATGCTGTGCAAATTTTTATGAAGATGCAGGAAATGCAAGAAACTCAGTTTCTCAAAGTCCAACAGAAGAAATGGAAGTAGGGTGTGAAGCAACTCATTGCACCTATAATAATGCATGTAGATGTGATGCAGAAGCAATTGATGTAAGTGGTTATGGTGCGTGCAAATGTGATGAAACATGTTGTTCCACTTTTAAACAAAAATAAAGAAGTATAAAAAAGGTTACTTGATGACTAGAAATCAAGTAACCTTTTTTATGAGTAGCTTAAAGAAGCCTATAAACAAATAATTACTATCAAAGTTTATGTAGATTAATATAATTTCCTTTGTAAAAATGCTAATAATGCCGATACTACAATCCCCAAACATATTGTAAACGCAAAGTTATGTAATTCAATTAGTAATAAAACTATAAATATAATAAATTCAATGCTTAAATACATAGAAGTTTTTTGGTGATAGTGTTTTCTCTCTTTTTCGTCCAGTGGTTTATTTAGAGTTTCCACAGGTGCAATTTTTAAAAGTGTGGGAATTGAAAAAAGAAGTAAAACTGTACTTACAATGAGCGTATATTCTTTAGGGATAAACTTAATTATTGACAATACCAATACTACAATTCCGCTCGAAAAAAAGTAACAATTTACTGCTTTTTGACAATGATAGCCACCTGCATATGTACGAATAATTGAAAAAGATATAAGAAATACAAGACTTTCAAATATTAACCCAAACAATGAACCTAAAACTATTGTGGTAATAATATTGAAAAAAATCTCAATCCCAGTGCAAAGACCATAAATAATTACTTCTTTATCATCACACTTACTTATTCCTTCTTTAATCATCACATCTGTAATTTTTTCAATTTGTTTTATCAGCATTAAAATTTACGAAACCTTTTTGCTGAATCTGGAATCTTTTTCTGATGTGCAATATATACACAAGTAGTGTTTACATTGAATGCTGTTATCATTAATGCAAGTGAAGCAACCACTTTTCCCAGATTATACATCCACTTTCCATTTTTTAAATTTCTCATAATATACTACCTCCTAATAATTTTCATAGTCGAATTAACTATAAATTTATTATACTTGTTTTTACAGTTTGTGCGGACTTAGGGTATAAATGATTGAATTGAGAGTATAAATGATGATTTTTGTGGTTATAAAAAATTAGAGGCAATAATTTATAAAATTTTTTATCTCTAATTTTAGTTTTCATATGGAATGATAACAGCTACTGAAAACATATCTTTGGTATATTCTGTTCTCATTTCTCCTCCATAATTCTCCAAAGATTTTTCTATGCTAGTAAGTCCTATACCATGATTGGCTGTAAATGATTTTGTAGTTTTAAATTTTCCATTTTCAATTATTAAATTACCATCAAAAAAGTTATCAATTAAAATAATTAAATTACCCATACTACAACTAATCCGCAAATCTAGTTTTTTATTTTCGGATTTTAGTACTGCTGTAATAGCATTATCAAGAAGATTTCCTAATATAACAGTAATATCGTAAGCTAAAATATTGATAGTCTGTGGAACATTTACATCTATATTTATTTTAGTATTAGTATCTTGCAGTTTTCTTAGTTTAAAATTAATGATACTATCAATTACAAAATTATTAGATTGAGAAAATCCTTTAACATCTATTTCAACAAGAATTTTTCCTATATAAGTTTCTATTTCATCTTGTTTATTATTTTTGTACATTTCATTAAGCATAATAAAATGGTTTTTCATATCATGTCTAAATGTTTTGAGTGATTCGTTTGACTGATTAATAAGTTCTGCTTGATTTTCATAAGCTATATTTTGTTGTTTAAAAATATTTTTTTCATTTGTTGTAATCATTAAATCATAAATTTTTTCATCAATTATTATCATAGTTACATTTACCATAATTAAAATAGTTCCACTAACAATTACATTATGAATGGTTAATCTATCGTTTTCCAAAGAAGTGATAAATAAATATAATGTGCCAAATAAGATAACAATAAAAGCTAAGTAATAAATTTTAGGGATAGAATAATCCTTCCTAGTTGAACTTTTACATCTATTTAATAAAAATACTATAATCATAGTTGTTGTTCTTATTAATATTAAACCTATAACTGAATTAAAGGTACTATTGTCAACTGCTGAAATTTCTATAAACCCAATGCTCACTGATACAACTATTTCTATTACAAATAATATAGCATAAATTAAAGATGAAATAATAATCTTTTTCTGTAAGGAGCTTTTATAGTTAAGTGAAATAATGAACAAAGAACTTATAGTAAAAATTAATAGTATTAGTGGAATTTTAGTAATAAATATTAAAGCTGAGGATAAAATAAAATACAATAAATAGGAAAATTTTTCTATTTTTCTGTCATAAATGTCTTCATTAAAAAAAGTGTGAAAAAGCTTATATATTGAAAATGTAAATATGGTGTTTGTTGCTATATGAGTTAGCTCATAATCTAACATTTCTTTTCTCCTTCTCAAAGTTTATAAGCATACTTCTTATATTTTTAAGATTTCTTTGACTTATAGGAATTTCAATCCCATTTTTCATAATAACAAACTCTTTGGTAATACGCTCAACCTTATGGAAATTAATTAAAAATGATCTATGTGGCAGCGTAAATATTTTAGGAAGGTGTTCTCTGACACGCTCTAGTGTTCCATAAAAATAATCCTCACCACTATGGGTTACAATTTTGATTTTCTTTCTTTTACTTTCAAAATATAAAATATCTTTTATATCAACTTTTATTACATCATAGCCCTTTTTATATTCAAAGGTTTTATTATCAATGCCTGCTAATTTAATAGCAAGATTTATACACTTTTTTATTTTTTCATGATCAAGAGGTTTTTTTATAAAATTAAGGGGCTGAACCTCAAAAAGTTCTTGTTCATAACCATTTTGGGAGGTTATGAAGACAATCTTACTAATATAATCATCAAATTCATTTCGTATTTTACTAGCTACCTCAATACCGGTTATAGTTTCCAGTTCAATATCCAAAAATATTAGGTCAAACTTATGCTCATTTTTTATAAATCTTATTAAACTTTCCCCTGTGTAAAAGACTTCTATATCAGCCTCTATCATACTTGTTTTTCTATGCTCAAGAATGACTTTTTCTATCTCTGAACAAATACAGTTATCATCATCGCAAATTGCTATTTTAAGCATTACAAGTTCCTCCTTCTAGTATGATAAATGTAATTATAACATAACTATTTAGACATAGTATACTCTACTTATATAATGCAACTATAGTCATGTTTTCTGGTAGTAACGTATGTGCTAATATTTGTTTCTTTTTTCACATGTATATTGGTTCGGTATTTCCATAATAGTCTCCTTAAGTATTGTTAATAATACATTATAATTCAATTGCTTATGACGACTAGCTTACTACAGTGGGGTCTATATAGTATGTCAATGGAAATAAAAGTTAATAACTAAACGTTAGTGAATTCATGAGTAAAGCTAAGTTTTTTCTCATATGAATACCTTTCTTGTTGATGTATTTATTATAACGAAATTCCTTAAAAACTTGCTTTTATTTATCGTTCATACCCTAAAAATGACCTTTTATACCCAAATTTCACATAACTAAATAGACAATGTTATACTCAACATATTATCAAGAAAAGGAGTATATAAAATATGAATAAAAAAATAAATTATCAGTAAATACTTTCCTCTATTCTGGGAGTGATATACATAGGACTTTGGCTTCAATGGTAACAGCATTAAATGTAAATACAACTTGTTTATTTTATGCGCATCAGCCAAAACCACCAGATAC
>JARKVN010000080.1 GCA_029851645.1 Cellulosilyticum sp. | reverse complement strand
GTTGTAAACATGCAGGCGGTACTGAACAAGATCTTGTTCATTGTGCTTTGCTAAGTCAGATGACTCACTTAGGGTTTAGTGAACACGCTCCCTATCCAGACAATCGTTTTGGTCTTAGAATGGATTATAGTGAACTAGTAGATTATAGAGATACCATTAAAGCACTTCAAAAGCAGTATCAGGATCAGTTAACCATCCATCTTGGTCTTGAAATTGAGTATGACCCCTCTCAAAAGGATTACTATCGCTTCCTTAAAGAGGATTTAGGGATTGAATATTTGGCTCTAGGTCAACATATTTATGTTAGTCCCGCTTCACATGATCATTTTGTTAATGTCTACTCTCTTAAGACAACCCATCAGTATGTAGAGTATGCCCATACAGTATGTGAAGCCATAAAAACTGGATTTTTCTCTTTTGTTGCACATCCTGATGTCATCTTTATTAATGACTTACCTTGGGATGAAAACTGTGAGAAAGCTTGTGACCTTATTATTGACTGTGCCAAAGAGCAACAAATAATTTTGGAATTTAATGCAAATGGCATACGTCGTGGCCTAACTACCTATTGTGATGGTGAAAGATATCCTTACCCACATCAACGCTTTTGGGAGAAAGTAAGTGCTGCCAATATCCCAGTCCTCATAAGCTCTGATTGTCATAATCCTAGTCAGCTTTGGGATGATGCAATGGAGGAAGCTTATCATCTAGCTGGCACTTGGCATCTCAATCTTGTTCAAACCCTATCATTCTTTTGAAAACTTTTGGTATCGTTTTCATTTCTATTAAATTATATAAAAGGAGTCTAAACATGTCAAACACTTTCACTTATTCTGATTTAAAAAATTATTCGCTTGAACAAATTGATGCACTTAACCTCTATGATAAAGAGACTTTTAAAAAAGGATTTACTTATAATGGTAATGATTTAGGTGCACTTTTTACACCTCATGAAACAAGTTTTAAGGTATGGGCCCCCCTCGCAAGTGGTGTCACTCTTAATACTTACGGTACAGGAGAGGATGCCACACCTCTTGCCACCTATCCCATGCAAGCTAGTGAAAATGGAATTTGGTCTTACATACTATCTGGTAATTTACATGGAACATATTATACCTATACGGTTACGAACCCTACAGGTACTTATGAAGTTGTAGACCCCTATGCCAAAGCAGTTGGTGTCAATGGAAAAAGAGGTATGGTTGTAGACTTTAGTCTTACCAATCCTTCTGGATGGGAGCAAGATACATTTGTGGTGACACCTTCACAAGTAGATGCCATTATCTATGAACTTCATGTCAGAGACTTATCCATTTCCTCTACTTCTGGTATCATCAACAAAGGAAAATATCTTGCATTTACAGAACTTGATACTAAAAATTCAGATGGTCTTTCAACAGGTATTTCTCATATTAAAGAACTAGGGGTCACACACGTTCATTTTCTTCCTGTTTATGACTATAACTCTGTAGATGAAGCACATTTAGAAAAAAATATGTTTAATTGGGGCTATGACCCGCTTAATTACAATGCCCCAGAAGGTTCTTATGCAACAGATCCTACAGATGGTAGTGTACGTATTAAAGAGTTTAAAGAAATGGTTCAATCTCTTCATAATCAAGGACTTGGGGTTATTATGGATGTTGTTTACAACCATACTGCTGAAACAGAAAATAGCTACTTAAATCAGCTTGTCCCTCATTATTACCACCGCTGCCGCCCTGATGGCACCTTTAATGATGGCTCAGCCTGTGGCAATGAAGTAGCCTCTGATCGTAGTATGGTTCGTAAGATGATTGTAGATTCAGTTGTCTTTTGGGCAAAAGAATATCATATTGATGGCTTTAGATTTGACTTAATGGGTATTTTAGATATAGAAACCATGAATACCATTCGTAAAGAACTTGATGCCATTAACCCTCAAATTCTTATGTATGGGGAAGGTTGGGTTGCTTCTCCTATTTTGCTTCCAGATGAAGAAAGTGCTGTCAAAGTGAATACACCTAAGCTTAACACTCGTATTGCAAGCTTCAGTGATGATATGCGCGATGCCATTAAAGGGCATGTTTTCTATGAAGAAGAATGTGGTTTTGTAAATGGTAGCCCTAACTTTAAAGATTCTATTCAATTTGGTATTGTAGCAAGCACCCATCATCCACAAGTTAATTATTCAAACATTAATTACTCTAAAGCACCTTGGGCTGTAGAACCTACTCAATGTATTACTTATGCTTCTGCTCATGACAATTTTACTTTATTTGATAAATTGCAAATTAGTATGCCTGATGCTTCTTTAGACAAACTCATTCAAATGAATAAGATGGCAGCTACACTGGTTCTAACTTCTCAAGGCATTGCTTTTATCCATGCAGGTGAAGAACTGCTTCGTACCAAAGTAAACCCTGATGGTACCTTAGAACATAATAGCTATAAGTCACCTGATTGTGTCAATGCTCTAGATTGGGCACGTAAGACTACCTATCAAGATGTATTTAAATACTATCAAGGACTTATTAAACTTCGTAAAGAACATCCAGCCTTTAGAATGCCAACGACCTCACATATTGCTCGTCATCTTAACTTCATCTCTATGCCTCATACTAATGCAGTAGGCTATATTATTGATGGCTATACCGAAGATCGTTGGAAGACAATTGGTGTCTTCTTTAATCCAAATGAGAGTACAATAGAAGTAGAGTTACCTACTCAAAATTGGGTTATTGTTGTCGACCCTCATAAGGCAGGCGTAGAAAAGCTTGGCACAATCTGTGATGGTAAACTAACTTTACCCCCTCATACTCACTATGTCATTGTAGATAACGAAAGCTTTAACTTATCATAAAGGAGCATCTATTAAATGAAACGTCTATTGACAGCTATTTT
Source organism: Cellulosilyticum sp. (assembly GCA_029851645.1). Classification (GTDB taxonomy): domain Bacteria; phylum Bacillota; class Clostridia; order Lachnospirales; family Cellulosilyticaceae; genus Cellulosilyticum. The sequence goes on along the minus strand of JARKVN010000080.1, from coordinate 6,356 downwards.
CTTACTTTCAACAACTCTTAGCTTAACGGCATGTAGTGGCAGTTACGGCAAAACAGAAAAAATCAAAGACCCTATCCTCCTTGAATCAATGAATCAAACGATTGTTGAAGCTACTCAGTATTACTTTGATACTGAAATCCCAGTAGATAAAACCTTTGAATATGAAGGCTTTAAAAGCTTTATTCCATCTACGAAGAATACAAAAGAGTATATTCATCATAGTAATATCTTTCAAGCATCTACTGATGCTAGAGAAGGTGAGATTTCTGCTTATGGTGGTGTTTTAAGCCCTGATAATCAAAGTGTTACAGGACTTATCTTAAATGTCTTTAATGAGAAAGTGCCTCCTAAGGCTTATACTGAAGATGATGTTAAAGAAATTGCCATACAATTTTTAAGAGATAAGCAGCTTGTAGATTCTGAAGAAAAAGTAACTTTTGTCGGAAGAAATGATAAGGCTAGTTCAACTTATGTTACCGTTTTAAACTTTGATTCAGAAACAAAACGTTTTGCAATAGGTGTCAACCTTCAGTTTGGTACGATTGTATACTTTGAACATGCACCGCTAGAATTCTTTAGCGAGTCATAAAAAATAAAGCTTGGCCACTTGGCTAAGCTTTATTTTTTATACTGCTATTTTACTCTTTTTCACAAGACCTAATGTTAGGCTCATAATCACTATAGCTATCACATATAACGTACCTGTTCCATAAGTATCTAATAGATAACCGCCTACTGTCATACTAATTGGCATTGTTACACTTGATAGCATTGTGAATAAAGACATGACCCTACCATAATACGAACTCGGAACAAGCTTTTGAACAGAGGTATACACTGGTATATGATAAAACATATTGGATAAACCACTTAGAATAAAACTGACTACTAAAACTATTAAGTAAATCCTATAAGATATAATTTGAGCATGGACTAGTACAAGGCCTATTCCTTGTACTAAAAGTGCTAATAATAATCCTATAAACGCATATTGAATCACACAATTATTAAAATGATTTGTTTCTTTCTTACTAATTATTAAAGAGCCTATAATCCCTCCTATTGCTACTGCCATATAGATAAAAGATAAATGAATATCTGGTGCTTTAAATTGTTCATTAAGCATATATGGCATAACAATAGATTGAATAGGGGCAAAAGATAAACTTACACCATTAATAATTGCTAGCAAAAGTAAAATTTTGCGATTCTCTATAACAATATAATGAAGTCCCTCTCTCAGTTCATATAAAATATGCGATGATGCCTTATGTAATTTAGTGTCCTGTTCTTTTATTTGAATAAACATCTCTGATATACCAGATAAAATATAGGAGATTCCATCTATAAAAATAATTTTGACTGGTCCTAGTACTGTATAAAGTAGGCCTGCTAATAAAAGGCCAAAAACATCTTTTACACTATACATAAGAGATATTAAAGAATTTGCCCTAATAAGCTCTTCTTGATTTACAATCATAGGTACAATCGCCTGAGATGCTGGTCCAAATAGTGCACCATTAACTGCAATCAAAAAAGTAGTCACATAGAGTGTTAACATAATTATTTGTGTATTATCTGTCAGTAAAATAACTGCCCCACATCCCAGCATGGTTACACCCCGAATTAAATCTGTTAAATAAATAATTTTCACCCTACTCCACGTATCACTTAATACCCCACCAAAAGGTGCAAGTATTATCCAAGTCACACCACCTATGGCACCATAAATAGATAAACTAAAGGCTGAATGGGTAAGGTCTAATATATAAAGACCTATTGCAAAGTTAAAAAGGACATCACCTATACTGGATACTAAAAATCCAAAAAATACCAATGTATAATTTCTATTCTTAAACAACAACTCCATTATTTCACCTGCTCTTAGTTCTCTCTATGATGTAGATTCCACTCATTTATGATTCTCTCCTCTTTTACTTTTTTTCTATAACATATAATCTAAACCCATATGCTTCTAGCCTTTCACTACTATGTAACGTCTTTTCTGCATCCATATAAATATCTTTTACCGTACGATTACATATTGCCTCTGGTAACTTAACTTCATAAGCATCTTCTTGATTATTAATAAGGACATATAAAGTTTCTTTTTCTGATGACTTAGCAAAGGCTAGATAGTTTGTGTCATCTTCTACCTCTAGCCACTCTATATCTGCTACACGTGTTGCAGCTATTTCTTTTCTAATTTGAATCATACGCTTTACATGATTTTTAATGTTTAAATTTTGGCTTGCTTCATCCCACGGCATACATCTTCTGTTATCTTCTCCTTCGCCCTTTACACCGACCTCACTACCATAATAAATGCTTGGTGCACCAGTAAAGGTCATCTGAAGAATATAAGCAAGTTTTACTTTCTCTTCATTGTCATTACATACACTCATGAGTCTTGGTGTATCATGGCTATCAATCATATTAAACATATGTTCTGTTACCTGTTTGGGATAGTTTGCAAGCAATGTACTAATGGCCTGTTGATACTGAGAAGCTGTCATGGTTTGATGACTATAGACATTATGCCCTATAAAATTCCAAATAGGATATAGAAGTTCGTAATTCATTACTGCATCAAACTGATCGCCCATAAGCCATGGATAAGAGTTATCCCAATTCTCACCTATAATATAAACCTCTTTTTTTACTGCTTTAATTTCTTTTCTAAAAGCACGCCAAAAGTCATGAGAAACTTCATTGGATACATCTAATCGCCAGCCATCTATGTCATACTTTTCTACCCAATATTTCCCCACATCTAATAAATAGCGTCTTGTTTTTTCATGAGCAGTATTCCACTTGGGCATATCTGGTACGAAAGCAAAAGTTCGGTAGGCTAAATTTTCTTGTTGCTGATTCGTTAGGGGTCTAGGCATCCCTTCTTCATTTAACTTAAAATTTATAAGTGGCTCATGTAAGATGTGGAAATAATCATAGTAAGGTGACTTCTTACCATTTTTCATCACATCTTGCCAAAAAGGATGTTTGAAACCGCAATGATTAAAGACTGCATCCAACATCACTTTAATATCTAGGCTATGTGCCTTATCCACTAATTCCTTAAACTTCTCATTGGTTCCAAAACATGGGTCAATCTTGAAATAATCTGTTGTATCATATTTATGGCACGAAGGGGATTCGAAAATAGGGGTAAAATAAATCCCTGTTATCCCTAATTCTTTTAAATCCGTTAAATGATTGATAACACCTTGTAGGTCACCCCCAAAAAACATCCCATTATGAACTGCTTTTTCACTATTCCATGGCAACACATCTTCAGGATCTAAACTTTTATCCCCATTTGCAAAGCGCTCTGGAAAGATTTGATACCATACCATCTCTTTCGCCCAACTTGGCCCTTCATAAAGATCTTCTTCATTAATAAATGGGAAATTAAAGTAGTTATGTACTTTTCCTTCTTTTTCACTGCCCTCTACATAGGGCTCTTCAGCATAAGGACCATAAAGTAATGCTTCTTCACCTTTTTCTATTATGAAAGCATATTTAACACGTAACCACTTAAAGTTCTTGACCTCAATAAACCAAAAGTCATACCGCCCATTACTATATTCTTTTTTCATATCTAATTTTTGAATCTTTTCATAGTCAAAGATATATCGACTGGGATCTTCTTTGGTTCTTATCCAGTTAAATGGATCTACAGCGATTAGCTTAATATGGTCAATATCATCTTTTTGTGTACGTATTCGAATATGTAATGTCTCTTTATCATAGGCATAAGCATATTTGCTTTTAGGTTCATGGTAAATTGCGAGTAAATTCATAAGCGCCTCCTTATTGATTGTTATATATTTATGATACAGATTTTTTTTATTTTTGTAATTCTTTGAAGTTGTGAATTTCCACATCAAAAAAAGACCTTAAAACGGCCTTTTCGTTACTTATTTTTCACTTTTTTTCAAGAAGCATAACAGCTTCTTTGTACTTTCTATTTTCCTTATAATATTTAACAAGTAATCTTTTGAAGTAAGGCAATATATCTACCTTCTTATGATTCTCTTCTATAATCTCTAAAAGATAAGGTGCTACATCTACTTTCTGTAAATCATAGCTTTCTTCTACGCAGGCTTTTAAAAATTTAAAAATAGGCTTATCCTTTAAATGTGCTTCTTTAGAAACTTTTTCTATCAGATGATAGCTCATCTTCTCATCACCCTTTTCATAAGCAATGATGGCTTGTACTTCTTCAGGTTCCAACTTCATCATGAGCCCTTTAGGAAACTGATCTTTCTTGATACACTCCATGGCTTCTTCTATTTCACCTGTACATAGATGACACCATGCCATCTTATGATAGACATAAGATTGAAAATAGGTTTCATGAGTCTTAAGACCTATTTGGACGGATTTTCTAAAGTATTCTTTTGCGACTTCATAATCTTCATTTGCCATATAAATTCTTGCAATTAATTCATAGGTACACATCATACTAATCACATTGGCATCATTTAAGTACACTTGCATTGCTTTCTTTCCATATTCATACGCCTTTAATATATGACCTTGATATAAGTAGGTTGTACTCATCCAATAATAAATATGCCCATTCTCACCAGATTTTAAGCCTTCTTTAAGATATCTCATAGCTCCTTCATAATCCTCTGTAAGCTGTAAAAGATCAATTGCTTTATAAAGATTATAAAGTAGTTTTTGATTTGCATTCATTTGAGAATAGACCTGCATCAAAAGTTTATCAGGCTCTTCAAAAAATACTCTTTCTTCAGTGGAACAATATCTTGCGAGTTTTATCAGATAATAGTCGATAATAAGAGGGGAGTGTATATACTGCTCCTTATTTCGCTCGATTTCTAAGAAAAGCTTATTGCTCTCCTTAAAGTCATTAAAGGTTAATCGTTCTAGATATTTTCTAAAAAGTTTACCCCCTGCCTCTATAAACTCAACTGAATCGTTATATCTAATGCCTAGAACATCAAATAATAAGTTAATCAGTTCAGAAGTAGCTATAATTTCTCCACTCTCTATTTTACTAAGATATGAAGGTACACAAATCCCCTCGCACAAAGCTTTTTGGCTCATATTTTGCTGAATACGATTCATTTTGATTAATGTCCCCATTATATGAGTTACCATATTCCAACTCCCTATCCTTCATACCAGTTTAACAGGATGCTCCTTCAAGGAGGACTGTATCTAAGATAATATGTTCGTGCTCACATTCACCTTTTAAAAGTTGTAACAATAATTCTACGCCTATTTGTGCGATCTTCTCGCGGGGCTGTTCCACTGTGGTAATGGATGGATTATAATATTTTACAATATCCATCCCATCAAATCCCATCACTCCTATATCTTTTCCTATATGATAACCACACTCTAAAACAGCTTTTGCTGCTCCTACTGCCATTGTATCTGATAAAGAACAAATAGCTGTGATATGACTATTTTTCTGTATACACTCTAAAGTATGCTCATATGCTTCTTTGTATTTATAATTTCCTTCTATAATATAGAGATTTTGCTTACTTATTCCCCTTGCCTTGGCTGCATCTAAATAGCCTCTTAACCTTTCACGACCTACCCCAACATCATTTTTATCCCCTATTAAAAGTCCAATAGATTGATTCCCCTTATCTATTAAATACCCTAAGGCTTCATAGGCAGCCTTATAATCATCAATTCCTACAGACGAAAAAGAACAGCTTTCTATGTTCTCTCCAAGGTTTGAACAAAGTACTACAATCTTACACCCCACCTGATCAAATCGCTCTTTAGGAACATTTGCAAAATTTCCTCCAAGATAAATAACCCCCTTTAACTTCTTCTCTTTTACAAACGAAATCAGAGAATCTATATCATCTTCTTTATTATCATCATGTTGGAAAATCATGGTGTATTCAGTATCTTCAATGGCTTTCCCTATAATCTTTACCATTTCAGCAAAAAATGGATTGAATACCCCTTTAACAATTACCCCTATATAACTTGTATGATTTTGTTTAAGCATTCTAGCCGTGTTATTAGGTATATAGTTTTGCTCTTTTATAATTTCCAGTATTTTATCTCGTGTATCTTTTTTTACATCTGGATGATTATTGATAACTCTTGATACCGTACTAACGCCTACACCAGCTAATTTTGCAATATCTTTTATGTTCATTTAAACCTCCTCGTAATTGCTTCTATATGATTGGTACCGTTTTAATATTTTCATTATACTTGATTGACTTATCTTTAGCAATTCTTATCTTAATTAAAAATAAAAGCACTTTAGAACTTTGTGGGTTCTAAAATGCTTGCTTAATTGTATGGCATCACCAAAATATGCGCTTGGCTTTCTTATTACTATTTAATCACTACTT
>JARKVN010000037.1 GCA_029851645.1 Cellulosilyticum sp. | reverse complement strand
CTCTAAAAATCAAAGAAATTTCTTATGTTAACTCAGAAGCTTATGCTGGTGGGGAATTAAAGCATGGTACAATTGCCTTAATTGTTGTGGGTACAAAGGTTATTGCCTTATTAACACAATCCCATCTAAAAGACAAAATGATTAGTAATATTAGAGAAGTTAAATCTAGAGGAGCATTCATTATTGCCATTGCTTATGAAGATGAAGTATTGGATTTAGAAATCTTTGATAAAGTGCTGAGAGTTCCACGTGTTGCAACAATGGTTGCACCAATACTTGCAGCAGTACAATTACAATTAATTGCTTATTATGTAGCAAGTAAAAAGGGTTGTGATATTGATAAGCCACGTAACTTAGCAAAATCAGTAACCGTAGAATAAGTATAAGGTATCCGTATAGGAAAACGAGTATTTACTATAAAGTAGTAGATGCTCGTTTTTGTTTTCAAAACTTTTTCAGGGTGCTATACTGTATAGAAGAAGTCGGTAAACAGGATGATGGGAGATTGAGTTACTACCTTTAGGATCAATAGTTGTTTTAAATAACGGCTATAAAAAATTAATGGTGATAGGAAGAAAACAACTACAGGGAGTAGAGGAGAAGCTTTGGGATTATATGGGGATACTATATCCAGAAGGTTATTTAGGAGAAGGGTATACATTTTTATTTAATCATAGTGATATTAATCATGTTATTTTTGAAGGTTATACAGATTTAGAAGAAGATGCCTTTAAGCTAGCATTAAAGAGGATAGAAAGATAGTGTGTTAAAAAAGTAGCGAGAGCTACTTTTTTATATGCTTTTTTATAATGGAATTTAAAAGGATATAGAGAATATTTAAACCTAAAAGTGTCACTAATAATGAAGACAAGTGTCATGAATGAATAAATTGATATAGTACGCATTTAGAATTAAAATTTAATTGAGTTTACAAGGCGCAATTAAAAGTAATAGATGCATAGTAGGAGAAGAAATGAAAAGTAAAAAGCTGACATTAAGACAAAAGAAGATTATAGAACTTCTGATTTCTTTAGATACTGGTAATGCTGTTACTATTGCCAATATAGCCAAGGATTTAGGGATAAGTGCTAGAACAGTTTTAAGAGAATTACCTAATATTGAAATATGGCTGTATGATAATGACTTCAAATTTGTTAAAAAGCCAGGTGTAGGTCTTTTGATTGATGAGCCTGTAGAAAATAAAGAGTTAATTTTAGAATTACTAGAGGTTGAAAACATTATTAAGACTTATACAAAAGAGGAAAGAAAAAAGATCATTTTATATGAACTGATTACAAATAAGGAACCTCTTAAGCTTGTTTATTTTACATCTCGCTTAAAAGTATCAGAAGGTACTTTAAGTAACGATTTAGATGAGACAGAAGAATGGCTTCAAAAGTTTAGAATTACTCTTGTAAGAAAGCAAGGCGTAGGGATTTACTTGCAAGGAGAAGAAGAAAGTTATAGGAAAATTCTATCTGAACTTCTTCATAGTACCATTGATCATGAAGAAATCATTGGTCTACTGAAAAACCCAAGCGAATATAAGGAAGGATATCTAAATATAAAAAAGAATATCTTGAGAGTTTTGGATGTCCATATATTAAAGATTATACAAAGGGTTCTAGCTGAGATAGAAAGTGAAAATAATCTGAAGCTTACAGATAATGCTTATATTGGACTCATTATCCACTTAACATTAACCATTCAAAGAATTCAAAATGGGGATAGTATTGAGATGGATAAAGAGGTATTAGCTGAGTTAGAGCAGTTACCTGAATTTAAGTTAGCAGAAATGATCTGTAATCATTTATCTCAGACGTTTAAAATTCATATTCCTAAAGATGAATTTGGTTACATCACAATGCATATCAAAGGTTCTAAATTAGTTTTAGAGAAGTTTGAAGAGGATATGGACTTTATTAATTTAGATATGATGCAGATTACGACATATCTAATTAATTATGTAGAAAGTGAATTAGGCATTAGGATTAATGATAGAGAGAGGCTAAATAAAGATTTATTAAATCATTTAGTACCTGCTGTTAATAGGTTAAAGATGCAACTTAATATACGAAATCCTTTATTAGATCGAATAAAGGAGAAATATTTAGAGGTCTATAAGGCCTGTGAAAAAGCTTGTGAGATACTTGGGCAAGTAGCTAAATTAGATAAGATTCCTGATGCAGAAGTAGCGTATATCACCATGCATTTTGCAGCTGCAATAGAAAGAAATCATTCCAAAGAGAAAATAATGGCTGTAATAGCTTGTCCAACAGGAATTGGAACTTCTAAGTTATTAGCTTCTAATATTGAGAAACACTTTAAAAATATTGAAGTGAAGGGAAATATATCGGCTATTAATATTGATATAGAGAAACTAAAGGCACAATCAGTAGAGTGCATCATATCAACAGTAGAATTATATATTGACTTTCCAAGTATATGCCTAAATCCATTCTTATTAGCTGAGGATCAAGAAAAATTAAAGATCTTTATCAAAGAAATAATGCATCAAAAAGTAAAGCATCCTATTCAAAAAAAAGAAGTGGGGCTGGATAGAAACAGCATTAAGTATCTCTCTAAAATAGGGACAACAATTTTAAATGTATTAGAAACGCTTAGGGTTCAAGAGATAACATCTGTTAGAAGTATAGAGCTTCTTATTAAAGAAGCAAGTAAGCTTTTTGGATACTCAAACAAAGAACAAAAGCTTATAGAAGAAGGGCTAATGAATAGAGAAAAGATAGCTACAACTTACTTACCAGATTACAATATGATGTTCCTACACTGTAGAACAGAGGGAGTAAGTATTTGTAAGTTTGGTGTAATCCAGCTTAAAGAGCCTCTTATAACAGATGAAAAAAATATAGAAGCAGCTCTTGTATCATTAGTTCCAGAGAATAGTATAGAAGCTGATTTAGAAATTATGAGCTATATTAGTGGAGAAGTGCTAGAAGATAGGAACTTTAGAGATTGTATAAAGAGAGAGCGTATAGAAAGAATAGAAAGTTTACTAGAAAGTAAGCTAAAGACCTTGTATAGACAGAAATTAATGAAGACACTGGAGGGATAGCAATGTTGAAAGAAAAGGTACAAAAATTTGGGAAATTCCTAAGTGGAATGGTTATGCCAAATATTGGAGCGTTCATTGCATGGGGATTCATTACAGCATTATTTATTGCAACAGGATGGTTTCCTAATGAACAATTAGCAGCAATGGTAGATCCAATGCTTAAATACTTATTGCCTGTATTAGTAGGTTATACAGGGGGGAAAGTTGTCGCAGATACACGTGGTGGTGTAATTGGTGCAATTGCAACATTTGGTGTTATTATGGGTGCAGACATTCCGATGTTTATTGGTGCCATGATTATGGGTCCATTAGCTGGATATGTCATTAAGAAATTTGATCAAGTTGTTGAAGGTAAAGTGCCAGCAGGCTTTGAAATGTTAGTGAACAACTTTTCAGTTGGGATTTTAGGGATGTTACTTGCAATCTTAGGATTTTATGCAGTAGGTCCAGCAGTAGTAACAGTAACAGGTATCTTAAAAGGTGGTGTAGAGGTTGTTATTAGTAAAGGGTTACTTCCTTTAAGTGCAATCTTTATTGAACCAGCTAAAGTATTATTTTTAAATAATGCAATTAATCATGGTATTATTGGTCCAATTGGTATTGAACAAGCTCAAGACCTTGGTAAGTCTATTATGTTCCTATTAGAATCTAATCCAGGGCCAGGACTTGGGGTATTATTAGCGTACTGTATTTACAGCAAAGGTACTTTAAAAGAATCAGCACCAGGTGCAGCAATCATTCATGCTTTAGGTGGGATTCACGAAATTTACTTCCCATATGTATTAGCAAATCCATTATTATTACTAGCACCAATTGCAGGTAGTGCAGCAGGTATTTTAGTATTTTCAATCTTTAATGTTGGTTTAGTAGCGACACCATCACCAGGAAGTGTACTTGCAATTTTAGCATTAGCACCAAAAGGGGAAACATTAGGCATACTTTTAGGAATTGCAGCATCAACAGTAGTTTCACTTTTTGTAGCAGCACCATTTATTAGAAAAGCAGCTAAAGAAATGACTGAGGATGAAGTAGCAGAAACAGTAGAAATGACAGAAACAATCGATTTATCACAAAAAGAAGCCATTAAGAAAATCGTGTTTGCATGTGATGCAGGTATGGGATCAAGCGCAATGGGTGCAACAAAGTTTAGAAATAGAATTCAAAAACTAGATTTAGGGATTACTGTAACAAACTCATCAGTTGATAATATCCCAAGTGATGCAGATATTGTAGTAAGTCATGTGAAATTAGTAGATCGTGCTAGAAAAAATTCACCACAAGCACAACATATATTTATTCAAAACTTCTTAGCTGATGCTAAACTAGATGAATTATATGCAAGTCTTGAAAAGAGAACAAAAAATGCAGGGCAAACTGTACAAGAAACTGCAGTAGCAGAAGTAGCAGCAACAACAGAAGTTAAAGAGTCAAAAACCTTAACAAGAAACAATGTTATGTTAGGGTTAGAAAGTGTAAGTAAAGAAGAAGCTATTAAAGCAGCAGGTGCATTACTTGTAAAAGAGAAGTATGTTAAAGAAAATTATATAGATGCAATGTTAGAGAGAGAAAAAATCGTCTCAACTTATATGGGTATGGGTGTTGCAATTCCACATGGTGTTGGAGAGGCTAAAAAAGAAGTTTTAGCATCAGGTATTGCAGTCCTTCAATATCCAAATGGGGTTGATTTTGAAGGAGAAAAAGCTTATTTAGTTATTGGTATTGCAGGCGTAGGAGATGAACACTTACAAATCTTATCCAATATAGCGGTGGCTTTAGACAATAATGAATTAGTAGAAAAACTTAGAACAACTCAAAATGTAGATGACATTTTAGAAGCTTTTACTAAAGCATAGGAGGGATACGATATGAAGCAAGCGATTCAATTTGGTGCAGGAAATATTGGAAGAGGGTTCATTGGAGCGCTCCTTTCAAAAGCAGGATATCATGTGGTATTTGCAGATGTAAATGAAGAGATTATCAATAAAATCAATGAGGACAAATGTTATACGATTCATGTCATGGATGTGGAATGCCACAAAGAAAAGATAGAAAATATTAGTGGTGTGATTTCAACAAGTGCAGCTATTCTAGAAGAAGTGAAAACAGCAGAAGTCATTACAACAGCAGTTGGACCTGTAGTTTTACCAAGAATTGCAAGCACCCTTGCAGAAGGAATTAAATTAAGAAAATCAGAAGGAATAGTAGAGCCTTTAAACATTATTGCGTGTGAAAATGCAATTAAAGCTTCTTCACAGTTAGAAGAAGAAATTAAGAAATATCTAAATGAGGAAGAGTTAGCATACTTAAATGAATATGTTGGTTTTCCAAACTGTTCAGTAGACAGAATTGTACCACCTGTAAAAAGTGAGAATATTTTAGATGTCGTAGTAGAAGGCTTTTATGAGTGGAATGTTGAAAAGAGTGCTTTTAAAGGTGAAATTCCTAAAATTGAGGGCATGAACTTAGCAGATAATTTAATGGCATATATTGAAAGAAAACTTTTCACATTAAATACAGGGCATGCTATTACAGCTTATTTTGGTTACCTTAAAGGGTATGAAACAGTAGATGAAAGTATTCAAGATGAAGTAATCTATGAATTTGTAAAAAAAGCCATGATTGAAAGTGGACAAGGTTTAATTGAAAAATATCAATTTGATAAAGAAGCACATCTTAAATATATTGATAAAATTATTAATCGATTTAAAAATCCATATTTAAAAGATGATGTAGCAAGGGTTGGACGTGAACCACTAAGAAAGTTAAACGAAAATGATAGATTAATTAAACCATTAATGACTGCAAGAAGTTATCAGTTAAATACAGATCATTTACTATTAGGTGTAGGTGCAGCGCTTCATTATGATAATAAAGAAGATGCACAAAGCGTTCAGTTACAAAGCTTAATTAAGGAAAAAGGTGTAAGAAATTGTATGGCTGAAATCGCACAAATTCCACAAGATAGTAAGATTTTAGATGAAATTGAGTTAAACTATAGCAAAATAAGAAGTATAATAGGTCTTTAAGATAAATAAGATAGGTCCTACCAAAGATTTTATATCAAAGGTAGGGCCTATTTTTTATTTTGACAGCAACCTGTTTGAATTGCCAGTATTAATCCTTAATGTTAAGATAAAATTATCGATATTCGACGTAGTTGTAGAAAAATTAAATTTGTAGGGAAGGCAAGGCAGTTGCAAAATGGAGACAGCGATTAGAGAGATTTTAAAAAAGCATAAGAAAAAGAAGATTTCTTTACTTGAATTGCAGCAGCAGTTACCTGGAGAAAGTGATGAGCGTGCTTTTTTTCAAAGTATATCACAACTTGAGAAAAAGCAGATTCTTGTTCCTTCTAAGTCAGCTTCAACTTACCAGATTAATAAGCAGTTGTTAAATCAAGAGAAAATGAACCAAATTTTACAAGCCCAATTATTGCTAAAATCGGATATAAAGCTAGAGGCATATTTATCACTTCCAGAAGAGGTATGGGAAAGGGATAAAAGCTATATTTTTCTTGTAGATAAGTATTTCATGCAAACAAGTAGAGTGGCAATGACTATTCCAGAATGTGCTTATCATTTAACAGGCAATGAAAAATGGATTGATGAAGAGGGCGGTAGGGAGATTTTACAACGATTAGGCGTGTGGGATCGTCTTAATCTTGTTTCTTATAATGACCCACTTATGCTAGCGATTAATAGAAAGCAGTTTCATGCATCTAAAAAGCACTTAATTGTAGAAAATAAATCTGTTTTCTATAGAATTTTAGAGGTGATAGATAGGTTGCCTATTGCTTCTTTAATTTTTGGGGCAGGTTGGCGTATAACAAGTGGTATTGAAACTTTAGGATTGCAATTAGGTATAAGGGATGATGAAAAAGAGGAACATCGCTTTTATTATTTTGGGGACTTAGATTGGGAAGGTATTGCCATATGGCAAAGCGTGAGTGAACAGGTGGTACTAGCAGCTTCTTTTTATAGAGGGTTATTACAATATGACTTTAGTAAAGGAAAAGAAACTCAAAGTCAAAATGAGGCAGCACTCAAGGAGTTTTTAAGTCACTTTACAAAAGAGGAACAAGAGCGGATACAGTATCATTTGTTAAGAGCAGGCTATATACCACAAGAAGCCTTAACATCTAAGCAGCTTTTAGATAGAGGAGGGAGATTATAGATGGATGTACAAGCAGTACTTGAAAATTATGGAGAAAGGATGGGGCGTCTAGCTATTTATCAGCCACTATTACAGCTTAAAAATAAAAGGACTCAAGATAATAGTGGAAAGCCTGTAGACATGTTTGGCTTAGGTCTTATTACACTACTCTTTTTCTTTGAACAAATGATTATGCGTAATAAAAAAAGTGGGGTAAGTGAGTTAACAGAATGTTTGTATGAAGTGGTGCAGTCTGAGCTAGATTTAACTTACCATCAAGTCGAAGAGATTGCAAGGCAAATTATTGTAGAATTTAGACCAGCATCGGGTAAGCGAAGTAGTATGAGCTTTTATAATTGGGAAACACGAAAGGTAGAAGAAATTTCTTTTTCCATTTTAAAGGCAGCAAAGGCAGATTTGCAGACAGGAACACAGTATTATGTTCTAGATGAAGATGGACTAGAACTCATCTTTGCTACAAAGGAGTATTTTAGCGAGTTTCAAATTTCTATTAATCAACTTTTACTTAGAAAGCAGTTAGAGAAGGGGGAATTTGCAGGGGCGCTTAGGCAGATTGATGAGATGGTATTAGCTGTTCATCAACTTTACGAGCGTATTTTGAAAATCAAGCATGAGGTGAATCGAAATATTACATCAGAAGAAACGTATGAACGTTATAAAGGCTTAATTGAAGATATAAACTTACGTCTCGTCTATGAAAATGAAGAGTTTGATGAGCTCCATGAATTTGTAGGACAGACCAAGGAGAAAGTTAAGTATAGCTTAGAGGCTGAAAAGGATCATAGAGCTTATGAGATGATTTTAAAGATTGATAGAGAACTCAACAAGGTACATAATGAGCATAAAACTTTATTGAAAACAAGTATTGAGCTGAAGATGGTTGCTCTTGAAGCTGCTAGGCAAGCTTTATACTTTATAGGGATAGACGTTTTTAATTTTGAACAAGAGCTAACCAATACACTTTTTTCTAATGTCTTACCCACTTCAGTAGCAGGTGTTTTGATTAAGCCTTTTTTACCTTTACCAAGGCAACGGACTTGGGGTGCTTTAAGTGTATTTACTAGGCAGCGTATTGAAAAAGGACACAAAGAAGCAAGTAGTAAAACCTTTTCAGAAGCTATTTCAGAGGAGGAAGAACAAAAAAGAACTGCAGCCTTGAGAAAGGAATTTAAACAAATTGGACAGATTGTATTAGAAGAACTACTAAAAGGTAGTACTTTGGAAGAAGTGATAGACTTTGTAGAAGAGCAGGCACCACACTTATTAAATCAAAAAATGTTTTATCACTTTTGGTTAGTCCTTCACCAAAAATCCCCTATTATATGGGAAAAGGTTGATGAGCAACATGTATTAGGGGGGCTAAAAGAGCTTATGCCAAGTCGAGTTAAAGGGTTGGAAGTTTTAGAACTTAAAGATATCTTAAAGGTTGCAAAGGCCTTTGAGGTGCAAAATATGATAGTACGTGTACGGGAGGATTCATAAGATGCAATATAGTCAAGAAGAAGTGAGAATCGCTTATATGATTTATCGTCACTTATATGTATATGGCAGTGGGATGGTAAAAGAATGGCGAGAGTATATGTATGATGATAAGGTGAGGAGTTTAATGGAAGAGTTTGCTCATCAAGATGAAGCTGCGATTCTTACAGTGGGAGAAACATTGTATTTGGTTCCGCTTACAGCCCAAAACAATATGCAGCTGACCAATGAATATATCAAAAAGTTTTATATGAGTAGTGATGCTAATAATATTGACCTTTATACAATGTACATGGGGATTATTGTACTCATAGGATGTTTTTATGATAGCTATGAAAACAATAAGTGTACAAGAAGTTTTATTACGATGGAGGAATGGATGGATAATATTAATGAAAGAATAGAGCTCTTAAAAGAATTAGATGAGACCACTTTATTAGCAAAAGAAAAGGAACTAGAGTATAATTGGACAAAAATCATTGACTTTTGGTTAGCACTTGATCATTGGAAAGAAAAAGCTAAGCGGCAAGTAGGAAAGACTAAAAGCCGAATGAGTTTTCTAAATATGACTAAAACCTTTCTAGAAAAACAAGGCTTAGTAGAGGATTTAGGAAATGATGAGTTAAACCTTACAGAAAAAGCAAAAGATATTGTAGAAAAATATTATATGGAGTATGAGTATAACCGTGGAATTTTAGAATTTTTATATGGATTAACAATGAAGGAGGAGTAATAGATGCCAACGATTTCAAAAATCCGTTTTGTCAATGTAGTATATGAAAAAGGCAATAAGCGTTATAACGAATCTACTAT
>JARKVN010000025.1 GCA_029851645.1 Cellulosilyticum sp. | reverse complement strand
AAAGGTGACCTTGTAAAAGGAACAACTGTTAAAGATAGTCAATTTAAAACACCACTTATGGAATTCTCAGGCGCTTGTGCAGGTTGTGGTGAAACACCTTACATGAAACTTTTAACACAACTTTTTGGTGACCGTATGATGATTGCTAATGCAACAGGATGTTCATCTATTTGGGGTGGTTCAGCTCCATCTACACCATATACAGTAAACCATGAAGGTAAAGGTCCAGCTTGGGCGAACTCTCTCTTTGAAGATAACGCAGAGTATGGTCTTGGTATGATGATTGCTGTTAATCAAATGAGAGATAGAATTGCTGAATGCTTAACACAAATTGCAAATCTTCCAATTGATGAAAAAGCAAAAGAAAGTATCAATAACTGGATTGAAAACAAAGAAAATGGTGAACTTTCAAAAGTATACAGCCGTGAAATTGAAGAAATCCTTGATAACAATGTGATCACTTTAGCAGAAGCACAAGATGCCCTTAAACAAGTAGCAGAAAGAAGAGATTATCTTGTAAAACGTTCACAATGGATCATTGGTGGTGACGGATGGGCTTATGACATCGGATACGGTGGTCTTGACCATGTTCTTGCATCAGGAGAAAATCTTAACGTATTAGTATTTGATACAGAAATTTACTCAAACACAGGTGGTCAAGCTTCTAAAGCAACACCAATGGCAGCAATGGCAAAATTTGCAGCATCAGGTAAACGTACACGTAAGAAAGATTTAGGTCGTATGATGATGGCATATGGTAATGTCTACGTAGCGCAAGTAGCTATGGGTGCAGATAAAAACCAACTTGTTAAAGCAATGCTTGAAGCAGAAGCTTATGATGGTCCATCAATCATTATCGCTTACTCAACATGTATTAGCCATGGTTTAAAATGTGGAATGGGTAAATCTATCTCATATATGGCAGATGCTGTTAAATCAGGTTACTGGCACTTATATCGATTTAACCCACTTCTTGAAGAACAAGGTAAAAATCCATTTACTTTAGATTCTAAAGAGCCAACAGAAAGCTTTAGGGACTTTATTATGGGACAAGTACGTTACTCAGCTATCTTAAAACAATATCCAGAACAAGCTGAAGAAATGTTCCAAATGGCAGAAAAACAAGCAAAAGATCGTTTAGCAAACTACAAACGTCTTGCTGCTCAAGAATTTTAAAAAGTAGATTAGTAAGAGTTTAGTGTATATGAATAAGGATAACATGATAAAGATACGATCAATCATGTTATCCTTATTATTTGTCATTTTTCAAGAATAGGGAGACTTATATTAAAAATATGCTAAATTTTATCTAGACAAAAATAAAATATAGCATTATAGTATTAAGTAGTTAAACAACATAACGAACGGAAATCATGCTAATATTTTTATTTGAATTGGATAGACTAATGAAATGACACTGGGGGATGAAGCAGTGTCATTTTATGTGGTATTGGCATGAATACTTAGAAGAGGGAGTAATATGACAGAACTAAGCACAGAGCAACTAAAAAAATCTTTTCATCAAGAAATGATTCATTTATATAAAAAAATGATTAAGCTTATTAAGTATAAGCCAACACGTTTAATAGACTATATTAATAAATATGGTGGTTATGAAGCTGCTGTGAAGTACATCAACACAGAAAGTAACGTTCAGGACTTTGCTGTATTATGGGAAAAAGAGCGTCTTGATTTATCTGTTGAGGCACTCATTACTTCAGAAAACTATCGCAGTTTATTTCAAGAAGAAGTTTTAGTATTTTGTGATAGAAAGTTAAAAGAGTATAGTTATGCACCTAGAAAAATAGAAGAGGTAGAAGAATCTTCTGGCTATTTTGATGAGAATGAAAAAGTTGATTTGATAGAACTACTGAAACAAAAAGAATCCTACTTACCCAAAATCAAAAAGAAAGATTACCCCATGTATTATCAATCAGTGGATATTCTTGTAAATGACTGGAAAGTGCTTTTACTAGACCAAAAGGTTGTAACAGCCAATAACTTAGATTTATTATTACGTATCTATGCCATTGGAGATGGTGTAGGACCTAAAGAGCTTGCTCAAGAAGATGGTTACTCAGTAACTTATCCCTATAAAGAAGTGGTGATGGCCTTAGCTAAACGTATTAAAGTGAAGCTAAAAGTTGATATCCCTGTAGGCGAAGACGGGAAAATATTGTGGTGGCATCTTTTATTTAATGGTGGATTAAAGGATAATACAGACTTTGAGTGGAGTTTAAAAAATCCACTTAGAAAAGCAATAGATTTACTGATCGCAGAAGGACAAATTGAAAAAGTAACAACAAATTCCCAAACAGAACTTCAAGAAATAAAAGAGAAAAAAAGAATTAAAGAAGAAGTGACTGAAAAGGTTCAAAACAGTAAGAATGAGGGCTCTATCTCTGCTTTTGACCGTTTATTTGAATCTATTATGGGAAATTGTTCAAATGACCAAAAGGAAGTACCTAAAGAAGAACAGCCTGTTAAACAAAGCTTAGAACCAGCTCCTCATAAAATAGATATTATAAGAGAAGTAGAAGAAGAAAAGGTAGTCATCTCCACTAAGGCTAAGGAAACAAACCTTATGGAAGAAGCAACTAACTTAATAGCAGATGACTCAACAGATTATAAAGAAAGAATCAAAAAAGACTGTTTGAGTTATTATGGTGCAATTTGTGACATCTGTGGATTTGATTTTGGATATACTTATGGTGATACATTTGAAAGCCTTATTGGTGTTCATAATGTAAGGGAATTAGAAGGTGATGAGATTTTACCAACAACCCATCCAACGGAAGATTTGATTCCAATTTGTCAAAATTGCCATTATGTGATGCATAGTACTACACCACCTATCTCAGTAGAAAAGATGAGAAAGATGGTTAAAGCATAATAAAAGATTAGAAAAGAGTGTATGCGACGAAAAGCGTATACTCCTTTTTATTTGTACCCATATTTTCTATAACCCAATAGTTATAAAAAATATTATTATAATGTATTGACAATAATAAAAAATAGTGCTATCTTTAATTCATAGTTAGCACTCGATGTTAATGAGTGCTAACAACATAAAGGAAGTGATGAGATGGATATGAATGAGCGTAAGCTAAAAATCCTTGAAGCCATCATTCGCGATTATATAGAAACAGGAGATCCAGTTGGTTCTAGAACGATTTCTAAGAAATATGATCTTGGGATTAGTTCAGCTACCATTCGTAATGAGATGGCTGACTTAGAAGAACTTGGATTAATCATGCAACCTCATACTTCAGCAGGTCGTATTCCTTCAGACAAAGGGTATCGCCTTTATGTAGATGGAATGATGGATCGTTCTCGTATTACCCCAGAGGTAGAGGTAGTCATTACAAATTTGATTAAAGAAAAGATTACACGTATAGATTCACTGGTTGAGGAAGTAGCAAAGCTTGTTTCCATGCTGACTAACTGTCCAACAATTGCAATGACTCCACCTATTTCTCAAGTCTGTATCAAACACATTCAACTTGTACCAGTTGATGATTATTCTGTAGCCTGCGTAGTTGTTACAGATACAAATAGTGTAAAAAGTCATGTCATTTCTACATCAAGGACAATTGATTCTAATATGTGTATTGCGCTTTCTAATATTTTAAATGAAAAGCTTAAGGGGAGCACACTTAGTCAAATTAGTGTAGATCAAATCCGTCTCTCTATAGAAGAGAAGATGAAAGAATATGGAAACATTGCAGGAAGTGTATTAGAGGCTATTGACCATACCTTAAAACAAGAGGATATGCCCGAAATCTATATTCGTGGAACTAATAATATTTTAGATTTTAATGGATTTGATAATAAAGATAAGACAAGAGAACTCTTTAAATTACTAGAAGAAAAACCATATTTAACAAAAATACTTGATCATTCTAAGCCGAATACAGTAACTGTGTGTATTGGCGAGGAGAATGTCTTAACCCCTATGAAAGATTATAGTGTGGTTACAACCAGTTATAGTATTGGTGAACAGACTATAGGGAACCTTGGTATCATAGGACCAACACGTATGAATTATGATCAAGTTGTTTCTGTATTAGAATATGTTTCTTATCATATAACAAAAATGCTCAAAGATCTTAATGATTCATAAAGAACCTAGTATTCTTGAGTGAAAGGGTGAAATCATGGAAGAAAATCAAAACCTAGATCAGCAGGTTGCTGAAGAGGAAAACATGGATTTGGAAAATGTAGAGGAAGTAGTCAAAGAAGTAGAACCATCTGAATCAGCTGACATAGTTGAAGAAGATGCAATAAATGAGGCTGAAGCAAAAGCTGCTGAATATTTAGATAGATGGCAACGCTTAATGGCTGAATTTGATAACTACAGAAAACGTAGTGAGAAAGAAAAAGCAGATAGTTATGATTACGCTGTAAGCAATACAGTAGCAGAAATGCTACCTATTATAGATAATTTCGAGCGTGCATTAAAAGTAGAGTCAAGTGATAAGGCTTTATATGCAGGGGTAGAGATGATTTATAAACAAATCATGGGTGTACTTGAAAAACTTCATGTGACACCAATTGAAGCAATTGGTAAAGAGTTTGACCCAAATTTTCACAATGCTATCATGCACATAGATGATGAAAGCTTAGGAGAAAATATCATTGCTGAAGAACTTCAAAAAGGTTATGTATTCAAAGAAAAAGTTATTAGACACAGTTTAGTAAAAGTGGCTAATTAATAATAGGAGGAAAAAAGTTATGAGTAAAATTATTGGTATTGACTTAGGAACAACAAACTCTTGTGTATCTGTTATGGAAGGTGGAAAACCAGTCGTTATTGTTAATGCTGACGGGAATAGAACAACACCATCAGTAGTTGGTTTTAGTAAAACAGGCGAAAGACTTGTAGGAGATGTAGCAAAACGTCAAGCTGTTACAAATCATGAAAGAACAGTAATATCTATTAAAAGACACATGGGAACAGATTATAAAGTAACAATTGATGATAAAAAATTCTCTCCACAAGAAATTTCAGCAATCATTCTTCAAAAATTAAAAGCAGATGCTGAAGCACATCTTGGTGAATCTGTAACAGAAGCTGTTATTACAGTACCTGCTTACTTCACAGATAGTCAAAGACAAGCAACAAAAGATGCAGGTCGTATTGCAGGACTTGATGTAAAACGTATTATTAACGAGCCAACAGCGGCTGCATTAGCTTATGGTCTTGATAATGAAAAAGAACAAAAAATCTTAGTATATGACCTTGGTGGTGGTACATTCGATGTATCTGTTATTGATATTGGTGATGGTGTTATCGAAGTACTTGCAACAAGTGGAGACAACCATCTTGGTGGAGATGACTTTGATCAAAAAATTATTGATTTCTTAGTAGCTGAATTCCAAAAACAAGAAGGTATTAACCTTTCAGAAGATAAAGTAGCTATGCAACGTTTAAAAGAAGCTGCAGAAACAGCTAAGAAAGAACTTTCTCAAAAAACAAGTGCAAACGTTTTGATTCCTTTTATCTGTGCAGGTGGTCAAAGCTTAGATGTAACCATTACAAGAGCTAAATTTGATGAACTTACAGCAGACCTTGTGGAAAGAACAATGGTACCAGTTCGTACAGCTTTACAAGATGCTGGGGTTAGCCCATCAGAACTTGACAAAGTATTATTAGTTGGTGGTTCTACACGTATTCCAGCTGTTCAAGATGCTGTTAAACGTATTACAGGAAAAGAGCCATTCAAAGGAATCAACCCAGATGAATGTGTATCTGTAGGTGCAGCCATTCAAGGTGGTAAACTTTCAGGTGAAGCAGGTTCAGGAGATATTCTTCTTCTTGATGTAACACCTCTTACACTTGGTATCGAAACAATGGGTGGGGTAGCTACTCCAGTTATTCCTAAAAATACAACCATTCCAACTAAAAAATCTCAAGTGTTCTCTACAGCGGCAGATAATCAACCAGCTGTTGATATTCATGTAGTACAAGGTGAAAGACCAATGGCTAATGATAATAAAACACTTGGTAACTTCAAATTAGATGGTATTATGCCAGCTCCACGTGGAGTACCACAAATCGAAGTAACATTTGATATTGATGCAAATGGTATTGTTAAAGTATCTGCTAAAGACCTTGGAACAGGTAAAGAACAACATATTACAATTACTGCAAGCACAAATCTTAGTGATGAAGAAATTGAAAAGGCTGTTAAAGAAGCAGAACAATTTGCAGCAGAAGATAAGAAACGTAAAGATGCAATTGATGCTAAAAATGAAGCTGATTCTATGGTATTCCAAACAGAAAAAATGCTTAAAGACATGGAAGATAAATTAGAAGCTGATGACAAAGCAAAAGTGGATGCAGCACTTAATAAATTGAAAGAACTTAATGATAAAGCAGTAGCAGCAGAAATGACAGAGGCTCAAGTTGAAGAGCTTAAAGCTGCTAAAGAAGAATTAACACAAGTGTTCTATGCAATTTCTGAAAAATTATATAGCCAAGCAGCTCCAGATATGAATGCAGCAGGTGAGCCAGCTCAAGCTAATGATGATGTGATTGACGCAGACTTTAAAGAAGAATAAAAGAGCTGAGACGGTCAAAGAGCAAATCTCTTTGACTGTTTCTATGTTAAATTCTTTATTAGAAGATAAGAAAAGATATAAATAAGGTGGTGAAATATATGGATAAAATGGATTATTATGAAGCACTTGGTGTGGCAAAAGGAGCATCTGATTCAGAAATCAAAAAGGCTTACAGAAAGTTAGCTAAAAAATATCATCCAGATGCCAATCCAGATAATAAAGAAGCTGAAGTTAAGTTTAAAGAAATTACAGAAGCTTATGAAGTGCTGAGCGATGCAGATAAACGTGCGGCTTATGATCGTTATGGTCATGCAGCATTTGAACAAGGTGGTGGAGCTGGCGGAGGCTTCGGTGGTTTTGGCGGGTTTGATGGTGACATTGATTTAAGTGATATCTTAAACGGTATGTTTGGAGGAGGCTTTGGTGGTGGACGCAGACGACCAAGAGGTCCTAAGCCAGGTGCAGATATCCGCCAGACAATCCAAATTACTTTTGAAGAAGCCGCATTTGGTTGTGAAAAAGAGCTTTCTATTAACACATCAGAAACTTGTTCAACCTGCCATGGTTCTAAAGCAAAACCAGGCACATCTGCTTCAACTTGTGGTAAGTGTCATGGAACAGGTCGTGTTGTTGTACAACAACGTACCATTATGGGAATGATGCAAACCGAGCAAACCTGTGATGCTTGTCGTGGAGAAGGAAAAATTATTAAAGAGCCATGTCAAACTTGTCATGGTCATGGTAAAGTAAGAGCAGTTAAAAAAGTAACGGTTTCTATCCCAGCAGGAATTGATCATGGTCAAACCTTACGTGTATCAGGAAAAGGTGAAGTGGGAGATGTAGGGGCACCAACAGGAGACTTACTTGTAACAGTTTCTGTTAAATCTCACCCTGTTTTTGAAAGACGTGGTAATGACGTTTATATGCGTATGCCAATTAGCTTTGTACAAGCAGCATTAGGAGCAGAACTGTCTATTCCAACATTAGATGGGAATGTAAAATTTACAATTCAACCAGGAACGCAAACTTCAACAACTTTTAGATTACAAGGTAAGGGTATTCCAAGCCTACGTAATAACAAACACCGTGGAGATCAATATGTGGAAGTTTATGTTGTGATTCCTAAAGATTTAACAGAAAAGCAAAAAAATATTTTAAGAGAATTTGAGCCTGAATTAGGTCAACAAGCAGAGGAATCTAAAAAAGGTTGGCAACACTTCTTTAAAAAGGGTAAATAATATAAAAGACTATGGAGGCTAATCAGGTCACCATAGTCTTTTATATGTTTAGAATTACAAGATATAGATAAACTAAGGCATAGCTTGAATAAAGGATAAGAATCCATTATAATTGAACTATTAAAATTAAATGGAGATGACAATATGAACTGGTTAGAAGTTACAATTTATACATCAAAACAAGGATTAGAAACCATTACAGGTATTTTATTACAAATGGGGGTCACAGGGTTTGTCATTGAGGATCCCGATGACTTTGAAGAATTCCTAAGCTTACGTGGTCAAACTTGGGACTATATGGATGTTTCTGTAGAACATTTAAAAGATGTTGAAACAAATATTAAATTTTACTTAGCAGAAAATGCACAAGGACAAGAAATATTTATTGAAATTAAAAAGATGCTAGAACGCTTAAAAACAGAAAATATAGATTACGGTAGCCTTCGTCTTGAGTTAGGAAATGTAAATGAACAAGATTGGGCTAATAATTGGAAGAAATACTTTAAGCCTTTTACAGTGGGTGAGAAGTTTGTAATTAAGCCAACTTGGGAAAATTATAATGAAACAACTCAGCGTCATATCTTAGAGATTGATCCAAACTCTTCTTTTGGAACAGGTCAACACTATACAACTCAACTTTGTATTGAACAGTTAGAAAGTATTATAAAAGAAGGACAAGAAGTATTAGATATGGGCTGTGGAAGCGGGATTTTATCTATTGCAGCAGTAATGCTTGGGGCAAAACATGTTACTGCAGTAGATATTGATCAAAATTCAGTAGATATTGCTTGTGAAAACTTTATTCAAAATCAAATCAGTCCAGCATGCTATACAACATATTGTGGTAATGTTATGACAGATGAAGTATTAGAAAGCAAAATTGGTCATAGTCAATATGATGTAGTAGTAGCCAATATTGTTGCAGATGTCATTATTGGAATGAAACAAGAACTTAAAACTTTCTTAAAATCAGATGGGAAATTGATTGCATCAGGTATTATTGGAGACCGTGCAGAAGAAGTCAAAGAACATTTAGAAGAAATTGGCTTTGAAGTAGAACAGGTGAATGAGAAAAATGACTGGGTAGCTATTTTGGCACATATTAAGTAGGGAAAAGGTGAATTATGGCTAAGTTTTTTGTAAATCCTGAGAATATATTAGATGATGTCGTTATCATTAAAGGTTCTGATGTGAATCACATTAAAAATGTTTTACGACTTAATGTAGGGAAAAAAATTTTAATTAGTGATAGACAAGGTCAGGAGTATGAGTGTATAATAAAGGAAATAGATGTAGATCTAATAACGGCTCAAATTTTAAATCGTATGTTAAGTTACACAGAACCTGCTGTAGAAACTGTACTATTTCAATCTCTTGTTAAGGGAGAAAAAATGGAGTTTGTGATTCAAAAAAGTGTTGAAATTGGTGTGACTAGAATTATTCCATTAGTGACTCAGCGTTGTATAGTTAAATTAGAATCGGAAAAAAAATTAAATCATAAGATTGAACGTTGGCAGAAAATTGCAGAAAGTGCTGCCAAACAAAGTAAAAGAGGTATTGTGCCAGAAGTATGTATGCCTATGTCTCTTAAAGAGGCATTAAGCTATACAAAAGAACAACTAGATATAGGCTGTATACCTTATGAGAATGAAGAAGCACATCATATTAAAACCTTTTTACAATCTATTCAGGTACAATCTATGGGGGTATTTATTGGGCCAGAAGGTGGATTTACAGAAGAAGAAGTTACTTTAGCAAGCGCATATGGTGTAAAATCAATTACTTTAGGCAGACGAATCTTAAGGAGTGAAACAGCAGGTCTAGTGACTTTAGCTAATATCATGTATGAGATAGGGGATAGTTAATATGGAAAATGTTACTTTTTTAGTAGTAGATGATGCCATATTTATGAGAGATCTTTTAAAGAAGATACTTATCGAAGCAGATTTTAAAGTGATTGGTGAAGCAGAAAATAGTCTTTAGGCTATTGAAATGGCTACTTAGCTTAAGCCAGATATTATGATACTTAACATTAATATACCAGTAATAAATGGTATAGAAGCAATTGATAAAATATTAGAAGTAAGTCCAAACACTCAGATTATTATGTGTTCAGCAATGGGACAACATTTAAAGGTTGTTGAAGCGATGAAGAAAGGTGCAAAAGATTTTGTAGTAAAGCCTTTTGAAAAAACACGAGTATTACAAGCGATTTATAATGTAATAAATGGATAATAATGAGGGGGATTTCACCCTCATTTTTTATGTAATAAATTTCCACTTTAAAGGGAGAAAACAATGACAAAAGACATATATTTAGACCATGCAGCAACAACGAAGCCTTATGAAGAAGTTGCAGAGGTTGTAGCCTATACAATGCTACAGAGCTATGGCAATCCCTCTTCATTGCATAAAAAAGGTATGGAAGCGGAAACTATTCTTAAGAATGCCTCTGAATTTTTGTCACGCCAAATAGGCGCCTTACCAGAAGAAATTATTTTTACATCTGGAGGAACAGAAAGCAATAATACAGCTATTTTAGGAGCTAGTATGGCTTATAGACGAACAGGGAATAAGATTATTACTTCTGCCATTGAACATCCTTCTGTTAAGGCAGTATTTCAACACCTAAAAGAACAAGGCTTTGAAGTTATTACAATTGGAGTAGATGCTTCAGGATATATTGACCAAACTGCATTAAAAGAAGCTTTAGATGACCAAACACTACTTGTAAGTATCATGCATGTGAATAATGAGATTGGTACGATTCAGCCAATTAAAGAAATAGGAAATCTTATTAAATCGATTAATCCTAATACGTTGTTTCATGTAGATGCAGTACAATCTTTTGGGAAGCTCGCTATTCAAGTGAAACAAGCTAAGATTGATTTCTTATCAGTAAGTGCTCATAAATTTCATGGACCCCGAGGGGTAGGATTACTTTATAAGAATAAAGCAGTCCGTATACAAAGTTTGATGTTTGGTGGTGGTCAACAAAAAAATATCCGTTCAGGAACAGAAAATATACCAGGAATTGCAGGAACACTTAAAGCTGCTGAGTTAACTTTTAAAAATCAAAAAATAGATTTAGATCATATAAGGGCTTGCAAAATGTACTTAGCAAATCACATTCTGTCAGAAATCTCTGATACTTGGATTAATGGTCCAACATTAGAAGAAGGTACTCCTTATATCTTAAATATAGGCTTTAAAGATGTGCGTTCTGAAGTATTACTTCATGCTTTAGAAGAAGAGGACATTTATGTTTCCTCAGGTTCTGCTTGTTCAAGTCATAAAAAAGAGAAAGATGGTGTACTTACTGCTATTGGTAATGAAAAAGAAAAATTAGACCATGCCATTAGATTCTCATTTGCATACGATACGCAAATAGATGATTTAGAAAAAGTAGTGAATGTATTAAAAAGTCAAGTAACCTTATTAAGAAAATATACACCAGGAGGAAGAAAATAGTGAAAAATATTTTTTTAATTAAATATGGTGAACTCGCAATTAAAGGAAAAAATAGACATTTATTTGAAAATAAACTATTAACCAATGTTAAAAGAAACTTAAAAGATATTGGTGAATTTGTTGTTACCAAAGAACAAGGCCGTATCATGGTAGAAGCAATGGATCATGATAGTACAGACGTGGAGACAGTGATTGATAGATTATCACGTATCTTTGGAATTGTAGGAATTGCTTATGGTCTTAAAGAGGAGGAAAACTCTTTTGAAGCAGTAAAACGTCTGGCCAAAGTACAAATGGAAAAAGAAATAGGTAATAAACAAGTTACCTTTAAAGTTGAAACAAAACGTGCTGATAAACGTTTTCCAATGACTTCTATGGAAGTAAGCTGTGAAGTTGGAGCTTATTTATTAGATGAATTTCAAGAAGCTGTTAAAGTAGATGTACGTCAGCCAGAAATAACGTTAATGGTAGAAATTCGTAATCATACTTATGTTTATGTGAAGACTTATAAAGGGGCAGGGGGTATGCCTTACGGAACAAATGGAAAGGCAACTTTATTACTTTCAGGAGGTATTGATAGCCCTGTAGCAGGATGGATGATTGCAAAACGTGGTGTAGAAGTAGATGCAGTTTATTTTCATGCGCCACCTTATAC
>JARKVN010000148.1 GCA_029851645.1 Cellulosilyticum sp. | reverse complement strand
AAATAAAAAAAGAAGTTAAAGAAATAAATCTTCAACTTCTTTTTGAAAGAGTCCATGCTTGAAACAATGCTAACTTAATGACATTGCCTTTAAATAAGACTTCTTCTTTTTTCAGCTTAACTCAGTTTTATCTTACTCTTCTAAATCAAATCTCCTATAAGTTCAACAAACAAGCTTTTATACTTAAAATAATTAAAAATTTCATGCTCATAAAGATTCATGATAACAAGCAATCTATTACCAGCTTCACTCCACAAAGAACGTTCCAGTTGCCATGCTTCATAACAATGTCTTGCTTCTTCCACTGAAGAAGAGGCATAAAATTGCTTTAGAAAATCTTTTATATCTTTTTTCTCTTCTCTAATTGATTCATCTAGACTTACTGCCACCTCATCTAAAGTTAAGGTAGGTATATCAAAAAAATGCATGGCAAATTTATAAACTACTTGGGGATTAATTACAATTTGAATAGAAGGCATAAAAGTATATAACCCTTGGAGGTCGGGTAAATATAAGCCTATTAATGCAAATTCTATAGGGAGTTGAAACCATCTAACAAAATAGTCAACCTCTCTAGGTTGTTCTATAGATAGTTCTATTTTCCAATGTGGCTCTTTATAGGCATATACCTGCCACTGCTTCTTACCACTCTCTAGGCACTCTTTTAAAAGTTTCATTTTTTTCCTTTTTACTTAAGGATACCCCAATTATGGCTACTTTAAACCTATTATTTTTTCTTTTGAACTTTTGCTGACTTTTTATCCGATTTTGGTGTTGTTTTTTTTATAGCCTTCGCTTTCTCTGATGTTGCTTTTGATGTACTTTTCTTTACTACCTTCTTAGTCGCCTTGGAAGTGTTCAGCTCGTTTAGTTCTTCAGGCGAAACGATTTTCTTAACTTTAAAGACGCAAATTCCAAAAGCAGGTATTGTTACTTCAATACTTTGTGGTCTGTGCTGCCAAGGTTGCATCTTTGCTATAATATCTTTTGAATTCTTTTTTCCTGTTCCACCAAACACCACATTGTCACTATTCAATACCTCTTTATAAACACCTGAATGAGGAACACCTATACAATAATTCTCCCATACTGTACTGGAGAAGTTTACAACTACTACTAAATCCTCTGTACATTTACTTCCTTTACGTACAAACGCAATCACTTTCTGTTTGGCATTTTCACACTCAATCCATTCAAAGTTCTCATACCCTAGGTTAAGTTCCCAAAGTGCCTTTTCTTTTGTATAAATACGATTTAATGCTTTGACCCATTCATGAATCCCCTTATGCTTTGGATGTTCTAGAAGCGACCATTCTAGCTGCTCTTCTTCATTCCACTCCTTAGTGACTGCTAGTTCATTTCCCATAAAAAGCATCTTTTTACCAGGATGCATAAACATAAATCCATAGGCCACTTTCAAATTGGCATATTGTTCTTCTAATGGTCCAGGCATCTTATAAAGCATACACTTTTTTTCATGTACCACTTCATCATGAGATAACACCTGAATAAAGTTCTCACTAAAAGCATACATCAAACTAAAGGTAATCTTTCCATGTTCTTGTTCACGATAGGCCTCAGGTGTGCTCATATAAGATAAGAAATCATTCATCCAGCCCATATTCCATTTAAATCCAAACCCAAGTCCTCCACCCTCTACAGGATGAGATACCTTAGGCCAAGCTGTAGATTCTTCTGCAATCATAATAATCCCGGGAAATCTCGTATAGGCTACTTCATTTAAATGCTGAATCAGTTCAATGGCTTCTAAGTTTTCATTGCCACCAAACTTATTACGTACATAATCTCCATCTCTACCATAATCTAAATATAACATAGAGGCAACCGCATCTACTCTTAGCCCATCTATATGATAGCGTTCAAGCCAAGAAAGCGCACTTGAAATTAAGAATAGTGAAACTTGTGGTTTTGCATAATCAAAAATAAGTGTTCCCCAATGTGGATGGTTCGCTTGATTTTCATCTGATTTCTCATAAAGTGCTTGTCCATCAAATTTCTCTAGGGCAAATGCATCTTTAGGAAAATGTGCAGGCACCCAGTCTAAAATAACACCTATTTTATTTTGATGACATAAATCTACTAAATAACAAAAGTCGTCTGGAGTACCATATCGACTGGTAGGTGCAAAATAACCTGTCACTTGATAGCCCCAAGAGCCATCATAGGGATGTTCTAAAATGCCTATTAACTCTATATGGGTATACCCCATTTCCTTTACATAAGCCACTAATGCTTCTGCCACCTCTTTGTAGTTATATTGCGTGCCATCTTCATGCCGTCTCCAAGAACCAATATGTACTTCATAGATAGACATAGGGGACTTAAAAAGTTCTTTTTTCTGCCTTGCCCTCATCCACTTCTTATCTTCCCATGTGTATTTATGCTCATCAAAAATGACTGCAGCATTATGAGGTCTAACTTCATATAGATTAGCATAAGGGTCTGATTTGTAGAGCAGTTCTCCTGCTGCTGTTTTTATTTCATAACGGTAGCTTTCACCTTCCTCTAAATCAGGTATAAATAGTTCCCACACCCCATGGCTTTCAATGAATCTCATACAGTGCCTACGCCCATCCCAACTATTAAAAGCACCTATCACACTTACCCTTCTTGCATGAGGTGCCCACACTAGAAAGCGTACCCCTCTAATCCCATCTACCGTCATAAAATGTGCCCCCATTTTATGATGGAGCTCATAGTCTTTTCCAATTCCAAATAAGTAAAGTTCCTCAGATGAAATTGTTGCTTTAAATTGATAAGGGTCAATATAAGACCACCTATGTCCTTCTTGATTCTCACAGTGAACCTGATACATAAATGGCTTAGATTCGCCTTCTATAATCCCTTCAAAATATCCTAATGCTTTATATTCTAATTCATACCTTTTATGAACGTCCGATAAGGCTTCAATTGTCACTTTTTTTGCCTGAGGGCATATAACACGTACTAACTGTCTCTCCCCTTCTAGTTGATGCATTCCCAGTAACTCATGAGGTTGATTATAGTTACCTTCTATTAGTGTGATTAATTCTTGCTGATTCCATATCCTTAATTTTTCCATGCTCTCACCTCTTTATTAGTATTTAAACATATTTTTCAAATTTTTTCAATATTACAACCTATACTTCCCTTTATTTTCAGCAAAATGCTTGTTTTCTATGAAAAAATTGTATATCCTTATAGATACACAAGCAGGAAGGAGTATCAACATGAATCAACAGACTGAACAATTATTTTCTGGAATCGCCTATTCTTATGGCGAGTATATTAATGCCTATTTAGAATTACTTAGTAACTCTTTATTCTTCTCAACCCCTTATTTAGATGAGGAGACCTTTAAAATACAAGAAGAACTCAAACACTACTTTTTAGAACTTCCCACACTTCTTATGCCACAATCCCCTGAAAAAGAAACTTGTATTACAAGACTACTTACAATGCGAGAGGCATTAGAAGTTAAATATCGTAGTTTAATTGCTTATCAACGTGAACTTACTTTGCTTCTATCTTTAAGACAAAACGATTCTAAGTTTATAGAGCCTTACTTAGAAACCATTGGACTTAATGAAGTTACTGCAGATGACGTTGATTTTAATCAAGTTGCTACAGACTGTGTGCAATTTATTTTTAAAGACACAACTGGTAAGCAAAAACAACAACGTGCAAGTAGCTTACTTCCTTACATCCCTATTAGACTCACTAAGGATAATTACTTAAGCTATGTCAGCAAAAGTATGCGTCATATTGCTATCACCAACCAGCCTTCTAGTGCAGATTATCTTATTTCTATCCTAGAACAGCTTTTTGATGGGAAATGCTACGAAGGATATGGTAAACATTTTATTGACCTAAAAGACTCTCTTGAGCAAATTTTTATGATAGAAGATACTGAGGATTTATTTGAAGAAGCTAACCTTCTTAATGAAACTATTGAAAACTGTATAGATATGATCGAAAAGATGTTTCGTATGATTTGTACTTTTAGTAATCTACTTGTTTTTGATGCATTAGATTTTAATGAGCTTACTGAAATGCAAGCTTCATTTTTTGACTTATATCATTCGATTAAAAACGTTTTATTAAACTCTGATGATGCTTCCTTAATCTTATCTACTTTACCAGAACGTATGGAAAACATTCGAAAGGAACTTCTTAACAGCTATCAAAAAGCAAGTCAACAGGTCTTTCCTGATTCACTTTTTAGCTTAATGCAAACTTATTTAAACATGAATATGAACCAAATTTTTGGATTTTCAACTGCTAAACACAGTGCTTATTCAGAAGAGGTCCTTGCTAAGTTTGATGGTTTTATAAGCCATTTAAAGGAGATGCTTATCCATCTCCCTAATCTGGAACGTAAATATCGTATGCAGTACTTCATGAGCCAGATTCCTTTTATCATGAGTGAACAAACCTTTGATACCTATGTTCATCAAGGCTTTAGTCATTTATCAAACTTTAAATCTAGCTTACTGGCTGCCTCGCAACTTACTAGCATTCTAGAAGAGCATCACTTCTTCCCAGAACCAGAAAATACTCCTGTTATGGAGCATCATGATGATGAAGAGGAGGATTTTCTTTCTTAAACTAAACTAAAAAACGCAAGTGGTAGAAGACACTCCCCTTGCGTTTTTGATTTATTTATAACTTCTGCGCATGTTTCCTACCGTTCTAACTGCTGTTTGAGTAGAACGTTTAAGTAATCTTAGAAGCTCTTTTATGATTTCATTTAAAATGACTACCGCAGAACTGCACAAAATAATCTTTACCCACATTTCAACATTTAATGGAATGGCATTAAAGAATCCTCCTGCAAACTGAGTCATTGCAATCTGCAAAACGGCTGTGAAAGCAATGACTTCTAAAGCCAATCGATTCTTCATTAAATTAGGGAAAATACTTCCTGTCCCAAATTCTCTACAATTTAAGGCATTAAACAAAACACTAAATGCAAATAAACTAAATAGTACGGTTTGGGTTTCTACTGCGTTTCCGACTGCTTTCATAGAGGATCCCAAGAAATTCCATTTAATTTGTGCTAAAAGTAACAACGTAATAAAACCACTGTTAATGAGTATGGTACGCATCATAAAATGATTAATAATAGGTGCTTCCCTCTTAATAGGTTTCCTTTTCATAACTGTAGCACGAATGGGTTCTAACCCTAGTGCTAAGGCTGGTGGTCCATCCATAATAATATTAATCCATAATAAATGAATGGTAGTAAATGGCATATCATACCCCATGACTTGACTAATGATGGCAATTAAAAAAGCAATAATATTAACCGTTAATTGAAATTGTATAAACCTTTGAAAGTTATTATAAATACCTCGTCCCCATTTAATCGCTTCAACAATGGTACTAAAACTATCATCCGTCAAAATGATATCTGCTGCATTTTTACTGACTTCTGTACCCGCAATCCCCATAGCAATTCCCACATCTGCTTTATTTAAAGCTGGTGCATCATTAATCCCATCACCTGTTACAGCAACGACTTCACCATTTTTTTGAAGTGCTGATACAATACGCATCTTTGTATCCGGCTTAGACCGAGCAACAATAGCAATTTGCTTGATTTCTCTTTCAAGGTCTTTATCACTTAATGTGTCAATATAACTGGCTTCTACAGCACGTTTACCATGACCAACTAATCCA
>JARKVN010000147.1 GCA_029851645.1 Cellulosilyticum sp. | reverse complement strand
TATAAATAGTTTGCTCAATTATGCCATACTCGCTAGCCAGTTTTGCAACTGAAGTACCAGCATGATAAAGATCAACGATTTGTTGTTTAAATTCTCTTGGATACCTATTACCTGTTTTGTGGGCCATGCGAACACATCCTTTCAAGGAAATTTTAATATGTGGCACTTTAAATGTCCACTAAATTATACTAACACCATATTTATGGTGCACCTAAAATCTATCTTGAACTCAAAAAGCAAGATAAGTACAAACGATTAAGCTTAAAAAGGGTTCAAAGACATATGCAGAAATTAGGCATTAAATCTGAAACTGTAAAGAAATATAGGCCGTATGCTAAGAAAAAAGTTTATAACCTAGGAGAAAACTTGCTAAACCGTGATTTTGGGACAACTTCAATTAATGAAAAATGGGTATGTGATATAACTTATATTAATGTTTTATCAGAAGGCTGGTGCTACTTAGCATCTGTTATGGATTTGCATACAAAAAAAGTAATAGACTATAGCTTTGGTAAGAATATGACTACAGATCTTGTATTGCAAGCGTTAGATAATGCCATTGTGACCCAAAAACCAAAAGGAGATCAGCTTATTATTCATTCAGATAGAGGCTCACAATATACTTCTACTGATTATAGGAACAAGATTGCTGCTTTAGGCTTCAATGTTTCGTATAGTGCTAAAGGATGCCCTTACGATAATGCTTGTATTGAAAGTTTCCATGCTATTTTAAAGAAAGAGTTAGTGTATCGTTATACATTTAGTACTTTTGAGGATGCTAAGTTTGCATTGTTCAAGTACATTGAAGGGTTTTACAATAGAAAAAGAATTCATTCTTCTATCCAATATAAGACACCCCAAGAATTAGAAAACCTTTGTAGAGCTGCTTAACTTATTTTAGATTTGGAGTATATTAAACATAGCACCGTTAGGGAATCTTTGACAAGTAAAGGAAGTAAATGCTACAATTTGGCGGCTATAAGGTGCAAATAGCTTAACTTATTTTGAGTTTGTCGTCCTATCCTATACAAAAGCATCCGCATTTACGGTTTTCTTGTCAAAGGTGCGGACTACTAGAAAGATTTTCCTTAAAATGTGTCTAAAATCTTGACTCAATTCCAAAGTGTATTATGAAAAATCATTGCACTTGACTTGACAATTCAAGCTGTAAAATTTGGTATTTAGTTTGTCAAGCACAGTTTATGATGATGAACCTATAAATTCAATATACTTATTTATCATGAACAGTTATATTCAACAGTATCCGTATATAGGAATATACTCATTATAAAAATTATAAGTCATTAATAAAAGTATATAATCTACGATATATCATAGATGTTGAAGAGACAATAGGCAAAACTATTATTATTTACAATATCTGATACAAAATGTATAATACCTATAAAAGGGAGCTTGTGAAGCAGGCTGAGAGGAAGTCATCTAACTTCGACCTATAACCTGATTTGGATAATGCCAACGTAGGAAAATATGAGATTACAAGAACTGCTCTGTATTCCTATAGAGCAGTTTTTTTGTTTAGGTCATAATGAGTAAGAGAAAGGAGGCAATGATAGATGAAAAAAGAAATGGAAAGATGGGTGCCATTAATAGTAATTTTAAGCTTAGTACTGATATGGGAACTGACTGTAAGGATAGGTGGTATACCTCTATATGTTCTACCTGCGCCAAGTCAAATTCTAAAGGTTTTAGTGCTAGATCGTTCCAATCTTATAAGTCATGCTCTGATTACATTAGTGGAAGCTGCCAGTGGAATGATTATTGCGCTTATATTAGGCATTTTATTAGGGACAGGAATGGATGCATTTTACCTGTTAAAGAAAAGTATTTATCCTATTTTAGTCGTTACACAAACTGTGCCAATGGTTGTACTTGCACCCCTTTTTATTATTTATTTAGGATTTGGTGTAGTGCCTAAAATTTTAACAGTAGTGCTCATGTGCTTTTTCCCTATTGTGATAAGCTTTAGCGACCAAATGAGTCAAATGGATCAAAGCTTTACACATTTAATTAAGTCTTACGGCGGCAATAAAAAGCACATTTACCTATTAGCTAAAATCCCAGCAGCCTTGCCAGCGCTTTTTTCTGGTTTAAAGGTAGCAGCAACTTATAGTATTGGTGGTGCTGTTGTGGGAGAGTGGATTGCTTCTCAAAGTGGTCTAGGGTATTACTTAATTCGTGTGAAGAATGCCTATATGTTAGATAAGGTATTTGCGTGTGTGGTAGTGATTATTTTATTAAGTTTATTAATGAATGTTTTAGTCAATGGATGTGAAAAATTACTGATAAAACAAATGAGACAAAAATAAAACAACAAGGAGAAGTATGAAATGAAAAAAAGAAAATTAATGATTGCTTTATTAGGTTGTATATTAGTGGTTAGTGGATGTAGTAAGAAAAGTGATGTAAAACAAGCAAATACTGAACTGGAAGAGATAACAGTTATTTTAGACTATGTACCCAATACCAATCATACAGGAATGTATGTGGCATTAGAAAAGGGATATTACAAGGAAGCTGGATTAGATGTAAAAATTATTGAACCAAGTGATGGCGCAACAGCCACTTTAATTGCAGTTGGTAAAGGTGATTTTGGAGTAAGTTATCAAGAAGATGTGACGCTTGCTAGAACAGCTGAAGAGCCACTACCGATTCGTGCTGTTGCCACAGTGATTCAAAACAACACTTCTGGCTTTGCAACCTATAAAGATAAAAATATTACTTCTGTAAAAGATTTTGAAGGCAAAACCTATGCGGGATGGGGTGGACCTGGAGAAGAGGCAGTACTTAAAGCAGTTATGGATCAAGCAGGTGCAGATTTTAATACGTTAAATCGTGTGATTTCAGATGGATCCGGTTTTAGTGCCTTAAAAGACCGTGCAGATATTATGTGGTTTTATGAAGGATGGGATAACATTAAATGCCAAATGAATGATTTTAAAATCAATTATATGCCACTTCGTGAATTAGATGAACGTCTTAATTTCTATACGCCAGTACTTATTACAAATGAAGAAATGATACAAAATGAACCTGAAACGGTACGTCAATTTTTGGCAGCTACTAAAAGAGGTTATGAAGATGCCATCCTTAACCCTGAGGAAAGTGCAAAAATTCTTCACACTTATGCACCAGATTATGAGCTTGATATGTTAACTCAGTCTCAGAAATATCTTTCAGGGCAGTATCAGGGAGATGAGGCAGAGTGGGGTATAATGAAGGATGTTATATGGGACAACTATACAGAGTTTTTATTAGAATATGGGGTGATTGAGACAGCTATTCCAGCAGAAGAATGTTATACTAACGCCTTTTTAGTAGATGAGGAGTAATGCTAT
Organism: Cellulosilyticum sp.; assembly: GCA_029851645.1. Lineage (GTDB taxonomy): Bacteria > Bacillota > Clostridia > Lachnospirales > Cellulosilyticaceae > Cellulosilyticum. Next base: position 16,947 of record JARKVN010000147.1, on the reverse strand, counting down.
GAAACTGATAGTAGAGGATCTAGGTTTTGCTTATGAAGAAAGATCTATTATTCAGCATATTCATATGTCCGTTGAAGTAGGGGAATTTGTAAGTATTTTAGGCCCATCAGGATCTGGAAAATCAACCATTTTAAATCTGTTAGCAGGACTCATTAAGCCTAAAGCAGGAAATATTTATGTAGATGGAAAAAAAGTTGAAGGGATTAGTTCACATTTTGCCTATATGCCACAAGAAGACTTACTTTTTCCTTGGCAAACTATTTTAGATAATGTTTGTTTATATGGAAAAATTCATGGACATTTTGAAGAGGCTAAAAAGAAAGCTTTAGAGTATCTCCAAATTTTTGGGCTAGAAGGGTACGAAAAAGCTTATCCAAGTCAACTCTCAGGTGGGATGAGACAGAGGGCAGCTTTTTTAAGGACATCACTTTGTAGGGCGGATATTTTATTATTAGATGAGCCTTTTGGCGCATTAGATGTGATTTCTAGGGGAGAAATGCAAGATTGGTTAGCCCATATGAGACAAGAGTTAGGTCATACAACGCTTTTAGTGACTCATGACATTGATGAAGCGATTTATTTATCAGACCGAATTTTGATTTTAGCAGGGAGTCCAGCTCAGATTATTAAAGAGATATGCATCACAGAAAAACAACCGCGTACAAGAGAATGGCTTTATGGGCAGGGCAACTTACGTACGCAAATCTATAAAGAGATTAAGGGAGAAGCTAAATGACAATCAGATTATATGATGCACATGCACACTTAGGAAGTATGGAAGAACAGGAAGTAAGAAAACAATATAATATTTATACGCTAATGAATGCTTCTAGTATAGAAGAATGCCAAAAGATACAAGAACTAGCAAAGCAAAATAGTTGGATAGTGCCTACTGTAGGTGTTCATCCATGGAAAGCAGATAAAATAACAGTAGAAGAATTGCTCCCTTTTTTAAAAAGTAGTCCTATTATAGGGGAGATTGGAATGGATAGTACTTGGTGCGAGGTACCTTTAGATGTGCAAGAGCAAGTTTTTAGGAAGCAACTGATGCTAGCACAAGAGTTAAAGAAGCCTGTTATTTTACATACCAAGGGGCAAGAAGCAAGGATTAGGGAGGTCATTAAGCCTTATACCATACCTATTATTATTCATTGGTACTCAGAAGAACGTTATTTAAGGGATTACATAGCTAAGGATTGCTACTTTACCCTAGGACCTGAGTTTAAAACAAGTCAGGCAGTACAGCAAGTTGCTAAAGAGGTACCATTGAATCGATTATTAATAGAAACAGACGGACTAGAAGCTATGGAGTGGGCATTAAATCGAAAAGTTTTGGTTAATGAAATTCCAGATTTATTAATAGAGGCAATGCGATACTTGGCAGAAATTAAACAAATAACATTAGAACAAGTAGCACAGCAGATAGAAAAGAATTGGAATCATTTGATGAAAAATAAATATATATTATAAAAATGGGCTCACCCCTATGAATTGTGCTTTACATATTTAATCAAAAAATTCAGCAGGTTTTCTAAATCGTGTATTGCACGTTCGAATCCTATTAGGTGCACTAAGAAAAAACTCGTAAGTTATTGATTAGCAATAGCTTACGAGTTTTTTGTTTGTAAAAATATAATAATAAGTTAGTTCATCTTCATTTTTCTATACTCATTAGGTGTAACATGAGTTGATTTTTTGAAGACTTGTGAAAAATAAGATTGAGAAGAAAACCCTATAGAGGAAGCAATTTGGGCGATAGAATAGTCGGTATCTGTTAAAAGTTTTTTGCTTACCTGTATCCGTTTGGCATTTAAATAATTGATAGGGGATATGCCAGTATATTGGGTAAAAGCATGGGCAATGTAGTATTTATTCATATGGGCTTTTTGTGCCAAAAGATCTAAGGTAATAGCCTCTGAATAGTTGGAATCTAAATAATATTTAATTTGACTACACGCTTTTGTCATCTTGATGGAGTTACTTGGTACAGGTATCAGTTTATGAGCACGAAGAATATGGATAATCAAAACATCTAGTAGGTTTTGACATACAAGAGGGGCATCCTCTAAGGCATTTTGTGCTTCATGAAGAATGAGTTTAAGAAGTGTTAAAATTTCAGGATGCTGGATGCAATTATGAATAATTTGGGACTCTAGGTTAACTGTATTAGAAAAGCTCAGTCCTTCAATACCAAGGGCAATATATTCAAGAGGATTTGCATCAAGGGACTGTTCTGTATGTTCATTACCTGGTGGAACAATAATCAAATGATTAGAACTAATAGGAAATTTAATGCCATTTAATAAAAAGGAACCTCTTCCACTTATAACATAAAAAAGCTCTGTAAAATGGTGTGTATGTGGAATACTATTCCAATCTCCCTGATATTTAGAAGTGCAGATATAAAGGAGTTTGTAGTTATTTTTTTTAGAATTTTGAGGTTTAATTTCATAATGTTGATTGCTCATATTTATATATCCTTTAAATAAATTAATCTAACTGAACAAATATTACATAAAAAATAAAAAATATCACATAAAATATATAAAAATTATACATTGAATCTATGTATATGTAAATGAAAATATATATTGTTTTAAATAATACAAAACAATATATATAAAAAATATGACAAGATATAGATAGAGATAATAAATATAAATTTTTATAATATAATTAATATATGATTTCTTTTTTTGTGGATAAGGGGGAAATATTATGAGATTCAAAAAGTTTATGGTGACAATGTGTACAACTGTTATGGTGGCAATGACATTCACTGGATGTGGTGGAAATGGTGGAGAAGTAGCAACTCAGCCAGAAGCAACAGAAACACAAGCACCTAGTGAACCCGTAGAGAAAGAAGAGGAAACGACAGAGTTAAAAGGGACTTTAAAGGTAGCAGCATTTGATGGTGGATATGGTACAGAAATGTGGGAAGAAGTAACTGCTAAGTTTATGGAAAACAATCCAGGGGTGACTATTGAGTTAACTGCAGAAAAAAATTTGGAAGAAGTGATTAGCCCATTAATGAAGGCAGGAGAATATCCAGATATTGTTTATCTTGCCACAGGGCGTGAGATGGCACTTCCTGAAACCCTTTTAATAGATAATGCAATTATGGATATTACAGATGTACTTTCTATGCAAGTACCAGGGGAAGATGTCTTAGTAGGAGATAAGATTGTTCCTGGGTTTACAGATACATTAGTAACTAATCCCTATAATGATGGTAAAACTTATCTAGCACCTATGTTTTATAGTCCATGTGGTTTATGGTATGATGCCAACTTATTTAGTACAAAAGGATGGGAAGTTCCTGAAACATGGGAGGATATGTGGGCGCTTGCTGATGTAGCTAAAGCAGATGGGATTTCACTCTTTACATATCCCGTATATGGGTACTTTGATGCTTTCATGTTCGGACTTCTTACAGAAGTAGGGGGAGCAGACTTCTATAATAAAGCAATGACTTATGAAGATGGCATATGGGAAACGAAAGAAGCCACAGAGGTATTTGAGTTGGTAGGTAAGTTAGCGGATTATATGGAACCTACTACAATTGGTAATGCAAATAAAGATAACTTTAAAAAGAATCAACAGTTGATACTAGATAATAAGGCTCTATTTATGCCAAATGGTAACTGGGTGATAGGAGAGATGGCAGATGCACCTAGAGTAGATGGGTTTGAATGGGGATTTATGCCACTGCCAGCTATGACAGAAGGTGGAGACCGCTATGCTTTTACTTTCTTTGAGCAAATGTGGATTCCACAACAGGCTGAAAATCCAGAGTTAGCTAAGGCGTTTTTAGCGTATATGTATTCTGATGAGGCAGCAGAAATCTTTACAAAATCAGGTGCGATCCAACCTATCGAGGGAGTAAGTGACTTTATTACTAATGAAGAAAGTAAATTAATCTATTCTATTTATGATAACGGTGCTAAAGCTGCAATGGGCGGATTTGCAGCAACAGAAGCAGTAGAAGGGGTAAGTATAGCAGATACTTTACTCTCAACAATTGATAGTATTGTGACAGGTGATAAAGAAGTAGCCGAGTGGCAAGCAGCAGTAGAAAGTGCAAGTGATCAGCTAAGAGGTGCGCTTAAATAATTTAACTAAAAAAGATTAAATCAATAAGGGGCTGTGGCAAAATACCAAGAAAGAGATTCTTATTTTGTCACAGCCTTTTTAAAACCATGGAGGAGGTAGTATGTGTGACGAGTAGAACTAAAAAAAATTTATTTATATTAACATGTATTGCGCCAGCCACATTATTATTATTTATTTTTATGGTGATTCCTACAATTAATGTATTTAAAATGTCTTTGTATAAATGGGGCGGATTTTCTGCAAATAAGACGTTTGTGGGACTCAATAACTTTAAAATTCTAATGAATGATGAGAAATTTTTGAGGGCAATGCAAAACTCTATTTTGATTATTGTCATTGTAACCCTATTTACTTTGGCATTCTCCATTTTATTTGCGTATATTTTAACGCGAGAGAAATTAAAAGGCTCCAATTTCTTTAGAGTAATCTTTTATATCCCTAATATTTTATCAATTGTTGTTATCTCGGCCATTTTCTCAGCGATTTATGATCAAAGAGATGGTTTATTAAATACACTCATTTATGTTTTTAAGCCAGTAGGAGCGAATGGAGAGGGGCTTATTGCTTGGCTAGGAAATCAGAAATTAGTTGTATGGGCAATTATTATTGCATTGATTTGGCAAGCCATAGGATATTACATGGTCATGTATATGGCAAGTATGGCGAATGTGCCAGAGAGTATTTATGAGTCAGCCTCTATTGAAGGAGCTGGTAAGGTAAGGCAGTTTTTCTCAATGACGTTGCCACTCATTTGGAACAATATTAGAAGTACACTTACTTTTTTCATTATCAGCACCATTAATCTAAGTTTTCAATTAGTCAAAGCAATGACAGGAGGAGGCCCTGATGGTGCAAGTGATGTCTTTTTAAATTATATGTATAATCAGGCATATACAAATTCTTCCTATGGATATGGTATGGCAATAGGCGTTGTTGTCTTTATATTTTCATTTGCTTTATCTGCACTTGTGAACTGGGTGACACGACGTGAAACAATGGAATTTTAGGAGGAGGATAAGATATGAATAAAAAACATATATTGACTTCCAATCAAGTTGTAAAGGGGCTAACTTATATTGCATTAGTGCTACTCGCACTTTGTATTGTTGTGCCAGTGGGATGGGTATTTTTAGCCTCATTTAAGGAAAATGTAGAATTTTACGGACAGAGTCCTTGGACGCTTCCTAAGAGTTTAAACTTCCAAAACTTTATGGATGCCTTTAAAGTTGCCAAAATGGGAAATTATATGATGAACTCTGTTGTTGTAACGATTTTGGCATTACTTTTTTTACTGGTTATTGCACTTCCTGCTTCTTATGTATTGGCGAGATACCGATTTAAGGGGAATAGTATTTTACAAGTTCTTTTTATGGCAGGACTTTTTGTTAATGTTAACTATATTGTTGTACCCATTTTTTTAATGTTCGTAGATGCAGATACTTTTTTACGTTCAATGGGTGTAGGGGCATTTTTTCTTAATAATCGTGTGGTATTGGCACTGGTGTATGCGTCAACAAACTTACCCTTTACGGTGTACCTTTTATCAGGATTTTTTCAGGCCATTCCAAAGGATTATGAGGAGGCAGCTTTTGTAGATGGAAGTGGCTACTTTCACACCATGATTAAAGTCATGTTTCCAATGGCAAAGCCAAGTATTATAACCATTATTTTATTTAACTTTTTAGCATTTTGGAATGAATACATTTTAGCAATGACTTTAATGACAAAGGATAAATATAAGACACTCCCAGTAGGTCTAATGAACTTAAACAGTGCACAAAAAGCAGCTGCCAATTATGGACAGCTTTACGCAGGGCTTGTGATGGTGATGTTACCAACCTTAATACTCTATATTTTAGTTCAGAAGAAATTAACAGAAGGCATGAGTTTAGGTGGACTTAAAGGATAAGAGGAGGAATGTCTATGAATAAAAATATAGCAATCATTATAAAGCTTGTTATATTTATTGTTTGTCTTGGTCTCATTATATGGGGACAAAAAACAGTAAGTTATTTGAATCTTGGGGCACAGCTTGTAGGGCTTTCGGGACTGTTGGTACTTTTATATACATATAACAAAACATACCGTTAGGAGGAAGAAAAGTGATGAATGAGAGAGGCAGATTAACTTTACCAACAGATGTAGATATGGTAAAGGAAACGTTGGAATTAAAGGAAAGACTAGGTGCAGATGCCCTTAGAGATTGTGATGGAACGACGATGCCAGAAGCGTTACTGGGTCAAGGGGCAAAGATTTATTCTACTTATTACACAACTCGAAAAGATAATAAATGGGCCATGGAAAACTTAGATGAAGTTCAACAAGAGTACTTAATCAGTGATCGCATAACTGCAAAAGGATTCAGTTTAGAGATTGAATTACTTAAAGGATTCCATACTGAACAGTTAAAGGTTAATACCATTGATGATCCAAAGCGTTGGTGGGAGGTGATTGACCGTACAACTGGGGAAGTTGTACCAACTGATAAGTGGTCTTATGATGAAACAACAGGAAAAGTAACGATTCAAACGATTCCTTATCATCAATACACTGTAAGCTTTTTGGCATTTTTAATTTGGGATCCTGTACATATGTATAATGCCATTACCAATGATTGGAAAGATGAAGCCCATCAGATGACTTATGATGTGCGCCAGCCTAAAACACAGGCTTATGTGAAAGAAAAATTAAGACGTTGGTGTGAAGAAAATCCAAATGTAGATGTTGTACGTTTTACAACTTTCTTTCATCAATTCACTTTAACTTTTGATGACCAAAAAAGAGAGAAGTATGTGGAGTGGTTTGGGTATAGCGCAAGTGTGAGCCCTTATATTTTAGAACAATTTGAAAAGTGGGCAGGTTATCCATTCCGTGCAGAATACATTGTAGATCAAGGGTATCATAACTCATGTTTTAGAGTGCCTTCTAAGGAGTTTAGAGATTTTATAGAGTTCCAACAGATAGAAGTAAGTAAATTGGCAAAGGAACTTGTAGATATTGTACATAGTTATGGCAAAGAAGCCATGATGTTTTTAGGAGACCACTGGATTGGAACGGAACCATTTGGAAAGTATTTTAAAGAGATTGGATTAGATGCTGTTGTTGGGTCTGTTGGTGATGGCGTAACCATGCGTATGATTTCTGATATCAAGGGAGTGAAATATACAGAAGGACGGCTACTTCCCTACTTTTTCCCTGATGTTTTTACAGAAGGGGGAGATCCTATTGGTGAAGCACAGGATAACTGGATGAAAGCAAGAAGAGCGATTCTACGTTCTCCTTTAGACCGTATTGGATATGGGGGGTATTTGAAGTTAGCCATGAAGTGGCCTGGATTTATTGAGCAGGTAGAAAAGGTGGTTGGAGAATTTCGTGATATTCACAATATGACACAAGGAACGAAGTCTCAGATGGCGCCATTTAAAGTAGCTATTCTAAATTGCTGGGGAGGAATTAGGCGTTGGATGAGTAATCAGGTGCATCATGCTTTATGGTACCGTGAAATTTATTCCTATGTTGGTGTCATAGAGTGTTTAAGCGGGATGCCAATAGATGTGGAATTTATTGATTTTGAGGATGTGAAAAAAGGGATTTCACCAGATATTAAAGTGATTATTAATGCAGGGGATGCTTATACTGCTTGGAGTGGCGCAGAAAATTGGAAAGATGAGAAAGTCGTGACAACAATTCGTAAGTTCGTAGATGAAGGGGGAGGATTTATTGGCGTTGGAGAGCCTACTGCTTGTCAGTTTGAAGGACGTTACTTCCAATTAAGTGATGTATTAGGTGTAGATAGGGAGTTAGGTTTCTCTATGAGTACAGATAAGTATAACACGTTAGATACTAATCACTTTATTTTAGAAGATATTGATGGAGCAATTGACTTTGGAGAAGGTAAGAGTCGAATTTATGCTCAAGGGGAGCATTATCAGATTTTAGATATGGATGGTAAATATAGCCGTTTGGTTGTAAATGAATATGGAAAAGGTAGAAGTGTTTACTTTACAGGATTACCTTATTCCCCACAAAATTGTCGTATTCTTTTAAGAGCAATTTATTATGCAGCACATCAAGAAGATGAGATGAAAAAGTACTATGTAAGTCATGTTGATACAGAGGTTGCAGCATTTGAAGAAGTTAGAAAAGTTGTTGTGATTAATAATTCAAAAGAGCCAAAGCAAACAGATCTTTATATTATGGGAGAGCTTAAATGTCGTTTAGAGATGGCACCTATGGAAATGCGATGGGTTGAGATGTAATCATGGAGAAGAGGTAAGAAATATGGAAAAACCAGTATTAGTCATTATGGCAGCAGGTATGGGAAGTCGTTATGGTGGACTTAAGCAAATGGATTCAATGGATGAATATGGGAATAAAATTATTGATTTTTCAATCTATGATGCGATGCAAGCAGGGTTTGAAAAGGTTGTATTTATCATCAAAAAATCAATTAAGGAAGAATTTAAAGAGAAAATTGGAGATAGAATTTCTAAACATATCAAGGTGGAGTATGTGTATCAAGAACTTGATAAATTACCTGATGGGTATCCTATACCAGAGGGCAGAGAAAAACCTTGGGGAACAGGTCATGCGATTTTGTGTTGTCAAGATGTTATAAAAGGCGCTTTTGCAGTGATTAATGCAGATGACTATTATGGTAAGTCTGCTTTTGAATCCATTTATAAGCAGTTATGTACTGTACAAGATAATGAAAAATATCAGTACGCTATGGTGGGCTATAACTTGTACAACACATTAACAGAAAATGGTCATGTAGCAAGAGGGGTATGTAGTCTTGATGAAAATAATAAACTGATTACGATTCATGAGAGGACACGTATTGAAAAGCATGGCGAAAAGGCAGAGTTTACAGAAGATGATGGCGCAACATGGACGTATCTACCACATGAGACGATTGTATCTATGAATATGTGGGGATTTTCTGCAAGTATTTTAAAGGAGCTTCGAGAAAGATTTAAGAGTTTCTTAGATAGAGAGGTGGCAAAAAATCCATTAAAGTGTGAATACTTTTTACCCTTTATAGTAGATGAGTTGCTTAAAGAGGAAGTAGCCGAAGTGACTGTGCTAAAGAGTGTAGACTGTTGGTATGGCGTGACTTATAAAGAAGACAAAGAAGTTGTTGTTAGGGCTATTAAGAAGTTAAAAGATGAAGGATTATATCCAGAGAACTTGTGGGAGGAATAAAGCATGGACCAAGAGGAAAGAGCATATAAGGCACTTACTGGATTTGACTTAGTAGGGGAAGTGGTAAGTTGTAAAAGGCATGGAAATGGTCATATTAATGATACCTTTTTAGTTGTGACAGAAACGCCAAGTCAAGAGCATCGCTATATTCTTCAAAGAATGAACAATGAAATTTTTAAGGATCCTATAGCTTTAATGAAAAATATTAAAGGTGTGACAGAGTTTCTACGTGAGAAAATCATTCAAAATGGTGGTGACCCTCAAAGGGAAACGTTGAATCTTGTAAAAACTAAAGAGGGGTTAAGTTATTATGTAGATGAAAACCAAAACTACTGGCGAACCTATTTATTTATAGAGCATACAACAAGCTATAATTTGGTTGAAAATCCAGAGGACTTCTATCAAAGTGGGAAAGCATTTGGTAACTTCCAAAGGTTGTTAGCAGACTATCCTGCAGATGAACTAGTTGAAACAATCCCTAATTTTCATAATACACCTCTCCGATTCGAGGCATTTAAAAAGGCTGTTAAAGAAGATGTTTGCGGGCGTGTGGCCATGGCACAAGAAGAAATTGCATTCGTTATGAAACGTGAGAAAGATATGGCTGTGGTACAAACTATGTTGGAGGAAGGAAAGTTGCCACTTCGCGTGACACATAATGATACAAAGTTAAATAACATTATGATTGATAACACCACAAGAGAGGCAATCTGTATCATTGATTTAGATACAATTATGCCAGGGCTTTCTATCTTCGATTTTGGAGATTCTATCCGTTTTGGAGCCAATACAGCAGAAGAAGATGAAAGAGATTTAAGTAAAGTATCTTTATCATTATCATTATTTGAAGTGTATACGAAAGGTTTCTTAGAAGGATGTCAAGGGAGTTTGACAGAAACAGAGATACGCATGCTTCCAGTGGGAGCAAAGCTCATGACACTTGAATGTGGGATGCGTTTTTTAACAGATTTTCTTCAGGGGGATACTTACTTTAAAATTCACCGTGAAAATCACAACTTAGATAGGTGCAGGACACAATTTGGACTTGTAGCGGATATGGAGAAGAAATGGGATAGCATGGAGCAAATTGTAGAAAAATATTGCTAAGTAAGGGGAATGCTTTATGAAAATACTAGTAACAGGTGGGGCAGGTTATATAGGAAGTCATACTTGTGTGGAATTGTTAAACTTAGGCTATGAAGTTGTTGTCGTTGATAATTTGTGCAATGCTTCAAAGGAGTCATTAAAAAGGGTGGAACAAATTACAGGTAAAAAGCTTACATTTTATAAAGTAGATTTATTAGACCAAGTAGAGTTAGAGAAGGTATTTGAAGCAGAAAAGCCTGATGCAGTGATTCATTTTGCGGGATTAAAGGCGGTTGGAGAATCTGTTCAAAAGCCATTAAAGTACTATCATAATAACATAACAGGAACACTCATTTTATGTGATGTGATGAAAAAGTATGGTGTGAAAAAAATCATCTTTAGTTCTTCTGCAACAGTATATGGTAATCCCAAATTTGTCCCAATTACAGAAGAATGTCCAAAGGGCGTGATAACGAATCCTTATGGCCAAACAAAAAGTATGTTAGAGCAAATATTAACAGACCTTCATAGAGCAGACTCTGAGTGGAATGTCATACTTTTAAGATATTTTAATCCAGTAGGGGCACATAAGAGTGGTTTAATTGGAGAAGATCCTAAGGGGATTCCAAACAATTTAACGCCTTATATTACACAAGTAGCAGTAGGCAAATTAAAAGAAGTAGGTGTGTTTGGAGATGACTATGATACGCCAGATGGGACAGGGGTAAGAGATTATATCCATGTGGTTGACTTAGCGCTAGGGCATGTTAAGGCTTTGGCGAAGCTAGGGGAAGAAAGTAAAGTAAGAGTTTATAACTTGGGCACAGGACAGGGATATAGTGTACTCCAGATGATTCAAGCTTTTTCAAAAGTATGTGGAAAAGAAATTCCTTATACAATTAAGCCAAGAAGGGCAGGCGATATTGCAACATGCTACGCAGACCCAAGTCTAGCAAAAAAAGAGCTGGGATGGGAAGTGCAATATGGATTAGAAGAAATGTGTGAAGATGGTTGGAGATGGCAATCAAGTAATCCAAATGGTTATTTAGAAATATAAATAAATTCGTCCTAGAACATAACGCACCATATGTTCTAGGATTTTTTTGATTGATTATATATGAAGGACACGATACGATTTATAAGTGGGAATTATCAGTATAATTATGTTATAATAAGAATAATATTAATCAAATAACTAAGGAGAATAAAAAATGTATATTGGATTAAGAGCACATGACTATGGAAAATTACCAGTAGAAGAGTTATTTAAGCGAATTAGTGAAGATGGATTTCATGCCATTCAACTAGCAATTCCTAAAGCCATTGAAGGCATTAATAGTTTAGATGAGGTAGATGAAAAGTTATTACAGGAAATTAAAGGAGCTATGGAAAAATACGATATAGCTATTCCTGTGTTTGGATGTTATGTAGAACTTGGACATCGTGATCCTATAGAAAGACAAAAACATGTAGACCGTTTTCTAAAAGGTATGGAGATTGCTAAATCTATTGGGGCAAGATGTATTGGTTCTGAAACAACACATTTTCCGCTAGATGGTAAAGAGGAAGAAAGAAAAGAAGCTTTTGAAGGGCTAGTAGACTCTGTTAAACAAATTGTGAAGAAGGGGGAGGAAATCGGATTAGATGTAGCGATTGAACCTGTCGCAAAACATACTTTAAATACCCCTGAACTGGCTAATAAGCTCTATGAACGTGTACCTTCTGAAAGGTTGAAGTTTATTTTAGATTTAGTTAACCTATTAACAGAAGAAAATATTCATAAACAAGATGAAATTTTAGATAAGTGCTTTACGCTATGGGGAGATAAAATTTGGGCTTTACATATGAAAGGCATTAAAGTAAATGAAGAGGGCAAGCTAGAACAAGCTACTTTTGAAGAAAATGAAGCAAACTTTAAAAAGGTAATAGATTGGGTAAAGGTAAATATGCCTGAAACTACTGTTCTTAGGGAAGAGATTGAGCCAGCTCATGCTAAAGCTGACTATGCTTATATGAAAGCTTTAATTGAAGGATAAAAAGATGTGGATAGTGTTTGCATTTGGCTCTGCATTATTTGCAGGACTTACGGCGATTTTGGCAAAGTGTGGGATTAAAGATACAGATTCCAATGTAGCAACAGCTTTAAGAACCATTATAGTTCTTTTCTTTTCTTGGGTTATGGTATTTGTAACAGGTGCTCAACATGGTATTTTAGAGATTTCACTTAAGTCACTTATGTTTTTAATTTTATCTGGACTTGCAACAGGGGCTTCTTGGTTATGTTATTTTAAGGCCTTACAATTAGGAGATGTGAATAAGGTCACTCCTATTGATAAATCCAGTACGATTCTAACGATGCTTTTAGCATTTATTCTATTAGGTGAGGGGATTACACCTATTAAGTTTGTAGCAATGCTTTTAATAGGAAGTGGGACTTATTTAATGATTCAAAAGAAAGAAGGGATATGTACTGAGCAAAAGGGGAATATGTGGCTTATTTTTGCTTTAGGTTCGGCCCTCTTTGCAAGTTTGACTTCAATACTGGGGAAAGTTGGAATAGAGGGAGTGGATTCAAACCTTGGAACAGCAATCAGAACGATAGTCGTACTTGTTATGGCATGGATTGTTGTATTTGTAACAGGTAAACAACATACAATAGAAGAAATTGATAAAAAAAGCTGGCTATTTATTGGACTATCTGGGTTAGCTACTGGTAGCTCGTGGTTATGTTACTATAGAGCCTTGCAAACAGGCCCAGCAAGTATAGTAGTACCTATTGATAAATTAAGTATTTTAGTAACCATTGCTTTTTCGCATATTGTGTTTGGAGAAAAACTAGATAAAAAATCAGCAATGGGTTTAATTCTTATTGTGTTAGGCACATTATCCTTATTAGTAAAATAGTTTAGCGTACAAAAAAGCAGTATTTACGACTACTAGATGTCGTAAATACTGCTTTTTAAATTAGGTCCAAGGCATCCACATATCCTCACCCTTTAAGACCATTTGGCGAGTATAGAAGGTTGCCTCTTCATCAGTAAGCTGATGAGAAAAACTTGTGCGATGCACTCGGTTTGATCCGTTACCTAAGCTATTATATTCTGCAAAGAAGCTTTGTTTTTCAGCATCTTCCTTATTCCAATTATGCCATCCTTCAGGTTTAATATGTTCCTCTAAAGTACAATTTATAAAGACAGCTTTAGCAAAGTTTCTCCAAGGTCTACCGAGGTAAACTGTATGAGGCTGACAATTACTTGTGAGATGACATCTCTCAAAAACATAACCATATTTTTGACCTTCAGCTGTGGAAGGTGCAGTAACATAGCCATTAACCTCTTGATTTCTATTAAGAGAGAAGATTTCGCAGTGATAGAAGAAGGCTGTAGCAGACCCAAAGATAAAATCTACTTCGCCCTCTATATAACAGTTCTCATAGTATTGCCTACCATTAATTCTTTCAGAATTTTCTCTAGGGCCTACGAAAGAGCCAGGTTTTATAGGGGCTGGTGGTAAGGGACCTGTAAAAAGTGTATCCTGATGCCCTAAAAGATGACAATTTTTAAAACAAATGCGATCGGCATCTGCATAAACGGCTAAAGCTTGTCCGACTTGATCTCCAAATCCACTACTATTTTCAAAAGTTAAATCTTCAAAAGTTGTATCATGAGCACCAATAAAAGCTGTATAGGAACGGAAGGTGCCATAGTTTTCCCCATTAGGTAAACACTTTTTTGCATAATCATTATATGTAATTTTAGTTGTAAGAGCAGAGTCACCTTTTAGTGTAACAAAAGGGACTTCAACATGAAGTTTTTCGTAATAAATACCAGCTTTAATATGAATTGTAATAGGTGTTGAATTATCCTTTGAGATACTATTAATAGCCTCTTGAATGGTTTTAAAATCTCCACTGCCATCTTGTGCGACAAACATCTATCTATCCTCCTAGAATGAATATATAATATAAGTAGTAAGACATCCAAAGCTTAGAACATCTTACTGTTACTTACATGAGTAAAACTTCTTATATTGCTGTGGTGAAAGACCAGTTGCTAGCTTAAACGTACGACTAAAGTGTGAACTACTAGAAAAGCCAATAATTTCAGCAATCTCAGCAATTTTGGTAGGCGTTGTTTCTAAAAGTTCTTTGGCATGTCTAATACGTAAACTGTTAATATATTCTACAATAGAAAGATTAGTTGAACGTTTAAAAATCTTGCTTAGGTAGAATGGGCTAATATAAAATGCTTCAGCAATAGAAGTTAAAGTTAAATCTTCTGTATAGTGTTTGCAAATATATTTGATAATTTTATCCACTTTGTTATTAACAATCTGGTGGGATTCATATTCTTTTTTTTCTAAAATGTGTATATAGTCTTTAATATGGATTAATAGCTCAGATAATAAAAGTTTAGAGAGTATGGAATGAGAAGAAACACATACTTCTGTAGTTGAGGAAGTTTTCGCATTTTCACGTTCTTGTAAATCCATTAAACGACTAAAAATATTTTCTATAATGAGTTTATATTTAAATGACAATGGTAGTACAGTAAATTTAGTTTTGAAAATAGAAGTCAAATCGAGCATTTTTATCTCATCAGAAAAATGTTCAAGAAAATCAGCACTAAAATTTAAAACAATGCGTGTATGTGGAATATCTCCCATACTAGTTGTTTTATGGACAGAGTTAGCATCAATAAGAACTAAACTTCCAGCATTAACTGGATAGATGGCGTCATCAATAAAATATTTACGTGAGCCTTCCATTAAATAATAAATCTCATACATTTTATGCATGTGAAAAGAGTCCATGTTATATGGAGTTGTTTTTTTTGTCTGGTCGATGTAGAAGTCTTGATGTGGTTCATAAACCGCTTTACGTTCCATAAGGGCCCCCTAATTAATTTAAGATACTTTTTATAGAGTCTTTAGAATCAGTATATCATATTTTTTGACTTTTTTAGAGCAGAAATACTTAATTTGTTTTAGAAAACATCTTTTTAGATAGTAATTTATAAATATAAAAATATGATAAAATATAAGAAAAATCAATAAAAAGATAAAATAGTATGTTTATAAAAATGAGTATGATATAATATGGGTAAAGTTTTAATTACGTAATGTATACGTAATAAAGAGTAATAGAATAAGAAAATGGTTAGTAACCAAGAAAAACGGAGGGATAGAAATGGCAGTAAACTTAGTTAAAGGGCAAAAAATTGACCTTACAAAAGGAAATGCAGGCCTCAATCAAATTATGGTAGGATTAGGATGGGATCCTGTAACAGCTAGCCAAGGGCTTTTAAAAGGTTTATTTGGTGGAGCTCCTAAAAGTGTAGACTGTGATGCTTCTGTTATTATGCTTGGAGCGAATAATAACTTACAAAATACGAAAGATATTGTTTATTTTGGGAATTTAACACATGACTCACGTAGTGTAAGACACATGGGAGATAATTTAACTGGAGATGGTGCAGGAGATGATGAGCAAATCTTTATTGAGCTTAAATCTATCCCTAACTACATTGAAAGATTAATTTTTGTAGTTAATATTTATGATTGCTTAGCTAGAAAACAAGATTTTGGGATGATTAAAAATGCCTATATTCGTATTATAGATATGAACTCCAAAAACGAACTAGCACGCTTTAATTTAACAGAAAATTACTCAGGAAGTACAGCACTTGAGGTAGGGGAAGTTTATCGTCACAATGGAGAGTGGAAATTTGCAGCATTAGGAAATGGTACACATGATGCATCACTAAAAGATATGATATCTAAATATGTTTAGAAGAGGACATGAATAATAGGACAAGGGGGATGAAAAAATGGCAATTACTTTAGTAAAGGGACAAAAAATTGATTTAACAAAAGGGAATCCTTCTCTTAGGAAGGTTGTTATTGGATTAGGTTGGGATACGAATAAGTATTCAGGCGGATTTGATTTTGACTTAGATTCCTCTGTTTTCTTAGTAGGGGCTAATGGTAAAACGAATCATGATGAAGATTTTATTTTTTATAATAACTTAGAAAGTAGAAATAAAGCCGTAGTACACACAGGAGATAATCGTACAGGAGAGGGTGATGGGGATGATGAACAAATCCTCTTAGAATTTGCTAAAATGCCTACTGATGTGGACAAAATGGCAGTGGCAGTAACGATTCATGAAGCAATGGAAAGAGGTCAAAACTTTGGACAAGTTTCAAATGCTTATGTGAGAGTGGTTAACGAAGAGACTAATGAAGAAGTGCTTCGTTATGATTTAGGGGAAGACTTTTCCATTGAAACAGCAATTGTTGTTTGTGAAATTTATCGACATAATGGGGAATGGAAGTTTAGTGCCATAGGAAGTGGCTTCCAAGGCGGACTTGCAGCACTTTGTAGAAACTATGGATTAGAGGTTTAGAAATTCATAGGATTTACATATAATATAGATAATATTACTTAATAAAGTAAGTTCATAAGGAGGAGATGCAATGGGAATTACATTAGCTAAGGGGCAAAAGGTAGATTTAACTAAAAGCAACCCAGGTCTTAAAAGT
>JARKVN010000146.1 GCA_029851645.1 Cellulosilyticum sp. | reverse complement strand
CTAATAACGGTAGCAGCAGGAAGTGCATCTTGATTTAAAGCAATAAGTCCAGTCTTTACCATATGCCTATTTTCACCAATCAAAGGGGCAACATCACAGACAGTTCCAAGTGCCACAAGACTTTGAATACGCGCTATAATTTGTGGACTTGGTTTAAGTTTGAAATGACTCATTAAAGCTTGACCTAGTTTATAGGCAATGCCAACACCAGCTAGTGTCTTATAAGGATAGACGCAGTCGAGTTGGTGAGGATTAATAATGGCATCTGCTTCTGGCAGTGTTAGGGGAAGTTCATGATGGTCTGTAACAATCATGTTCATACCTAGTGACTTAGCATAGCTAATCGCCTCATGAGCAGAAATTCCATTATCCACAGTGATGATGAGCTTGACCCCTTCTTGGTGAGCGATTTGAACAATATCTTTATTAAGGCCGTAGCCGTCTTTTTCACGTAGGGGTAAATAGTGGCTAATTGCCCCATAGCCTAACCCCTCAAAAACAGATAGGAGCACATAAGTACTGGTAACACCATCTACATCATAATCCCCTACAATTCTAATCTTTTCTTGTTTACTCATAGCATCAGCAATTAACTGAACTGCTGTATCTATATCTTTAAGGCCAATGAAGTTTTTGGGACGGGTTGTGCCATAAATATATTCTTCAATTTCTTTCTCATCAAAATGATTGCGTTCACAAATAATGGCTGCAATAAAGTCATAGAGTTTATAGGTTGTACTCACCTTGTGTATGAGCGCAGTTTCTTCTTTAGAAAAATCTTTCTTGACATGTTCTAAAATTGTTTGCATAATACTCTCCATTCTCTTTCTATACCCATATTTTAGCCTAGGGTAGAGTGAAATTCTAGTGCTAATCTTAAAGAAGGGTGTTGAAACTATAAGAAGCCTATATTATAATAAAAACGAATATTGTAGTTAAAGAAATGTAAAAAGATTTAAAAGCAATGAAAGAAAGAGTATTATAGTGCGTTATGTCAGAGAAGGCTCGGTTGGTGTGAGAGCTTCATAAAAAGCTATAAGAAGTGCATTCTGGAGCTGGATAAGTGAAAGAGATAAGTAGCTTATCACGAATGGTTCATGTTACGAACTAATGAGATAGAAGCTAATAAGCTTTTAATTAGAGTGGAACCGCGATGAACTTCGCCTCTTAAAGAAAGAGGATGAAGTTTTTTTATTGCCTAAATTTATAGGGATAAAGAGCTTTGTTTCTTAATAAGTTTAAGTGTTGGGGGATTTAAAAGGGGGCTTACATTATGGGGTATGTAAAGGAACAAGTTAAGGTCATTAAAGAAAGAGATCCAGCTATCAAAACAAGTGCTGAGGTTTTTCTTTATCCTAGTTTTTATGCTCTGTTATTTCATAAATGGGGACATTGGTTTTATAGGAAAGAGCATTTCTTTATAGCAAGGCTTATTTCTCAAATTGGAAGAGGATTAACAGGAATAGAAATTCATCCAGGTGCAAAAATTGGAAAAGGGTTGTTTATTGATCATGGTATGGGAGTCGTTATTGGTGAAACTTGTGAAATAGGAGATAATGTAACCATTTATCATGGTGTCACTCTTGGAGGAACAGGGAAGGATAGTGGAAAACGCCATCCTACAATTGGGAATAATGTAATGATTAGTGCAGGGGCTAAAGTTTTAGGGCCTTTTAAAGTAGGAGATAACTCTAGAATTGCAGCCAATGCAGTCGTTCTACAGGAAATTCCTGAAGATAGTACAGTAGTAGGGATTCCAGGAAAAGTTGTTCGCATTCAAGGTAAGCGTATTAATCCTTGTCAGGAGTTGGATCAAATTAAAATCCCTGATCCAGTTAAAATGGAAATGGGTAGTCTTAAAGAGATGATACGTGACCTAGAAAATCAAATTCATGATAGATAATAAAATCATAACAAAAGTGAGGAGAGAAAAAGATGATTAAAATCTATAACACATTAACAAAACAAAAGGAAGAATTTAAGCCCCTTGAGGAAGGGAAAGTACGCATGTATGTGTGCGGTCCAACCGTGTACAATCTCATTCATATTGGAAATGCGAGACCTTATATTATTTTTGATACCATACGTCGTTACTTTGAAAGTGTAGGTTATGAGGTTAATTATGTTCAAAATTTTACAGATGTAGATGATAAGATTATTAAGAAGGCTAATGAAGAAAATCGTACCACAGAGGAAGTGGTAGAGCAGTATATTGCAGAAACATTAAAAGATGTAGGGCATTTAAATGTTCATCGTGCAACTTGTCATCCACGTGTAACAGAAGAAATGCCACAAATTATCTCAATGATTGAAACCCTTATTAAAAAAGGTTTAGCCTACAATGCAGAGGGGACAGTTTACTATGATACTTCTAAATTTGAAGGCTATGGAAAGCTCTCTAAAAAAGTTTTAGAAGAATTAGAATCAGGGCGCAATGAGCGTGAAACACTTCGTCATGACTTAGCAGAAGGTAAAAGACATCCTATGGACTTTGTACTGTGGAAACCTAAGAAGGATGGAGAGCCTTACTGGGAAAGTCCTTGGAGCAAGGGGAGACCAGGATGGCATATTGAATGTTCCGCAATGGCAAAACGTTACTTAGGGGATACCATTGACATTCATGCAGGAGGAGAAGATTTAGTCTTCCCACACCATGAAAATGAAATTGCCCAAAGTGAAGGGGCTAATGGAAAAGAATTTGCACGTTATTGGATGCATAATGCCTTCCTTAACATTGATAACAAAAAAATGTCTAAGTCTCTTGGAAATTTTAAAACATTAAGAGATGTAGGTGAAGCCTATGGCTATGATGTTGTACGTTTCTTCATGCTTAATGCACACTATAGAAGCCCACTTAATTTTAGTGCAGAATTGATGCAGGCAGCAGCTAATAGTTTAGAACGTATTAAAAATGGAGGAATGGCTTTAAGTTTTGCTCTAGAGCATAGTACACTTACTTCACTTAGTGAAGAAGAACAAAAGCTTATGGAGGAACTTCCAAAGTTTGAAAAGCGTTTTAATGACTTTATGTCAGATGATTTTAATACAGCTGATGCAATTAGTGTTATTTTTGAACTTGTTAAATTTGCCAATACTTATGCTAAAGAAGGTGCGTCTAAGCCATTTATTGAAGCAGTCCTTCATATGTTTAAAAAGCTAGTAGATATTTTAGGTTTAATTTATAAGAATGAAGAGGATACTATAAGTGGATTAAGTGATGAAGAAATCAATGAATGGATTGAAAGACGTAAACAAGCTAAAAAAGAAAAGAATTTTGCAGAAGCAGACCGTATTCGTGAGTATTTAAAGGAACAAGGAATACTCATTGAAGACACTAGAGAAGGCGTGCGTTTCAAACGTGTATAGATAAGCATTCTAGCTTAGTAAAGAGAGGATTTATCATGGAAAGACCAATTCAAGACTTACTAGAAATCACTTCAAAAACACTTTCTCATAAAGCCAATTCATACTCTCCCTTAGCATTAGCCTATATTGGAGATGGCGTTTATGAAGTTTTCGTACGCACTTATGTGATAAATAAAGGAAACATGCCAGTTAACAAAATGCATAAGGCTTCTAGGGAGCTGGTACGTGCTGGGAGCCAGTCTAAAATATATCATTTAATAGAAGAGCTGCTCACAGAAGAAGAGCAAACTGTTTTAAGACGTGGACGTAATGCCAAAAGTGTATCAGTACCTAAGAATGGAGATGTAACAGAATATCGTCATGCAACAGGTTTAGAGGCACTTATTGGCTACTTATATATAGAGGGCAAGATAGAGCGAATTAAAGAGCTTATAGATATAGGATTAACTCGATTAGGGGCAGTATAAAATTGAGCTTACAATAAGGAGAAGGAAATCATGAAGTACAATAAGAAACATTTAGAGATAGATTCATCTATTTTATTTGGGCGAAACGCTGTAATGGAAGCCTTAAAAGGCAATCGTGAAGTGGATAAAATTTTGATTCAAAAAGGTGAAAAAGAAGGATCTATTATTAAAATCATTTCTAGTGCCAAAGCAAAAGGCATTGTTGTATCTGAAGTGGAAAAAAGCAAATTAGATGAATTAGCAGGTGGGGAAAAACACCAAGGTGTTGTAGCTTATGTTGCAGCACATGAATATGTATCTATTGATGAGATTTTAAAAGAGGCACAAGAAAAGGGAGAAGCTCCATTTGTACTCATTTTAGATAACATTCAAGATCCTCATAATTTAGGAGCTATTATCCGTACAGCACACAATGCTGGAGTACATGGTATTATTATTCCTAAAAGGCGTGCTGTAGGGCTGACAGGGACAGTAGCTAAAGCTTCAGCAGGGGCTCTTGAATATATGAAAGTGGCGAAAGTGAGCAATATTGTGCAAACGATTCTTAAGCTCAAAGAAAAAGGATTATGGATTGCTTGTGCAGATATGGATGGTAAGACTTTATTTGAGGAGAATTTGACAGGCCCTATTGGGATTGTTGTAGGAAGTGAGGGAGAAGGGGTTTCTAAACTTACAAAAGAAAACTGTGATTATATTGTAAGTGTACCAATGTATGGGAAAGTTACCTCTTTAAATGCATCAGTGGCAGCTAGTCTAATGGTCTATGAGGTAGTTAGACAAAGAAATTTTAAATAGTTATAGGACAAGAAGATGAAAAAATAGACATATTTTACTGCTGATATCATGATGAAATTGTAAATTTTTATATTTTTATATATAAAGTATGAATATGTATAGAAAAATTTTTTATAATAAGGTATCATAAAGTGGATGAATGCTAGAAATACAAAGAATTGATATGAAGTGAGAAGGGATATAAGAATGAAAGCAGAGTATATAAATATTTTTATTAGTGCAGCGTCGCAAGTGTTAGAAGAGATGGCTCAGCTAAAGGTAAGTCTAGGTGGGACAAGTGTTAGAAATGGAAATGCTTATGAAAAGAATGTGATCATAGTGATTGGTCTAACTGGACAAGTGAGAGGAACTGTATCTGTAAGCATGGATGAGGAGTATGCAAAAGGTATAGCATCTAAGATGATGTGTGGGATGCCTGTTGGAGATTTTGATGATTTAGCACAAAGTGCAGTAAGAGAATTAGTAAATATGACAATGGGAAGAGTAGCAACTTTATTTGAAAAAGAAGGAAAAGTTCTGGATATTACACCACCAACTTTGATGATGGGGCAGAATCTAAAGCTTTCGAACCAAATTTCACCAACACTTGTTATTTCATTAGATGAGCCAAATCAAAAAGGTGCAATCGATTTAGATATAGCTATTGCAGATGTATAAGGAATAAAACTTTTATATTACAAAAGTGTAGTTGTTAGGTCAGGATAACTGATTAAACAGCTACACTTATTTTTAAACCTTAAGGATACATTAGAAAAGCTGGAAAGGATACGTCATGAAGACGTAGAGTAAGGAGGAAATATGCCAACTGCTAATAACGAAAAACAAACAAAACATGTGTTAGAAGAGATGACAGATGAGGCATTAATTAATCTTTATAGACAAGGTGAGCATCATGCCATCGATTTGTTAGTTCAGCGTTATAAGAAGCTTGTACGTAATCGAATAAAGATTAATTTTTTTATCGGTGCAGATAAAGAAGACCTTATTCAAGAAGGGATGATTGGTTTGTTTAAAGCAATATGTGACTATGATCCTGAAAGAGAAGCAAGTTTTAAATCTTTTGCAACTTTATGTGTAACAAGGCAAATTAGTACAGCAGTCAAGATGGTGTCTAGGCAAAAGCACATTCCTCTTAATCAAAGTATTTCATTAAGTATTCCTATTGCCAATAAGTCGGTTGATGAAGAGGATGAAGGGATTACATTAATTGATGTCATTAAGAATAATCTTTCACAGACCCCAGAAGATGAAGTGATTAGTAAAGAAAGAGTAGATGACATTTATGAATATATTACTAAGGTATTAAGTGAGTTAGAAGTACAAGTAGTAAACCTTTATATGGAAGGTAAAAATTATAAAGAGATAGCGGTTATTTTAAATAAATCTCCGAAATCTATTGATAACGCACTTCAGCGTATTAAGAAAAAGTTAGAAGGGGTTAAAAAAAGGACTACTGATAGCAATAGTTAATCAGTAGTCCTTTTTTTATAGGCAGAGCTTAAGGTTTATTCTAAAAAGTTGCTATAAAAAGTATCTAATTAGAAACAACGTGGTAAGACGTCTTCGATATTGTCAATACGATTTAAGTTAAAGTATACAATTCTTTGGGTACAAGGATTGACTGTTTTAAGGAAACATTTGCCAATTCCTACAATAACAACACACATTTTGCATCCATCTACATGGATAATGACACGTTGATTAGTTAGCCTACAAGCAGCTTCTCTTAAGCTTCTTGCACATTCACAATCATTATTATTATTAAATGGGCAAGAAATTCCTGTTAAATCGTTACAGCACTTGTTAGGATGTCTGTCACAGCAATCTTCTTCCAATCTGTCACAGCAATTTTCATCAAACCTGTCGTTACGATCACAACACTGATCTTTACGAGAGAAAAAGTTTCTATTATTTCGTCCACAACAACTCATATTGATTCCTCCTTATTTCCTTCTTTAATGAGTAGTTAACATTGAGGTAAGCATTCTTCTATATAGTCAATACGGTCAAAGTTAAAGTATCTAATATTACCGCAACCTAGTTCGATTGCACGAATATAGCAAGGGCAAACTTGAGAAATGATTACGCAAAAGCTACAACGATTAGAGTGAATGATAACTTTTTGATTTACAAGACAAGCTAAATCATGTTGAAATGCCATAATATTACCTCCTAGAATATATTTTAATGCAAGTCATTTTATAGAGAAGCGGGGGAAACCCGCGTTACATTTCTCTAATATAAAGTATGAAACTTTTGGAATTAATGTTACAAATAAGTCTAAAAAAATACATTATCACTTATTATTCTTGATATTACTTTATTAAAGAAGTGCTACTAAAAAGGTACAAAGTAAATAGAAATTAGAAAGATTCGGTATAATATAGGGATGAAGAAGCTATTTTATGAGGATTAGTAAAATAAGGAGTGGTAAAAATAAAAAAAATAATGTATAATAAGTATGTTTGAAAAATATATTTTTGGCATTTGACGTGTTGTGTCTAAAATAAATTGCTCTTTTGTATAAACAAAGTATATAAAGTGTGTTATACTAAGGGAAGAGTTTGGGCATATACTTAAAGTAAGAAAAGGAGAATACCAATGACATTATTTGAAGCATGGAATAATTACGGTGAAGACGCTAAGGAAAGATCAGTAGAAGAATACAAAAAAGTTGTAGAAAACTATTTAGGAAGAGAAAGAGATGTTTATGCTTACATGCTTTCTCATACAGATGAAGTTTTAGAAGGAACAATTGCTGAACTTGGTAAACGTTTCAACATGGATGAAGTTGAATTTTTAGGGTTTGTTGATGGTATCAATACAAGCTTAGTAAATGGTGAATATGACTTAACTGATTTTACAGGGGAGTCAGTAGTTAGACTAGAAGTAGATCTTAAAAAGTTATACTGGAACATGTTAGATGCTAAAGCAGAATGGCTTTACAAATTACCACAATGGACAAATCTTTTAACAGATATCGAAAGAGCTACAATTAAAAGAGAATACAACAAAACAAAAACAGTTGTTAAAACTAAAAAAGTTGGTCGTAACGAACCCTGTCCATGTGGTAGTGGTAAAAAATATAAACAATGTTGTGGAAAATAACTGCTCATTCGAGCAGTTATTTTTTAAATAGAAAGGAGTTTTCAAATGAATATTAAATGGTCTTATTATTTGATTGCTGGGATTTATATACTTCTCATTATCTTACGAGTTATTAATTATTTAAATGAAGCAGCTTATAAGAAAGAAAACTCACACTGTCATAGAGTGTTTTCTATTAAAAAAGATTTCTTTACAACTGTAATGGGGATTTGTATTTTAGTAACTATTGCTATAAATGGTGCAGCATTAATAGGGGGTAAAGCAATCAATACAGATAGTATACTAATTACTTTATTAGTAATTGGATTTACAATCATAAACAGCTGTACTTTTATTTTTTATTCAAAAGAGTCATCGACAATTTGTTTATTAGGATATGTTTTAAAGCCTGATGATGTACAAAGTGTAAAAATCAAAGAGGGTAACAAACGAACTTTACTCAGTATTACTTTTAACAAAGAGATAGAAAGCTATAATTACACAAAGCTTATTATTTGGGGTAAGCGTAGAAAAGCGTTATCTAATCTCTTTGAACAACTTCAAAAAGAGAAAGAATAGTTTAGAAGTAGATAAATTACCTGTTAGAAGGTGAGTTGTCTACTTTTTTTGTTTAAAATAAAAAATAGATAAATATACTAAAAAATAACTGTAAGAATATGATGAAAATGATGTGATTAAATTAATGATTATTGTAAAATGAGTTAAAATGCCTAAAAAATTAAGTAAAAACAAAAAAATATCAATTAAAATACATAAAATATAACAAAAATAACACGAAAAAATATTTTATAAAATATATATAAATAAAAAATTATCTTTATTTTTAAATTTAAAGTGATAGAATTAAAAAAGATATAAAAATATTAAAGACAGTAAGAGAGGAATTATTATGGATGAAATTATTAAACAAATTGTTCAAATTGATTCTGTTGCTGTGAGTAATCGAAAGAATAATGAGCAGGCTTTAAAGGAAAAGAGGGAGCGGTATGAAGAAGAAATCCTAACTTACAGAGAAGAACATCTAAAGAAGGCAAATGAACGAGCCGAGGAGCTCTATAAGCAAATTATTGCTATGGGTGAAGCCGATCATCATTTAGAAGAAGAGAAGTATAAAAAATTAGCTTTAGCTAGTCAAAATCGATATTTGGAAGTTGAAGAAGAATTAATAAATGAGGTTTTTGATAAGTTATTTAGAGTGGAGGGATCAGATTGACTCCTTTTGCATCTTATAGAGCAATTAACACCAAGTTACATACTAAGAGACGAACCTTTTTATCTAAATCTGAATGGAATAAAATTTCACAATGTCAAAATGTAGATCAAGTGGTTGAATTTTTGAAGAAACGTGAGGGCTATAAGCTTGTGATGGCTTCCTATAAAATAAGCCACTTCAATCGTTCAGACTTAGAGATGGTACTAGATCGATATCAGGTAGCTGAAATAGAAGAGATACTGCATTATTTTTCGGGCATTTATAAAGATTTTTTTAAGACATTTTTAATGGAGTATGAGATTAGAGATTTGGAACTTATATTAAGATGTATCGTAAATAGTGAAGAGATGAGTAATATAGAAAATTTATTGATTCATTCTAAAAAGTGGGAGTCAGTAAATTATAAAAAACTCACTCATTGTAAGAATGTTCCCCAATTTATTGAGGTTCTTAAAGGAACAAAGTATTATAATGTCCTTAAAACACTAACACAAGAAGATGTTACAAAACGTGAATTTCATATGGAAATGAAATTGTATATGCTATTTTACAGCCATCTTATTCATAAAGCAGCTCAGTTAAAACCAAAAGATGAAAAAATCGCAAAAGAAATAATAGGAACAAAGATTGACTTTTTAAATATACAGTGGATTTATAGAGCACTTAAATATTATGATATTTTACCCGAAGAAATTTTAATTTATAGTTTACCAAATGGAAACAAGTTAGGTTATCGTAAATTAAAAAAATTAAGCTATTCCAAAGATATAGAGGAATTTAAAAAGCAGATTGAAAAATACCTAAGGTATCCATTATTTAAGGATAATAATGATACATTTTTAGACTGTCAGATAGATCGTTATCTTTATAAAATTGTTAGTAGGATGAATCGAGATAATGAAAGTATAGCCTTTTCAATAGCATACCTCTATTTATTAGGTATTGAGGTGAATGATTTAGTTGCATTAACAGAGGGAATTAGATATACGTTATCAGAAAATGAAATAAGCAAGTACTTAGTTCATAGCATATAAGAAGTGGAGGATAGGATATGGCCATAGAGAAAATGAAGCTACTTAGCTTGGTAGGAGCGAAAAACGAAGAGCATGCCATACTTCAAGAATTAGTATTGTGCGAGAAAGTACATATTAATTTGGAGCATAGCAAAGCTTATGGCAATAACTATATCATGCATGAATATGAAGCAATGCTACCATCTGCAGAAAAAATACTTGACGAAGATGACGCCGAATTAGAAGATAAATGCCAAAGGGCTGTTACAGAGATAGAAAAGATGGCACTAGAACTTAATATGGATTTAAGGGTGATACCAGATCATATTAGAGCATATACAAAAGAGCAGGCACTAGAAGATTTAAAAGAGCTAGAAGAGAAGATAGGCCCTAATATGGCTTCTATTAGTGAAAAAAGAAAACAAGTTGAGTGTATCGAAGCGTTAAGTAAGAATTTAGGATATATTACAAAGCATATCAATTTTGGCTTGTTAAACCAGATGCAATATATAAAATATGAAGTTGGAAGGCTATCTAGAGAGAATAGACTCCATATTAAGAAAAATTATGAAAATATCAGTGAGCTGATTTTTGAAATTGGTGAGATTGAAGATTCTAAAGAAGATATCTATATGGTCTTTTATTTAAGTGAACTTGAAGAAGAAAGTCATAGATTATTAAAGTCTTTGAATTGGCAGAAGCTTGAAATAGGTAATGATCTTTTAGGAGATGTAAGAGCTTGTAAAGAAGAAAACGATAAAAAGCTAGAAATTATTAAAAAACAGATTACGATTTTAGAAAAAGATATTTTCGAGTTTAAAGCAGGCTTAATGCAAAGATTAAGTAAAATTTATTCACGTATGCAATTAGAACTCAAAATTCTAGAGATAAAAGAACATTTAATTAAAGGCAATAATGTATTTGTCTTAACGGCATGGATTAGAGCAAGAGATTATCATAAGTTAGAAGAGCAGATAGCAAGTGTTACAGATAAGTATGTGATGATGGCTAGAAAACCTAGTGACTTAGGAAATGAAGTCATGCCACCTACTCTGCTTAAGAACAATTGGTTTTTTAGACCATTTGAACTTATTGTACAACTTTATGGTCTTCCAAGTTATAACGAGATAGATCCCACTCCTTTTTTAGCCATCACCTTTTGTTTGATGTTTGGTATTATGTTTGGGGATATAGGGCAAGGATTCATTTATTTCTTAGCTGGAGTTTTGATTGCTAAGAAAATACCCATTGCATCTGGCATTTTAAAACGGTTAGGAGCAAGTTCTATGTTCTTTGGTCTAGTCTATGGGAGTGTTTTCGGATTAGAAGAGATTCCAATACTAGAAGATATTGCTTTGGTTCACGGAGGTCCACTTAATACAACAAATATTATGCCTATATTAGTAATGGGAATTATATTTGGCGTTGTCGTATTAACTGTTTCTTTTATTTTTGGAATTATCAATGCATTAAGAAGAAATGATATGGAGAAAGCATTTTTTGGTAAGAATGGGGTAGCAGGTTATCTATTTTTCTTAGGATTAATAGGAACAGCAATATGTATTTTAGGCATTATACCAGTACCTGTTATGATCCCCATTATGGTAATGATTCTGATGCTAGTTATTATGTTATTTAAAGAACCACTAACACACTTAATTGAAGGAAGTCGGCCACTCATCAAAGGAGATAAAGGTTCGTATTATATTGAAAGTGGATTTGAGGGGGTCGAAACCATTCTTTCAACACTTAGTAATTCGATTTCATTCATACGTGTAGGTGCTTTTGCATTAAATCATGCAGGTTTATTTATGGCATTTAAAGTCATGGCAACTATGGTACCAGATGTATTTTCAAAATTTATGATTATTGTACTAGGTAACATACTGATTTTAACACTAGAAGGTTTAGTCGTATTCATTCAAGGGTTAAGATTGCAATATTATGAAATGTTTAGTAAGTATTTTAATGGGGATGGCATTGCTTACAATCCATTAAAAATAGAACAATAATTGAAGGAAAAGGAGATAATGAAAATGATGCAAATAATGGTAATTTTAGCAACAATGATTGCAGTAGGAACAATTCTTTATGGTATAAAATCAGTAAACCATAGAAAAACAGGTAACTTTAAAACAAGTCTATTCACATCACTTGGCTTATTTGGTGCAGTCGTTGTAGGCTTCTTGATTGTAGGGGCAAATAATGTGGTATTAGCAGCAGAAACAGCTCAGGAAACGGCTATGACAGGACTTACAATAGGAGATGGCATCAAATATTTAGCTGCGGCACTTAGTACAGGTCTTGCAACAATTGGAACTGGTGTGGCTGTAGGATCAGCTGGTTCTTCGGCTATAGGTGCTGTTTCAGAGGATCCAACTATTCTAGGTAAAACATTAATTTTCGTAGGGATGGCTGAAGGGATTGCGATTTACGGTATGATTATCTCTATCTTAATCTTATTTGTATAATTGAAACTAAGTGGTAATAGGAGGCTATTACATGAAATCCTTTTTATTAAGTGATAATCATGATACATGGGTAGGTATGCGTCTAGCAGGTATAGAGGGTGTTGTGCTTCATGAAAAAGATAAAGTTTTAGAAGTATTAAAAGAAGCAGTGGCAAATCCTGAAATAGGCATTTTGATTTTGACAGAGAAAATAGTGGATTTGGCACATGATGAAATTATGCAGTATAAAATAAAAAATAAAAAGCCATTAATTGTTGAGATTCCAGATCGACATGGGACAACAAGGGGAACTGATGTGATGGCAAGTTACATTAGGGAATCTATTGGAATCCATATATAGGGGTGAAAAAATGGTTACAATTGAACAAAAACTTACATTGTTTTCCAAGCTTTTAAATCAAGATATAAAAGAAGAGATGGATAAGAAATTTAATGCCTTAGAAGGGGAATATCAAAGGCGTATCGCAGAAAATAAATTTTTGGTAGATAAAGAGGCAGCAGAAATCATAGAGCAGGCTAGAAGAAGAGCAGAACTTAAGAAGGTTGAACTTATTAGTAAAGGAAAACTTGCTAATAAGAAAGAGATGACGCTTGTGAAGGAAGAACTTATTGCACGTTTTATGACTGCTTTAGAAAATAAAATTAAAGATTTTACGAAAACAGAGGAGTATAAACTTTATTTATCTAAAAAGTTTCAGGAATTAAAAAGCCTAAAAGGTAGTAAAAACCACTTAGAAGTTTATTTGACGCCATCTGATTATGAGATGCATCAAAACTTTATTAAAGAAGGACTTGTTAAGATCGGTTTAAAGGAAGATAAGTTAAGCTTTAACTTATTTGATCAGGATATGCTAGGCGGCTTTATTATTGAAGACCCTGTATTAAGAATTCGTATAGATGAGAGTATCCGTACACTAATTCAGGATAAGACGGATGAGATGATAGAGAAGATTTCCTTAGCGATTGGAGAGGTGGGTGGAAGCATCTATGGATAATTATGGCGTAGTAGAACTCATTAATGGACCAGTTGTGAAGGGAACTGGAATGGCAGATTTTAAGGTCAATGAAATGGTGACAGTAGGAGAAAGACAATTAATTGGTGAAGTCGTTTCTTTAGACCAAGATGTAGCGACGATTCAAGTTTATGAAGAAACAGAAGGACTTCATGCAGGCGAACAGATTACTTCTACAGGAGCACCTCTTTCTATCACACTTGGACCAGGGATGCTTGGTAATATGTTTGATGGGATTCAAAGACCTCTAAAAAAGATTCAATCTCTTTCGGAAGATTTTATTCCTGAGGGAATAGGGCTTCTTTCATTAGATGAAGAGAAAGAATGGGAGGTTAAGTTCACTGTAAAAATAGGCGATAAGTTAAAACCAGGTGCTTTTTATGGCGTCGTTCAGGAAACACAAAGTATTCTTCATAAGCTCATGGTACCTCCAACTATAGAAGGTACAGTGCTTAGTGTAAAGCCAGATGGGCATTATAGAATAAATGATGCAGTTGTAGAGCTTCAAGACGCCAAGGGGAAGGTTTATGAGTTGACACTAGCTCAAAAATGGCCTGTACGTCGTCCTAGACCTATTGGGAAAAGAATACCCATCTATAAACCCCTTGTTACAGGACAACGAGTAATTGATACCTTCTTTCCCATTGCTAAAGGAGGAACAGTAGGACTTCCTGGTGGATTTGGAACAGGCAAGACAGTCACACAGCATCAATTAGCAAAATGGAGTGATGCGGATATTATCGTATATATTGGATGTGGTGAGCGTGGCAACGAGATGACCAACGTTCTAGAAGAATTTCCAGCATTAATCGACCCTAGAACGAATCGTCCGTTAATGGAAAGAACCATTCTGATTGCGAATACTTCCAACATGCCTGTTGCAGCTCGTGAAGCAAGTATTTATACAGGAATTACTATGGCAGAGTACTTTAGAGATATGGGATATGATGTAGCGATTATGGCAGACTCTACATCTAGGTGGGCGGAAGCGCTTCGTGAAATTTCTGGACGCCTAGAAGAAATGCCCGCTGAAGAGGGCTATCCAGCTTATTTACCTTCTCGCTTGGCGCAGTTTTATGAAAGAGCGGGCTGTGTAGAAACTTTAGTGGGAGAAGAAGCTTCTGTTACGATTATTGGTGCCGTATCACCAGCAGGTGGAGATTTCTCAGAACCCGTTACAGAAAATACGAAACGTTTTGTAAGTACCTTCTTAGCATTAGATAAAAAGTTAGCTTATGCAAGACACTATCCATCTATCAATTATTTAACCAGTTATAGTGGTTATGTTACTTTATTAGCAGATTGGTATCAAGCGAATGTTGCGCCAGATATGTTAGCGCTTCGAGCTAAAATGGTACGTTTACTTCAAGAAGAAGAAAAGCTCAATGAGATTGTTCAACTGGTTGGGGAAGACGTCTTGCCTAATGACCAAGTGTTGATACTTGAGATTGCAAGAACGATTAAGAAGGGCTTTTTACAGCAGAATGCCTTACATAAGGACGATACTTATATAACGCTTGAAAAGCAGTATAAGATGCTTCAAGTTATTGACGAGTTATATAAAAGTACCCTAAAGTGTGTAAAGATAGGTATTCCCTTATCAACTATTCGTAAAGAATCTGTTTTTGAAGAGGTTATTAAAATGAAATATGATGTGCCTAATGACCATATTGAGTTGCTGGATAAACTTCGTGAGCGTATTGTCAAAAGTTATGATGCATTAAGAGAAAAATATCAGTAAAGGAAGGGATTAAGGTGAGAAAAGAATACTTAAAACTCGACAAAGTAGAAGGACCTCTCATTGTCCTTTCCAATATCGATGATGTAGCCTATGATGAAATAGCTCATATCAAAATGGAGCATGGAGAAATAAGAAAGGGTAAAGTAATCAAAATAGAAGGTAAAACAGTCGTTGTTCAAGTATTTGAAGGAACAGCAGGTATCTCTACAGGAAATACAAGTGTGAAATTTACTGGAGAACCTCTTAAATTGCCACTTACAAAAGAAATATTAGGACGTAGTTTTAATGGAATTGGTGAACCCATTGATGGTTCTTATCAGATTATCTCTAAGACGAAATATAATATTAATGGACGTCCCATTAATCCTGTAGCAAGACGTTATCCAAGAAATTTTATTCAAACAGGAATTTCTGCCATTGATTCACTCATCACACTTATTCGAGGGCAGAAGCTTCCCATTTTTTCAGGAAATGGTATTTCACATAATGAGTTAGCTGTCCAAATTGTTAAACAGGCGAAAATTAAGGGGGCTAATAAAAATAATTTTGCTGTAGTATTTGGGGCAATGGGGGTACGTCATGATGATGCTGCTTATTTTACACGTAGTTTTGAGGCAGCAGGTGTATTGGATCACGTTGTAATGTATCTAAACCTTGCAGATGATCCTATTACAGAGAGAATAGCAACGCCAAGGTGTGCACTGACAGCGGCTGAATATTTAGCTTTTCAAAAAAATATGCACGTTTTAGTGGTATTAACAGATATGACCAGTTATAGTGAGGCACTACGTGAAATGTCTTCTACCCGTGGAGAAGTACCTTCGCGTAAAGGCTATCCGGGCTACTTATATAGCGATCTTTCTATGATTTATGAACGTGCAGGGATGTTAGAAGGAAAAGAAGGTTCTATTACGCTCATTCCTATATTAACCATGCCTAATGATGATATTACCCATCCAATCCCAGACCTTACAGGATTTATTACAGAAGGTCAGATTGTACTTAGTCGTGAACTGAATCAAAAAGGGATTTATCCACCTATTGATATTTTACCTTCACTTTCACGTCTCATGAAGGATGGTATTGGAAAAGAATATACTAGAGCAGATCATGCAGATCTTTCTAACCAAATTTTCTCTTCTTATTCAAAAGTACAAGATGTGCGTTCATTAGCTCAAATTATTGGTGAAGATGATTTAGGTGAAATAGATAAACTTTATTTGAAGTTTGGGCGTGCATTAGAAGAAGAATTTATAGCCCAAGGACCTAGTGAAAATCGTAGTATGGCAGAAACTTTAGATTTAGGATGGAAAATCATTTCTATTTTGCCAATGTCAGAGCTTGATCGTATGGAGCCAGAAATTTTGAATAAGTACTATCTAGGAAAAAGGGAGCGATAATTATGGCTGTTCTTATTGCACCAACTAAATCCAACTTAATTAAAGCTAAAAGCTCTTTAGAACTTTCTAATAAAGGGTTTGAACTAATGGATAAAAAACGTAATGTACTCATTAGAGAAATGATGGGGCTTGTAGAAGATGCTAAGATAATTGAGAGCAAGATATCAGAAGTTCTAGATGAAGCCTATAAATATTTACAAAGTGTGAATATTACAACAGGGATTAAAAATGTAGAGAATATAGCACATAGCATACCTAAGGATGAGTCCTTTGAAATTTTAATAAAGAGTGTCATGGGAGTAGATATTCCCATGATTAAATATGAAAAAGAGAAAGTAATTCCTTCATATGGCTTTCATAATACAAGTTCAGCCTTAGATGCTGCAACAGAGTGCTTTAGAGAGGTCAAATATATGGTATATAAGCTTGCGGAAATTGATAACTCGATCTTTAAAT
>JARKVN010000089.1 GCA_029851645.1 Cellulosilyticum sp. | reverse complement strand
TAGTACAAGCATTTCAAAATTGTTTACATGAAAATAATATTGATCCAGAGGATGTTATTTTTGTTGCCCATAGTACAACGCAGGCAACCAATGCACTCATAGAAGGTGACGTGGCAACTGTTGGGGTTATTGGTATGGGGCAAAAAGGAATTGAAAGCCTTTTTGCCAAGTACCAAACTGGATTAAAAGATATTGATTTAGGTTCAGGAAGAAAAATTAAAATTGTTAATAGATATATCCAATCAGAAGATATTTCAGACCAAACAGTTACAGAAGCAGTTAATGATTTAAAAAGTCGTGGAGCAAATGTTATTGTAGCCTCTGAGGCTTTTGGGGTAGATGATATTGCAGGTGAAGAATTCGTACATAAAATTGCTAATGGTAGAATGGGCATGGAAACAACTATTGCTTCAGACATTACCAAACTTTATGGCCTAACAAGAAGAACAAGAACAGCAGCCATTAATGCAAGTATCTTACCTAAGATGCTTAATACCGCAAATTCAACAGAACAAAGTATTCGTACAGCTGGTGTAAATGTTCCACTTATGATTATGCGTGGTGATGGCGGGGTTATGGAAATTAATGAAATGAAAAAGAGACCTGTACTGACTATGCTTTCAGGTCCAGCTGCTAGTGTAATGGGATCGTTAATGTACCTAAGAGCATCAAATGGGGTTTATTTCGAAGTAGGTGGGACAACAACTAATATTGGAGTTATTAAAAATGGACGCCCAGCTATTGATTATTCAATTGTAGGTGGACATAGAACGTATATTAGTTCATTAGACGTACGTGTATTAGGTGTTGCTGGTGGAAGTATGATTCGTGTTAATAAAAGTGGGGTACATGATGTTGGGCCACGTTCAGCACATATTGCAGGACTAGATTATGCAGTCTTTACTCCAGAAGAGGAAATTGTTAATCCGCAGTTAGAATTATTTTCTCCCAAAGAAGGAGATCCAGCTGACTATGTGGCTATTAAGTTAGCAAGTGGTAAACGAATAACTATTACTAATAGCTGCGCAGCTAATGTGCTTGGTCTTGTAAAACCTACAGATTTCTCCTATGGAAATGTTAATTCAGCCAAAAAGGCTATGAAGCCTATTGCAGATTACCTAGGTGTAACAGTAGAAGAGGTAGCAGAGCAAATTCTAAAACGTGCCTATGAAAAAATTGCGCCAGTTATTGAAGATTTAGCGCATAAATATAAATTGGAACATGACCAAATTTCTCTTGTAGGTGTTGGAGGGGGTGCAACTTCTTTAATTGGTTTTTGTGCAAAAAAGATGGATATCAAATATAGCGTACCAGAAAATGCAGAGGTTATCTCATCTATAGGGGTTGCTCTAGCTATGGTAAGAGATGTTGTAGAACGTGTTGTTCCAAATCCGACACCAGCAGATATTAAGAGTATTAAGATGGAAGCTATTAATAAAGCAGTGGAAAGTGGGGCTGAACCAAGTTCTGTAGAAGTTCATATTGAGATTGACCCACAAACTTCTAAATTAAGTGCTATTGCACTAGGCTCTACAGAAGTAAAAACAACAGACCTATTAAAAGAGTGTACTGAGGAGGAAGCAAGAGTACTTGCAGCAGAAGATTTAAGAGCAGAAGTAGGTAGAGTTAGCCTTGTAGGCCAAACAGATAACTTCTATGTTTATTCTGCTGAAGATAAAGGAAAGGCAGCCCTTCGAATTTTAGATAAAAAAGGATTTATTAAAGTACAACGTAATGACGGTAAAGTCATGATGTGTAATGCAAGTTCATATCGTTCCATTGTATCTGCTATGTGGGAAGAACTTTCCATCTTTAAAGCAGATGCCATCTTAAGACCAGATTACTATATTTGTGTAGGCGCACGAGTAATGGACTTTAATGGCTCTATAGACTTAGACCAAATTTTAATGTTAATGGATGTAGAAATGCAAATGGTAGATAATAACGATGAAGTGATTGTAGTTGGTGCTAGAAATATGTTGTAATAGATAAAGGATGAGAAGATGAAAGATTTTAGAGAAATGGTACAAACACTGCTAGAGTTATCAGATAATCAATGGGGAATATATGCCTTTGATAGAGATCCATTGGAGGGAAAATTTTCCCTAGAGGAAAAAAGGGTCTATATTGATAAAGCTAATGAATGTGGAAGAAAAACAGCTAGAGCAAAAAGTGAAAAGTATAGAGAAATACATAAGCTAGCAAGTGGACTAGGTGTAAAGATAGAATACTCAGACGCTACTATAGGTGGAGGGCATATTGTTTTTGCTCAATTTATAGAACCCAATCAGATTACTATTTTTAAGAAAGCTGTGGATGCAATTCAGCCTTTTTTTGAAGAGATACATACATTGACAGGCGATGTTGATATTGTAGAGGTACTATTAGCTCATGAAATCTTTCATTATATTGAACACATAGAAGAGCAGACCATTTATACAAGGACTGAAAAAGTTGAATTATGGAGGTGGCCGTTTTCTAATAAATCTAGGATACGTGCTTTATCTGAAATAGCAGGAATGGCATTTGCTAAAGAGTTTTTGAAATTATCCTATTCACCCTTTATTTTTGATTTTATTTTTATGTATGGTTATGACCAAGAGGCAGCAATAGAAATGTATGAGGACATAGTAAAGAGTAATAGATTATGAAAGGAAGAAGAATATGCTTACAACATCATTAAATTTAGCGGAAAAATATAATTATTTAGAAGAACGATTTAAAGAAGCCTTTAAGTTTTTAAGAAATACAAATTTAGAGACCCTTCCATCAGGAAGAGTGGATATTTGTGGAGATGAGCTTTTTGCCAATGTTCAAGAATACATGACGATGGAGGAGTCTGAATGTAAGTATGAAGCACATAATCAGTACTATGATATTCAGTATGTTGTTTCTGGTATAGAGCGTTTTGGATATGTTTCACGAGAAGGTCTTGAAGAAGAAACCGAATATAATGAAGAGCAAGATTTAATTTTTTATAAGGAACCAGAACTTAGCGGAAATATTGTTTTAAAGGCTGGAGATTTTGCAATTGTCCCACCAGAAGATGCACATAAACCAAGATGTATGGCAGGAAAACCATGTAAGGTTCGCAAGATTGTGATAAAGGTTCGTGTCTAATATATGAAAAATAGTAGTGTTATTTTCGATATGGATGGATTAATGTTCGACACCGAAGCATTATCGACCAAAGCATGGCTTCATGTAGGAGAAGTATTAAAGATTCATTTACCAGTAGCATTTATTAACAGTTTTAAAGGGATGTCTGCAAAGTATAGTAAAGTATTATTTCAAGAACGCTTTGGGCAAAACTTTGACTATGATAGCGCGAGGCAAATGCGTACAGAGTATATGATGTCATATATGAGAACATATGGTGTGCCTATAAAAGAAGGACTAAAGGAACTGCTAGTTTATTTACAAGAGCACAGTGTCAAAGTAGCACTTGCGACATCTAGTACTCAATCTTATGCGCAGTGGCTGTTAGAGGAAACAGGTGTAAAGTCTTACTTTGATGTAATGATTTTTGGGGATAGTGTTAAAACTGGTAAGCCAGAACCAGAAATTTTCCTAACTGCATGTAAACAGTTAAAAGAGCTACCCCATCAATGTATTGTACTAGAAGATAGTCCAATTGGCGTAGAAGCTGCCTATAAGGCAGGATGTCAAGTCTTTGTTGTCCCTGATCAAATTAAATTCACAGAGAATGAACTAGTTAAAGTTGACCGATGTTTTAATTCATTACAAGAGGTGCTTCAGTATTTTAGAACGAATATATAGAATAATGACCTTAGAAGTTTGAAAAATAAATAGAGGCTAGATATAATAAGAGAGTGTCAAAAACAATTTATTAAAATTGTGTGCCACTCTCTTATTATTTATGATAAGGGGAAGTTGGGAGTAATAAGGAATAACTAAGAGCATATTGGATATATATTAGAATAGAAAGGCTGTAAGATAAATAAACTACTATTTAGCATATACAGAAGAAGTAAGAGCTGATATATTAATTATGGTAATATTAGTTCTAGGATTTGAAAGCAGATTGCTATATAATAAAAAGAAAAGATAGAGAGAGGGGGATTAATATGGAGGCTCCAATTACAGCAATAGGTTTTTCGGAGATAGATAAGAAGTATACGATTGAGCAAATCGTAGGTGAAATTTTAGATAAGCCAACGAAACAACAAGCAAGTCGTACGAAGAGAAAAGATATTATTGCCGAGTATATCAAGGAGTTTGGTAAAGATACGTATGTGATGGTTAGAGTGGTAATGCGTTCAGAAAATAGTAAGGATGGTAAGGAAAAGACAAAAGTTGAAGTGGAACAATGTGAGCCTTATTTAGATGCACGTTATACTTTAAATGTAGAAGAGTTATCTGTAGAAGAAATAGATGAGGAGTATAGCTGTTATGCCATTTGCGAAGAGAAAGAAACTGGGATACAGTTTGTTTTCTGGTTACAAAATGTGATTGAATATACAGAAGCATTAGCTCATAAGGAAAGCTTTAGTCAAATAAAAATTGCTGCATTAGCAATGGAAGGATCTATCATTCTACCAATAGAGCAAGATGAAGAAGATGCAGTAGCTCAAAGGGAAGAAAAAGAGAAGATAAAAGTCATGATTCAAAAAGCTAGAGAAGGTGATGAGGAAGCCAGAGCTCAGTTAGAAGAAGAAGAGAAAGAAATGGATAATCTTCTAAAAGAACGTCTATATGAAGAAGATTTTCTAACAATCATGAGTGGCTATTTTATTCCAACAACACTAGTAGATGCAAACTATGCCATATTAGGTGAAATCACAGCAATTGATACAAGAAAGAATAACAAAACAGGGGAAGAAATGTATCTATTCACTTTGGATATCAATGATATGCCACTTGAAGTCATGATTAGTAAAAAGCAGCTGATAGGTTATCCAACAGTTGGCATGCGCTTTATGGGAACTTGCTGGCTACAAGGAACAATTGTAGTAAATTCATAAAAAGGGACTTGACGAATGAAGCTTAAGACTGTAGTATAATAATTGCTATTAGTTTTAGTGTTCTCGTAGCTCAGTAGGATAGAGCGACCGCCTCCTAAGCGGTAGGCCGCTGGTTCGACTCCAGTCGGGAACGTAAAAAGCCGAAAATCTTGATTAATCAAGATTTTCGGCTTTTTTATATTATATGTCTAAAATAGGTTGTATCAATGGGAAGATAACGGTATTCTGTTATAGGAAACAAAATATGTGGGAGGATAAATAAAATGTTTCAATTATTATTAGCCATTATTTATTTAGCTTTTATTAGTCTGGGATTACCGGATTCGCTTTTAGGTTCTGCTTGGCCGACAATGTATAAGGAGTTTTCTGTGCCTGTTTCTTATGCAGGTGTAATTTCCATGATTATTGCTATTGGAACGATTGTTTCTAGTTTACAAAGTGATCGTCTAACAAAAAAGCTTGGGACTGGAAAGGTAACAGCAATTAGTGTACTAATGACTGCAATAGCATTGTTTGGATTTTCTATTAGCGATTCTTTTATGATGTTATGCTTGTGGGCTATTCCTTATGGTCTTGGAGCTGGAAGTGTAGATGCTTCACTCAATAATTATGTTGCACTCTATTATGCAAGTCGACATATGAGTTGGCTTCATTGTATGTGGGGAGTTGGGGCTTCACTTGGACCTTCTATCATGGGATATGCATTAACAGGGGGACAAAGTTGGAATATGGGGTATCGTTATATTGCCATACTTCAGATTGCTTTAACAATTGTACTATTACTAAGTTTGCCTCTTTGGAAAAGACAGTCTAGTAGTAGTTCAGGAATGGCTCATGAAAACGACCAAGGTCAAACGCTTTCTTTACAACAAATCGTTAAAATTCGAGGAGCAAAGGAAGTGATGATTGCCTTTTTCTGTTACTGTGCTTTAGAGCAGACAACAGGTTTATGGGCAGGAAGTTATCTTGTATTACATAAGGGACTATCTACAGAGACTGCTGCTAGTTTTGCAAGTTTATTTTTTATTGGAATTACAGTAGGTAGAGCTTTAGGTGGCTTTTTGACAATGAAGTTAAATGATACACAGATGATAAGGCTTGGAGAGGGTGTTATACTTCTGGGAATAGTAGCATTATTGCTACCTTTTGGGAAAGAAATGACTCTTTTAGGACTAATTTTAGTTGGATTAGGGTGTGCCCCTATTTATCCATCTATCATACATTCTACGCCAGAACACTTTGGAAAGGACAAATCGCAAGCTATGATAGGTGTACAGATGGCTTCGGCATATGTTGGAACTTGTTTCATGCCACCAGTATTTGGCTTGATTGCAAATCATATAAATGTTTCCTTGTTTCCTTTGTATCTGGTGGTAATACTAGGTCTTATGGTAATGATGTATGAAAGAATGCTGCCTAAAGTGGCTAGAAAAAAGGAGGATACATATGAGTAAATATAATGTGATTAAACTTCAAGATATTCCAAAGTTACAAGATATTTTGGCAAATTGGTTTCATGAAAAATGGGATATTCCAGTTGAAGCCTATATTGATAGTATGAATGAGAGTTTAACTAACTTAAATGCTGTTCCACAATGGTATGCAGTATTGGATGGAGATAAAATAATAGCAGGAGCTGGTGTCATAGAAAACGATTTTCATAATAGAAAGGATTTAAGACCTAATGTTTGTGCTTTATATGTAGAAGAAGCATATCGCTTTCAAGGTATTGCAGGAGAAATCTTAAGCTTTGTGTGTAATGACATGAAAGACAGAGGGATAGATACGCTTTATCTTATCACAGATCATACTTCCTTTTATGAAAAGTATGATTGGAAGTTCTTGTGTATGGTTCAAGGGGATGAAGAAGCAGAGATGATGAGAATGTATATACATAAAGAGTCTTAAATTTTTTAGGAGTTTTATTTTGCAAGAGGGAACATATTTGTATATCATATAAAGAAAATAGATGTTGGGAGGTACAGGAGATTATGTTAGAATTTATTTCAATAATGAACTTAGGAGTTGGTATTCTATTTATTATTTTAGGGTTATATATCATGATACTATTAGTTCAAGCATTAAGAATCTACATAAAAAATAATAAAGACAAATAGTTTTTGAGTGAATAAAAATATCATTAGTTTTAATTTGGGTATGACCCTCTAAAGTAGATATGGTAAACAACCAAAATCTACTTTAGAGGGATTTTTTTATTATTTTAGCTGTTTAACTTATTGTGTTTAATTCAAAAATACCTGTATAGTAAAATTGTGCAACACTAATAATTAAAATGCCTTAACACAAAGCATTTTTGGTTCTTTATAGTGTTGAAATTGGTAAAATTAAGTACAGTAGTGTCGCTTTTTTATGGAAGTACAGACGAAAAGAATACAATTTTATACAATGATATCGTCCAAAGGCGGTATCCGAATAGGAGGTGTAGGGTGAATCAATTAACATCCAAACAACAGATTTACAACTATCTTCAGAAAAAAAGCCATCATTTTCAGTCGGATCAGTTATCGAGTCTTACAACAATTTCTATTAGTAAGGCGCTTAATATTTCTCGCTCTTTGACATCCCAATATTTAAATGAATTGGTAAAGGATAATAAAGTAATTAAGATTAGTTCAAGGCCAGTATACTATATTTCTAGAGATGGGTTAGAAAAACAATATCAATTTGTTTTGAAGAATAGTGAGTATTTGTCAATACACGAGTTAAAGCATGAGTTAAGACGAAACTCACCAGAACTAAAAGACTTCCAGAAGGCAATTGGTTATGAGGGGAGTTTAAGCTATCCTATTTCCCAAATGAAGTCGGCTTTACTCTATCCGGATGGCTTGCCAATGATTTTACATGGAGAAAAGGGGAGTGGAAAAACGTATCTTGTTAAGTGTATGCATGAATTTTATACGAATTACTCCAAATCTAAGGCTCAAATTTCATTGTTTGTGAAGAAGGCCTTGAAAGAGGAACAGGCATGTAAGCAAATGGAGGAGATATTTGGAAGTGAGCAAAAGGGCATCATACACAAAGGAATGTTAGAGCTTGCTGATGGTGGTTTATTTTGTATCCGTGATGTCTCAAATTTGTGTGAGGCATGTCAGGAAAAATTAGCCGAATTTATTCGCTATGGAAAGTTTACACGTATGTATAATGATACAACATATGTGTCGAGCAGAGTACGTCTGATACTATGTGTGGACAAAGAACCACGAATAGTATTAAGTCCAAACTTGCTTTTAAACATTCCTATTTTATGTAATATTCCTGCATTAATAGAGAGAAATGAAGATGAGCGTACACAGTTCGTAATTCGTTTTTTCCAGCAGGAACAGCAACATCTTGGTAGGAAGATTTATATT
This sequence comes from Cellulosilyticum sp., assembly GCA_029851645.1. Classification (GTDB taxonomy): domain Bacteria; phylum Bacillota; class Clostridia; order Lachnospirales; family Cellulosilyticaceae; genus Cellulosilyticum. The sequence goes on along the minus strand of JARKVN010000089.1, from coordinate 5,549 downwards.
TCTGAAAAATTAAAGCGCTTTTTGGTAAGCTACAAATTTGAGAGCAATATTGATGAACTGCAAAAAGCAATAAAGGCGATTTGTGCTAATGCCTTTAGTGAGTGTCATGATAATGAAAATATGAATGTGTATGTGTATCATTTAGTACCAAACTTGCTAAATCAGATGAGTGTGGATAGGTTTGAAAAGGATAATGATGCTTTGGTTCGCGTAGATACCATTGAAAAGTATTCAACGGGCAGTAAAATTTTACAGATGTGGGAGCAGATGTTACAAGCTTATAAAGCATTTGTACAGGGGCAGTATGCCATTTCACGCTTTTTTGAATTAGGACAAGGGGCAGTTCGTCGATATTATGATATTTTGGTCTTTGAAGAGGCATATCGAGATGCACGTGTAGAGGCAATGAAAAATATTGTAATGGACGTACTAAGCTTAGTAAAAACGGCAAAAAATATTAATTTGCCTGTAAACTGTGCCTATGTTTTGACGCGGATGGTAATCTCAGCAGGGCGTAATGCGTCGTTATTGAATCAGTGGGAATCAGATCATCATAAAGAAATTTGTGATTGTTTGTTATGGATGACAGAGACATTGGTAGATGAGGCAACTTTAACGGATCAAATTGTAAAGCAGATTCATGCCGCGACCAATATCCGTTTGACGGAAATCAATAGGATTTTTTTAATGCTAAATATTCGTATGTATAACAAAGATATTCATGCTCAGGATACAATGGGAATTATTTTAAGTCATGGGTACTCTACAGCGTCTTCAATTGCAGATGCAGCAAATTCCTTGTTAGGTACATATGTGTTTGAAGCCATTGATATGCCACTTGATACACCCGTTGAAGAAGTGAGCAAAAAATTAAATATGTTCATTGAGAACAACACACATTTAAAAAATATTATTTTGTTAGTTGATATGGGCTCATTAGAAGGTCTTGGAGATGTAATTGCTGAGAGCGTGAATGTAGGTGTTATTAATAACATTTCTACGTCTTTAGCTTTAAATATCGGAAATAAGATGATGCAGAATTATAGTTTGGAGGCTTTGCTTTCTGAGGCGTGTCAGGAGAATCAATGCCATTATAAGGTATTGTCTTTAGCTAAGAAAGAAAAGGCCATTGTATTTACTAATGATGCAGGTGTGGCTGTTAGTGAGAAGCTAGGTCGATTGTTTAGAGATAGTTTGCCACGCCCAATTGACCTAAAATTTATTGAGTATGATTATGATGCATTAGTTGAAAATCAGATGAGTGATTCACTGTTTAAAAAATACGATATTGTTTTAATGTTAAAGCCATATCAATTGAAACTTAAGCGAGTGACGAGTGTGTCACTGGAAGAAATTATGAGCTTTGGGGATATAGATGTGGTTAATCGAGCATTAAAGCCATATTTGGATGATCAGGAAATTGAGCAGTTTAATCAGCAGTTACTAAAGAATTTTTCAATGCAGTCTGTAATGGAGAACCTAACGATTTTAAATGCACCTAAATTGTTAGACTTTGTAAGTGGTTCCGTGCAGAATTTGCAACTTTTGATGCAAAGAAAATTTCAGAGTCGGACAATTATTGGTATTTATATTCATGTTTGTTTCTTGGTGGAACGTTTGGTGACAAAGACAGCATTTGATAAGTATGCAAGTTTATCAAATTTTCAAGAAGTGCATAAAGATTTTATAGAGCAGGTTTATAAGAGCTTTGAGTTAATGCTTAAACATTATCATGTACAGATGCCTATTTCAGAAATTGCATATCTGTATGAGTACATTGAGAATGATGACAGAAAGGTTCAGGGAGAAGATGAATTTTAGAGCTAGGTTGTGTGGAATGAATGCTCATTACCGTTTTTATTCATTGGAGCGATTTTTTCAGGAAATGCAAAGGCTTGGGATAGAAAATGTGGAAATTTGGACTGGACCAATGCATTTCTATGTGGATTACCAAAAGTATGAAGATGTAAGAAAGTTGAAGCACTTAGCTATGAAATATGGCATTCATATTGTTGGGATTTGCCCAGAGCAAACCAATCCAAAGCCTAATAATGTGGCTATTAGTGACAGAAAGGAAGAGGTATATCAATATTATTGCCATATGATTGATATTGCTAAGCAGGTAGAGGCAAAACACGTTTTAATAACAACAGGTTGGGCTTATTATGATGAGGCGAAAGAAGAGGCATGGATGCGTTCTGTGGCTATGATGCAGCGTATTTGTTCATATGCTCATAAACAAGGGATTGATATGGCAATTGAGGCATTACAGCCAGATGAGTCTATATTAGTGAATTCCGTTTCGGAGTTAAAGCGATATAAAGAAGCTGTGGGCAGTTCAAATTTGAAGGTTTGTATTGATTTTGGGGCTATGGCTCGTGTCAATGATACCATTCAGGACTATTTTGATGCGTTTGGTGAGGATATTATTCATATTCATTTCGTGGATGGCAATCCCACAGGGCATTTGGCATGGTCACATGGGAAGCGTAATCTAATAGAAGATTTAGACTGCCTTCAAAGGAATAAGTATACAGGGTATCTTTCCTTAGAGACAGCGACATCAAGATATTATGAAAAACCTTGGAGTGCAGAAGAAGCAACATTAGATGCATTTCAGAAAATAGGAAGGGAGGATAAGAAATGAGACATTTTATTTTGGCAAGCCATGGGACTTTTTCAGAAGGAATCTATAATTCTGTGAAGATTATTATGGGAGATCAGCCCAATGTGCATGTGATTACAGCTTATGTGGAAGAAGGACAAGATATTAAAGCGTTGATTAGTCAAGAAGTTAGTTCTATTAGTACAGAAGATGAGGTTGTAATTTGCACAGATGTTTTTGGTGGAAGTGTAAATAACGAAATGATGATGTATTTGAATCGTCCTCATTTTCATTTGATTACAGGAATGAATTTACCATTATTAATGAATTTGTTTTTAAGAACAGATGAAGATGCAGCAACTGTCATTCGTCAAAGCTTGCTAGAGGCAAAAGATGGGATGATATATTGTAATGATACTTTTGGTAAGGTGGCAGAAGAGGGAGAATTTTAGGAGGTTTAAAAATGATTAAATTATGTCGTGTAGATCATCGTTTATTACATGGTCAAGTAGCTTTTTCTTGGACAAATGCAGTACAGGCAGATTGTATTTTGATTGCTAGTGATGAAGTAGTTAATGATGAAATGTGGAAAACAACTCTGAAACTAGGTAAGCCAGCTGGAGTTAAATTGGTGATTAAAAATATTGAAGATTCTATTCAAGCGCTTAATAGTGGGGTTACAGATAAGTACAAATTATTAATCGTTGTTCAAACAATTCATGATGCATATCGTTTGACTAAGGGCGTTCCTACTCTTAAAAGTATCAATTTAGGAGGAGCTAAAAAACAAGAAGGATATAGACAGATTAGCAAGGCTATTTTTATAGGTGAAGAGGATGAAAAAGATATTCGGGATATGTTGGAACAAGGTGTTGAAGTTGAAATTCGCCAATTAGCTAGTGAGGCGAGCGTTCCAGTTCAAAATGTTTTATAAAACATGTACATAAGAAAGGAGGAGGTGGAAAATGATATTAGATGCAATCTTAATTGGGCTAGTTGCAGCGTTTGGTGTATTAGGGGATCAGATGGGTTCTCTTTATATAAACCGTCCAATTATTTTAGCCCCTATTATTGGGTTGATTGTAGGGGAATTTGAAGCTTCAATCTTGATTGGAGCGAGTTTAGAACTGTTTTTCATGGGAGCAGTTAGTGTTGGGGCATACATACCTCCAGATGCTATTGTTGGTGGCGTCTTGGCAACAGCATTTGCATTATCTACAGGAAAAGGAATTGAAACAGCTGTAACGCTGGCTATGCCAATTGCACTTGTTTCACAAGCGCTAGGTAATTTCTGTAATGTATTTAATTCCATTATTCTTCGTTGGACAGATCAATATGCTAAAGATGGAAATTATAAGGGCGTTGTTATGACGCATTGGATGATTGGTATGATTATGGTGTTACGTCGTTTCTTACTTGTATTTCTAGGTTACTATTTAGGCAGTGAAATGGTGGGAAACATGATTCATGCTATTCCTGAGTTTGTAACAAATGGTATGGCGGCAGCAGCGGGATTATTACCAGCACTTGGATTTGCTATGCTCATGCGAATGACAATTAATAAGCAAAATATTCCATACTACTTCTTAGGATTCGTACTAGCTTCTTATATGGGCGTACCTGTTCTTGGGGTGGCTATTTTGGGAGTGATTTTGATTTTAGTTAAGTTTAATTTCTTAGAGAAGAGTGTAGCTCTTGCAACAGAATCGGTTCAGGAGGTGCCAGAAGATGACGACTTCTAATATTACCAAAAAAGATTTAACAAATATGGCGTTTAATCAAGGCTCACTTGGGATGGAGTTCTCATGGAATTACGAGCGTCAGATGCATATTGCATTTGCAATGATGATTAATAGTAATTTAAAGAAGATTTATAAAGATGATCCAGAAGGCTATAAAGATGCGTTAATGCGTCATGTGGAGTTTTTTAATATTACACCACAGTTTGCACCTTTTGTTGGTGGAGTAGTTACCTCTATGGAGGAAATGAAAGTCCGTGGAGAAGTAGATGGTGAGGCGATTTCAAGTATTAAAACAGCATTAATGGGGCCATTATCTGGAATTGGTGATTCGATTTTCGTAGGTTGTTTGCGTGTCATTGCAGTTGGGATTGGTATTTCTTTGGCTCAAGCTGGAAATATTATGGGACCTATTCTCTATCTTCTGCTCTATAATCTTCCTTCGTTTGTAATTCGTTATTTTGGAGCACATTTTGGCTATAATATAGGCTTTAATTATTTACAGAAGATGCAGGCAAATGGAATGATGACTAAGCTTCTAAGTGCAGCAAGTATTTTGGGAGTTATGGTTATTGGATGTATGTCTAAGGATATGGTGTGGACAACATTAAGTATAGAATTATCTCGTGTTGGAGAAGAAATTACTACTTTACAGTCAATTTTAGATGGAATTATGCCAGGATTAATTGGTCTTGGAGGAACATGGTTGTATTATTACTTTTTAAAGAAAAAGGTTAATCCAGTTTTATTAATCTTTGGGACAATGATTGTTGGGATTATTGGTGCATATTTTGGTGTACTAGTTGGATAAATAAAGGAGGAAATTAAAGATGTTAAAATTTAATGAACAGGCAAAAATTGAAAGTGTGAATGGAGCATTGGCTTTACGCCCACGTATTAATGAGATTGTGGATAAAATCTGCGAAGAAGGATATTCTAATATTTGCTGGTTAGGAATTGGTGGAACTTGGGCAAGTGGTATGCAGGCAGCTATTCATATGAAAGAGATGTCAGCTATTGAAACATGGGCTGAAAATGCAGCTGAATATTTAACGACTGGAAATAAACGTCTTACAAAGGATACAGTAGTTGTGATTTCTTCTGTAACAGGAAATACAAAAGAGGTTGTAGATGCTGTTAAGAAGTGTAAAGAAGTAGGGGCTAGAGTAATTGGGTTCCTTGATTATGAAAAAGCAGCTCTATTA
>JARKVN010000067.1 GCA_029851645.1 Cellulosilyticum sp. | reverse complement strand
TAATATCACTAGCTTTTCCTTGAACTACAAGTAAATTAGTTCCTTTACCAATTTGGTTATTTCTAATCAAGCTATCTATCGCCGCTTTAAATAACTTCTTATCTCTAATTAAATCTTCTCCAAAAATAAGTGCCTTTGTATGAGTAAACGTTAATGTATTTTGTGTTCTAGCCTCTGCATCATCTATACTTTTTGATAAAGTTGGACTTTTTACCACCATCGCTGTTTTCACATCTTCAACCAAACTAGACTCACCTGATAATTTGGCTATGTCAGGAATCATATAGGTCACCTCATAGCCCACTCTAGTCCCCATATCTTCATCACTATTGTCCCCATTATACTTATCAATAGCAAGATCTACTATGACATGTCTTTCATTAATTTCTACACTATCCCAACACCCTGTCAAAACGACACTTGTCATCAACATTATTAGTATTAGTAATATCTTATTTCTCATCTCCAACCCTCCTTAGTTTTGCAATTAATACTAAGACCAGAGGGAGTACTACTACAAACCAAAAGCTAAAGTACATTTGAACGTTCAAGTAATACTTATACGCTTCAATAATATTTTTAGGCCATATTGCTATAAAGAAGATAATTGGTATTAAAGGTAATACAAATACATTTTCACGCTTAAACTTAAAGCTTCTACTTCCTATAAGTGATGCAAAATACAAACCTGAACTAATGTATATAAATACACTCAAAATCCATACACTTAATAAGATTACCTCCTGATTCTCAATTACAGAACTATTAATCCCTATATTTTGCATCAACCCTAATACTGGCCAAACTGATCTTTGAGTTTCGCCTACACCTATTTCCGCTATCGTTAAAAGTGTAATAATGCCTTGTATAATCCCTATAAAACAAACCGCTCCTATACCCATTTTACGAACTTTACGTGGCTTTCTCATTAAACCTGTTGTCATTAGCAAAAACTCTACAGGTGCAAACATATAGCTTATACTCAAAGCCCCCAAACCAATACTTTTAATATCTGTTTGAAAAAAAGGCAATACTTCTTGATAATCTATTTGTAATGCAATAATAATCAACACAATAATAATCGGAAATATTGTAAAATAAATCAGCACTTCCGCCATTCTTGCAGTTGCCTCAACACCTGACTTCACTAAATAGCCAGCCGTCAGCAACATAACTAGCATAATAACCGCTAAAGGGGTCTTAGGAAGCAAAACTTGCGAAATTAGTTCTCCAAACATTCTTAATTCCAGACCTGTCCCTATTAATAGCTTAATAGCAAAAGTCCATACTAAAATATAAGCAAAACCATCTGGTAACAAATCCTTTGCAATTTCTACCAATGTTTTATCTGGAAACCTCATTGTTAATGCAGTAATAAAATATACATAAATAACCCCAAATAGAATAGCTATAATAGGTAATACATATCCATTTCTTCCTACATAATACGTACTTATACTAGGCATCAATATCATATTCATATTAAACATCTGCAAAATAAGCAATATCATTACTTGTCTAGTCGATATTCTCCCATTATGAGAAAACATTTAGTCACCTCCATCTTCACCATCACCACTTAGGAACCGTCCCTACTTTCCTTTTTTATCAAAATTACTATCTTCATTTGTTTGCTTACTATCTGGACCAGGTGCTACATCTGTAGCTGTTTCTTTTGATCTCAAACGTAACCTTATTCGTTGTAATCGCTTAGCGAATATAGGTCGTGTTGTCTGCATAAATGTTGGAAATCTTACGATTGTATCCTTTATATCACTAGATTCATTTCTGTCCGAAATATTATAGGGTGATAAATAAGGGACACTAAAGCTTTCTAAAGATGAAAGATGAGCTAACAAAAGTAGTGCCGCAATCAAGAATCCATATAAACCAAATGCTGCTGATAATGCAATAAATAAATACCTTACAAGTCTATAAGCAGAAGTTAATCCATAATCTGGTATTGCAAAAGTACATATCGCTGTAAATGCAACAATGATGATAATCATTGGACTAATAATATGAGCATCTACTGCTGCTTGCCCAATAACAATCCCTCCTACTAATCCTATAACATGCCCAATAGCACCAGGCGCTCTAATTCCTGCCTCTCTAAAGAGCTCAAAAATCAATTCCATAACAATAATTTCAGTAACCGTTGAAAACGTTATGCCTTCACGCGAGGCTGCAATAGAAATCGCAAATGGTGTCGGCAATATTTCAGGTTGAAAATTTAGAGTAGCAATATATAGTCCTGGTAAAGTAAAGGAGAAAAAAGATACAATATATCTCAATATCCTCACAAAACTCATAATTTGCCATCTTTGATAGTAATCTTCAGACGCTTGATAAAAAGCATTTAATGTTGTTGGTACAATAATACCAAAGGGTGAAGTATCTACTAGTATTCCTACTTTTCCTTCCAAAAGGCTGGCTGCAAACTTATCAGGCCTTTCTGTTGCTTGTGTTTGTGGAAAAGGACTCTTCCAACTATCCTCAATTAATTGTTCAACATATCCACTATCAAGTACTGCATCAATAACATACTTATCAAGCCTATTAGAAACTTCTTCCACCAATTCTGGCTTTGCAATATCCTCTATATAAACAATGGCTATATCTGTTCTACTTCTTGTTCCATAACTTAACATTTTGAATTTTAACTTAGTATCTCTTATGCGTCGTCTTACTAAAACTGTGTTAAACCTTATTGTTTCTGTAAATCCTTCTCGTGGTCCTCTAACCACTTTTTCCGTAGAAGGCTCACTAATACTTCTTCCAGGCCAACCTCTAGTAGCAATCACTAAACCTTTACTTGAGCCTTCAATAAAAATCGCACTATCTCCTGATAATACAGCCTTTACCATATCATCCATACTATCTACTTCTTTAACATCAAATGTAGCAGAAAAGTGCTGCATGATAATCTGCGTTGGAGACTCCATATCCTCTTCAAGGTCTCCATTTAAGTTCTTATAATCAAAAACCCTACTTAATAAATAATTTTCAAGTATATCCCTATTAATAAGTCCATCTGTATAAACTCCGAAAATCCTAAACTTTTTTCCTGCTGTAACATTAACTTCCCTTTTAACAATATCTCCACAATCCTTAAACAAATAGTTAATGTATTTAATATTCATATCCAGATTATCTGATATCTGAATAGATATTTTATTTTCCTCATCGTGAAAATAATCTTCCCTACTAATGCTCATTTCATTTCCTTTTGTTTTCATTCATCATTTCCTCTCAAACTCTTATTATAGTAATTATGATCCCAGCAATTCCTAAGGCTATATAAAAATACCCCGCCACTTTACAGAACCGTCCCTCTCTCTCTAACGATTCATCAGTTACTAGATTATTACTTTGGATAAATGCCATATATGCCCCACTTAGTAGCATTAGTAAATCTATATAAATAGAGAAAATTTCTTTTAACCAGTCCATGCCTTCACTCCTATCACCTATTTGTTAATCATAAAATATTCTTTGTAAATTTATGAAAAATATCCTAAACACTAGTACAAAATGGGGACGGTTCTATTCATCTAGCAGAACCGTCCCCATTACAAAAGAGTAGAACCGTCCCCACTTTGGGATGGTTCTACTCTTTCTACTCTTTTTTTCATCTACATAAGTGGTGCAAACAATCTTAAAACAGAGCGCACAATTCGTGTTATCAGTTTAACATTTTTGCAATCTTCAAGTGTAATTTGTGTACATGTTTCTAATGTCTTCATAAAATCATCTTTAATATCCAAAATGGTTTCCGTTTTATAAAGCCATGTACCACACTCAAAGTGTAGATACAAGCTTCTATAATCCATATTGATACTTCCTACAACACCTACTTCATCATCTGATACAAAAGTCTTAGAATGAATAAAGCCTGGTGTATATTCATAAATCTTAATACCCGCTTTAATAAGCTGCTCATAATAAGCCCTTGTTAAAACGTGTACATACCACTTATCTTCAATATGTGGTGTAATAATTCGCACATCTACGCCACATTTCGCTGCTAAACTTAGTGCTGTTACCATCTCATTATCCACAATTAAATAAGGAGTACAGATATAAACATAATCCTTTGCTTTATGAAGTAAGTTAAGATAAACATTTTCTCCTACTGTTTCATAATCTAATGGACTATCCCCATAAGGTTGTACATAGCCATCACTTTCAAATGGTTCAGGATGGTATGTATGTGGCTTAAATTGCTTTTGTTCTTCATACTCGTTGGTCATAAAGCTCCAAGTTTGCAAGAACATCAGTGTTAAATTCCACACTGCATCACCTTTTAACATAATCGCTGCATCTTTCCAATGCCCAAATCGCTTGACCTCATTAATATACTCATCTGCTAAATTAATACCGCCCATAAAACCGATATAACCATCAATAACCGTAATTTTTCTATGATCCCTATTATTTAAGATCACATTAAAAACAGGTGCTAAAGGATTAAAGACAAGGCATTTAATACCCATTTTAAGTAACTTTTCTTCATATTTATAAGGCAATGTCTTTAAACATCCAATATCATCATATAAAACCCTAACATCTACCCCTTGCTTTGCTTTTCGCTCTAATATTTCTAAAATTGGGTCCCACATTTTACCTTCTTGAATAATAAAATATTCCATAAAGATAAAATGCTCCGCTTTCTCTATCTCTTGAATCAAAACTTCAAAGAAACACTCTCCAGGACTGAGATATTTCGTTGTTGTGTTTTTATAAATAGGATATCCAGAAAGTTCCTTGATATATCTCGCTTGATTGGCAATACTTTTATCCTGGTCAACTAATTCTTCCATAATTGCCTCTGTTTGTGGCATATGGACTATCATTTTTTGATAACCTTCTTCTAATTTACTCACAAACTTTTTACTTGCTTTATTGTTCCCAATCAAAATATAGAAAAGTCCACCAAATAGAGGAAACACCATAATGGGAATAGCCCAAGCTAGTTTATATGAAGGATTTTCATCTTTACTAATTAAGTGCAACACTACAACCATACTCAGTATGACACAAATGATATAGAAATAAATAAAATAATTACTCAATTTCCATATAACAGAGATTAGTATGCCTATTTGAAATAGAATCAGTAAGCCCACTATTACCATACGACTAAACATAAAGTTTAAAATCTTCTTCATTCAGCTTTCTCCTGTTTATTTATCATATTTTCTTACATCATTTTCCTTCTAATTATCTATTTCTTCCTCAAAAATAAAACGAATTGCTTTATCAATCCAGTCACTAGACATATGTTTTTCTCCAAATGTCATATCCTTATTTACCATAAAATTGCCAATCGATAGCCCATGTCCACCTCTTCTATAAATATGCATTTCTAATGGAATATCCTCTTCTATAAGGGCATGCGCAAAAAGCATTGTATTTTTTACTGACACACTTCCATCCTCATATGTATGCCAAATGAACGTTGGAGGTACATCTACTGTTACTTGTTTTTCAAGAGAAATTAACTCTAACATTTCTTCAGTTATATTATCCCCCAATAAATTATTTACAGAGCCTTGATGTGCAAACTTACCACTTGTAATAACTGGATAAGATAGAACAAGTAGATTAGGTTTTACTTTCTCATAATCTATTTCCATATGCTCTTTAATCCATGGTGCCTTCCAAAAAGTTGCTACTGAAGCTGCCAAATGTCCTCCAGCAGAGAAACCACATACCGCAATCTTATTTTGATCAATATTCCATTTGGCTGCATTTTCTCTAATATAACCTATTGCCGAAAGTGCTTCACAAAGAGCCTGTGGGAAACGTGCTGGAGCCACACTATAATTTAATACAAAAGCACATAATCCTTCAGAAATAAATTTCATGGCTACTGGTTCACTTTCTCTTTTTGAAGTATAGCCATATCCACCCCCTGGCATAATGAGTACTGCCGGCCTAATCTTACCTGTTCCATCATCATAAAAATCATCAGGAATATAAGCCGTTAACCTTGCTATATACTCACTAGCGCCACTTGTTTTTACATTGATATCAGTTTCAAAGTGTTTCATAACCTCTCTCCTATTCATCAATTTATTTCCTTTATTATACTTCAAGTTATCAATAAATCATATCAATACTTTAAATTAAAAAATATGTCAACACATTTATCTTAGGTTTCAAACTTAAAATAAATGGCTACAATAAAATAAGGCTGCGAAATTCGCAACCTTATTTCTTCATTTTCTCTTCTAAATTAGTAAGACCTTCTTTAGTTTTATTAATGACTTTTTCTGTGCCTTTTTTTACTGCACCAAGGCCTTCTTCTGCCTTTTGCCCTAATTGCTCCATACTATTCTTAGCCTTATTTCCTAATTTTTCTGCATCCTCTTTTACATGTTTTGCAAAGTTCTTTGCATCTTCTTTGTATTTTTCTATTGTCTGATTCTTATCTTCCACTAAAATCACCTCTTAATCTTATTATCTACTAGTTTTTATTTTATATTCACGATTCACTTTACTTTCTACGTTAACAATTACAAAGCTATACAAATATAAATTTTAAAATAACGATGTAAATAAGCATCAGTTGTCCTACTAAGATAAGTGGCATACCATATCGAAAATACCAATGCTTCGTTTTATGCCTAAAGTGCTTCATACCTAATATACTGCCTAAACTTCCCCCTAAAAGTGCTAATGTAAAAAGTGTCTTTTCAGAAATTCTATATTTTCCCTTAATCGCTCTTTTTTTATCTATTCCCATACTTATGTAAGCCATTATATTAATTAGTATTAAAATAATCAGTATCATTATCCACTTATTTGATATCATTAATTTTCTCCTACTTAATCTACATATCTACATTATTTTTAGATATATAGAGCTTATTCTTAACATGTTATATTTCATCTCTAATCTATTTCTTTTATATGTAAAAAGTATAAAAAATACAAGAAAAAACACCTTGCTTTTTTGCTCCCTAAGCCTAAACAAGGTGTTTCTCTTTTACATTTTCTTCAATTTTTATTATGAAGTTACTATGGAAATCTATATGTTTAAGAGAATACCCCCTATTTAACTTGTTAAAGTCCTATAAGGATTTTTTCTCCATAAACCTAGTTAATTGTTCTATAGTTGGAAGTCCTTCATTGTCGCTTTTATGCATAACTTGAATTGCACCAATCGCATTAGCTCTATCTGCACATTCAGCAACGCCTTTTCCTTCTAGTAAGCCACTGATAAAACCTACTGCAAATCCATCTCCAGCTCCCACTGTATCAATTACTTTTTCTACTTGGTAACCGTCAATATATGCTTCTTCGGTTTGTGTTTTAACATAAGCACCTTTTGGTCCTAATTTGATAACAACATTTTTTACGCCTCTTTCTAAGTAGAAGTTCGCAATATCTTTTTCGTTATCAAAACCTGTTAAGGTTTTTCCTTCTGAGATACCCGGAAGTACAGTGTCACATCTAAAAGCAATTTTATTAATTGTTTTTACCATGTCTGCTGAATCCTGCCATAAGCTTGGTCTTAAGTTTGGATCAAATGATGTTGTTAATCCATTATTTTTTGCCTTTTCAATTAAATAAAGCATTGTTGCTCTAGAATTGCTTGAAATAGCAGGAAAAATACCTGTTAAATGGAAGTGATTAAAACCTGTCATATCAATCCCATCTACATCATCTACTCTTAAGTTAGATGCAGCTGAACCATTACGATAATAAGCAACATCTGGATCTCCTACTGAAGTTTTTCCCTTAAGTTGGAAAGCTGTTGGGTAATGATTATCAAAACAAATTTTACTTGTATCAATTCCTTCCTTTTGTAGGAAATTCATTAAGTAATTCCCAAAAGGATCTTTTCCTAACTTTGTAATATAACAAACTTCATGTCCTAATCTTTTAAGACCAATTGCTACATTCATTTCTGCTCCAGCAGCAGAACGTGTAAATTGTGTTACTGTTTCTAAACTTCCTTCTGTTTCTGCAATGAATAGAGCCATTGGCTCTCCTACTAAAATTACCTTTGACATAACTGCCTCCCACTATGTAGCTCTTATAATTTAACGTTTTCACATTGTCCCTATTTCATGATTACACGTACCTTAAATATCCTGCTAAAAGTCTATTACAAAGTTCAACTATGTACTCTCTTAATGGTAACAACTTTAGTTTTTTATGTACTATATTCTAAATATAATTTTCTTCCTTATTCATTATATTCACAAAATAACTCATAAAAAATACGATTATTACCATAGCCGCCTATTGTTATGGCTAATAACCGTAATTTTTTTCTGAGGGTGCATTAAGGGTATACACCCTCAGAAGTTAGAAGTTATCTCTATACATTTTTAAGGATATAGAGCTATAGGTGTGGCTTATTGCCACATTAAGGGTATATATTATTTTACCAAGAACTTACTATCTTTGAACACGACCAGAACCGTCCCCACCAGCAAGAGCTTGTACTTCTGCTACAGATACGCGGTTGTAGTCTCCTTCAATAGTATGTTTTAAGCATGAAGCTGCTACTGCAAATTCGATAGCTGCTTGTGGTTCATAGTTATTAACTAAGCTATAGATAAGCCCGCCACCAAATGAATCTCCTCCACCTACGCGGTCAACGATACGAACTGCATATTTTTTAGAGAAGAAGTAATCTTCACCATTGTATAACATTGCTGCCCAATTGTTGTCACTAGCAGAGATTGATTCTCTAAGTGTAATTGCTACATAATCAAAACCAAATCTATCTTTAAGTTGTTTAGCTACATCTTTATAACCATCGTGGTTAACTTCACCTTTTGTTACGTCTGTATCTGCTGCATGAATACCAAATACATCAGCTGCATCTTCTTCATTAGCAATACATACGTTTACATATTGCATTAATTCGCCCATAACTTGACCAGCTTTTTCTCTTGTCCATAGTTTTTTTCTATAGTTAAGGTCACAGCTTACTTTGATACCTTTAGCTTGAGCTGCTTTACAAGCTTCTAAACAGATCGCTGTTGCATCATCACCTAATGCTGGTGTGATTCCTGTGAAGTGGAACCAATCTGCACCTTCAAAAATTTCATCCCAGTTGAAATCAGCTGTTGTAGCTGTTGAGATTGAAGAGTGTGCTCTATCATAAATTACTTTAGAAGGTCTTTGAGAAGCACCTTTTTCTAAGAAGTAAATACCGATTCTTTCTCCACCACGAGCAATGTGTTTTGTTTCTACACCATATCTACGAAGATCATTAACTGCTGCTTGACCAATTTCGTGTGCTGGTAATTTTGTTACAAATTCAGCATCTACTCCATAGTTAGCAAGAGAAACCGCTACGTTAGCTTCTCCACCACCATATGTTGCTTGGAATTGATCTACTTGGTTAAATCTTAAATATCCGTTTGGTGCAAGTCTTAACATAATTTCGCCAAAAGTAACTACTTTCATTTTTCATTCTCCTCTTAATTTAAATTATAATTAAATAAATCTTATTTCTGTACAAGGTGAACAGCAAATCCACCCACTTCTTTTTCTAAATAGATTGCTTTTAATTTACCTTTAGCATCATATTTAGCTGACTCTTCGTTGAAAGAGAATCCTTTAGCTTTAAGATAAGCCACAGCTCTTTCAATATAATTTGTTTTGTATGCAATATGACCTTTTGCTCCAAGGTATGGTGTTTTCATAACTTCAATCCCTGTACCAGCAAAGATTGAGCTGCTTCCTACTTTAACTGAAGTATTAAATAAGTTATCAAATCCAGTTGCGATTTCTTCAGCTTGTTTATCATTTTCTGCATTAATACCAACATGAGCAAGTTCGAAACCTAACATTTGAGTTACAGCTTCTTTAGTCATTTCAGTAATTTTATCAAATTCACCTGCAGCAACTAGTTGTGGATCTACCATCCAGCTTCCACCACAAGCGATGATTCTATCAAATGATAAATAATCATTAAGATTTTTAGCATTAATTCCACCTGTAGGCATGAATTTCATTTGTGTGTATGGACCTGCCATAGCTTTGATTAATTTAATGCCACCAACTGCTTCAGCTGGGAAGATTTTTACTACATTTAATCCAAGCTCGATAGCTTGTTCTATATCTGAAGGATTAGCGCAACCTGGAGTAACTGGAATTCCTTTATCTACACAGTATTTAACTACTTTAGGATTAAGACCTGGACTAACGATGAATTTTGCCCCAGCTTCTACTGCTTCATCAACTTGCTCTGTAGTAAGTACAGTACCTGCACCAACTAACATTTCTGGGAATTCTTTAGCCATAATACTAATAGCTTCTTTTGCACATGCTGTTCTAAATGTAACCTCTGCTACTGGAAGTCCACCATCACATAATGCTTTAGCAAGTGGTCTAGCATCCTCAATTTTATTTACAACTACAACTGGAACGATACCATATGCACCAATTTGTTCAAGAACATTGCTCATTGTTGTGCCTCCTCATAAACTTTTTTATAATGGATTATTATTGATTTTACATGATAATATATAATTTTATACAATAAATTATATATTATTTTTTTTTATATGTACATACATTTTATCATTTTTTCTTATACATTTGTTGTCATACTATATCTTTTTTGATGTATTTTGTCTTTTTTTTGAAGTAGACTAAAAAAAATATTTATATTTTCTCTAACAATATGTCATGATACCACTTAATCTCTAAAATTTTTTTATAACCAAGCTAATACCTATTCCTACTTAGAGCCTATTATCTTTTTACAAAATAATACTTTTTAATCTATTTATACTTGAATTATGCTATACTTATAATCATTACTTGAATTATGATGCCATACTTTAATTATTTTAGGGGGATAACTATGAAAACCATTTATGATAATATCGAAATGCTTAAAAGTGTTTTAGACTTACTATCTAATCATCTTGGACCAAATTGTGAAATTGTATTACATGATAATACCAAAGAATATGAACACAGTATTGTAGATATCAGAAATGGTCATGTAACTGGGCGCAAAATAGGAGATTGTGGTGGCAACTGGGGACTAGAGGTTTTAAGTAAAATGACCCATGATACTCATATATATAATAAAATTGTGCATATGCGAAATGGTAAAATCATTCGTGGTTCTTCTATGTTTATTCAAGATGATGATGGTAATAATATTGGTGCCATTTGTATTAATATGGATATTACAGACACCTTAAAATGTGAAGAATACCTAAAACAAATTAATATGTATTCAACACCTGCACCATCTGCTCACGAGCTCTTTTCAACGGACGTCAATCAGCTTATGGACAATTTGCTACATCAATGTGAAAATATGTTCGATAAACCTATGACTCATCTTAACAAAGATGAGAAAATGCAAATCATCCATTTTTTAGATAAAAAAGGAGCTTTCTTAATCACTAAATCGGGTGACCGTGTTTGCGAATTTCTAAACATTTCTAAGTTTACGCTTTACAATTATCTTGAACTTACTAGACAAAATACAACTGAATAAAGTTACAAATAAAGGGGTGTTGCGCCATCTTGATAAGTAATTATCACCTTCTCAACACCCTCTTATTTAAAGTGCGTCTTCTAATGTAACTGTTATAATAAATCCATCTACATTATTACCAGATATAGTATACTTATGATTTCGAGGCACAGGCACATTTGTTTCTTTCCCTTCAGATGGTACAAAGTAAATCTCATATACTCCCGCTTCACACTTTACCTTAAGATGCTGCTTATTAAATGCAAAATTTCTTAGATAGTCTATATATTCTTCTAAGCAGTAATTCTTATCTGTCATAATATAGGCATGAGGTACCCCTACATATCTATAATGCCACTGCTCATCTACCACTTTCGTAATGTCTTTCTTCTCATTAGCATACCTTCTAATAAACCCATATTGATAGCAGTTTAAATCTATCCAGCTATATTCATCTTGACCTCTATAATTTACGTATTCACCTTCATCAGTATAAATGCTTAGGTCCATAGCATAACCCGAATGATGTTCACTATATCCAGGCACCATAGCCCACTTTAAAGCATCTTCCTCTCCAAATAAATCAACCTTCTCCTGTAGGGCATCTGCTTGTTCCTTTAAAGACCTATAAGCACTTGTTATAATCATATCTTTCTTTCCAGTTGCTTTTGAAAAACTCTCCATAATATCGTTATATGCCATAAGTGTTTCATGATTTAATTGCATATTAGAATCCATGATTTTATATGCCTTATTCTTATACTTTTCAACTTTAGAAAGCTTATTCTTCTCCATTAACAAGCAGGCATACTTGCTATTAACAAGTATCAAATTCCCCTGATACAAATCTTTTCTAGCCTTAGTTATATATTCGTACTGATTTTCTAAATCTGTATTTACATTTTTGATAGATAAATCCATATTCTTAATCTCTGGTAACTGGCTATCATAAGTAACCATAGAACGATTCATCTCAATCCATATGCCTCGCATTCTTGATATAATCGTTGAAGCAATAGGTGTCCTAAACATGATAAAAATAAGAATAAGCCCTACACATCCCGTTACAAGCCATATCACTCGTCTTTTTTGAATGGATTGATAACGATTATTATATTTTGCTCTAACTCCTTCATCCATAATGAGTCCTCCTTCTATGTAGGTAGATTTTACTCTCTTGAGATATGGCCTAGTTTTATATCTTATTTAGGTAAGTTATTGACAACTTTCTCATTTTCTATACATAAAATCCTCCTAAATAGAATTTTTATAACTCTATCAAGGAGGATTCTTTTTTATATTGATTCATTAAAACATCTATCTTTCTCTTATTTTTATTTCACTACTTTTTATTTCATAAGTTGTACTTCTTTTAACTTTCTTAACACAAATGTTTCACGATAAACCCAAGGATTAATATGTGTTCCTTTCTGAGTTAAGATGGCTTCATTCTTAGCAAGAACCTCATCTAATTCTATCCAAACAGGCAAAAATCCTTGGTCTTTTTCATATTTATCTAAATGCTGACTCGTTATATGCTTTTTAACATCACATAAATAATAGTAGGAAGTCATTTGAAAAATGCCACTCATGTCAAACTGATTAGGATTACGCTGCATAATTCTTCCAACCTCTTCCTTCATTTGATTGACAATATATCCTGTTTCCTCTGTTACTTCCCTTCTTAAAGCTTCTTCATGAGTTTCTAACCTTTTAATCCCTCCACCCGGAAACTTATAATCACCTCTATTGGTGTGTACCATCAACAATTTATTATCTTTAATCACAATAGCTCTAACAGCTAACCTTGTTGTTATTTTTACTTTTGGATCTTTTATAGCTTGAATGCCTAATATTTCATCAATAATCATAGCTACCTCCTTATCTTTCTTGTATGAATTTTACTTATACTTAATATGTGATTTTATATCTTGGCTTATTAATAAAAGCATTTTCATATTCTCCCAATTTATTGTTTCTATATCCCATTATAATTTTTAAAGATTATATTATATTTTATCACACTATTATATTAATTTACAATTTTATAAATAAATTATTTTTTAAATAGAAATTTTCAAAAAACACCTAAACTAAAACATTAAGAAAGCCTTACTTAGTGTGCTAACCAAGCAAGGCTTATACTTACATTCTTTAAATTTTTATAGCTTAAACTGAGAAACCATAGTTCTCATTTCATTAGCTTGTCCAGAAAGCTCATCACTCATGGCAGAGCTTTCTTCTGCAATTGACGCATTATTTTGTACAACTGCTGATATAGCCTCTATTCCTACATTAATTTGCTCAATGGCATTGGCTTGTTCCTTAGAAATATTGGCAATTTCATCGATTTTTTCTGTTACGATATTGGTTTTTTCTACTACAGCATATAATTCCCCAGCTGCCT
>JARKVN010000059.1 GCA_029851645.1 Cellulosilyticum sp. | reverse complement strand
TCCACTTTTTGATAGAGAAATTCCTATTGTTGGAGATAGTTATGTGGATCAAGAATTTGGAACAGGTGTTGTTAAAATTACACCCGCTCATGACCCTAATGACTTTGAAGTGGGTAAACGTCATAACCTTCCAGAAATTTGTGTTATGAATGATGATGGTACAATGAATGAACTTTGTGGTAAGTATGCAGGTATGGATCGCTATGAAGCAAGAAAAGTATTAGTAGCTGATCTTGAGGCTGCTGGATTTCTTATCAAGGTTGAGCCACATACACATAATGTAGGAACACATGACCGTTGTAAAACAGTTATTGAACCAATGATCAAAGCACAATGGTTTGTTAAAATGGAGGAGATGGCAAAGCCAGCTATTGAAGCGGTTCGTAATGGAGACATTCGCTTAGTTCCAAAGCGTATGGAGAAAATTTACTACAATTGGTTAGAAAATATTAGAGACTGGTGTATTTCTCGTCAATTATGGTGGGGACACAGAATTCCAGCTTACTATTGCCAAGACTGTGGTGAAATTGTTATTTCAAGAGCTATGCCAACGACTTGCTCAAAATGTGGTAAAGATCACTTTATACAAGATGAAGATACATTAGATACATGGTTTAGTTCTGCATTATGGCCATTTTCTACACTTGGGTGGCCAGAAAACACAGAAGAACTAAAACACTTCTATCCAACAAGTGTTTTGGTAACTGGATATGATATTATCTTCTTCTGGGTGATTCGTATGGTATTCTCAGGCCTTGAGCAAATGAATGAAATACCGTTTAAGGATGTCTTATTCCATGGTTTAGTGCGTGCAGCAGACGGACGTAAAATGAGTAAATCGCTTGGTAATGGTGTAGATCCACTTGAGGTGATTGAGAAATATGGTGCAGATGCATTAAGGTTAACACTTGTAACAGGAAATGCACCTGGGAATGACATGCGTTTCTATTATGAAAGAGTAGAAGCAAACCGTAACTTTGGGAATAAATTATGGAATGCAGCACGTTTCATTATGATGAATTATGAAGGTGAGGATATTAACTTATTAGTAGGCCAAGAAGCTTTAACACCCGCAGATAAATGGATTCTTTCTAAAGTGAATACACTTGCTAAAGAAGTAACAGATAATATGGATAAATATGACCTTGGTGTAGCAGTACAAAAGCTTTATGATTTTGCATGGGAAGAATTCTGTGACTGGTACATTGAAATGGTGAAACCACGTCTTTATAATAAAGAAGATGCAACAAGACCAGCAGCACTCTATACTTTAAGAACGGTTATGATTCAAATTCTTAAGATGCTTCATCCTTATATGCCATTTATTACAGAAGAAATCTTCCTTGGACTTCAAAATAAAGAAGAGACGATTATGTTATCAAATTGGCCAGTATTTACAGAAGAATGGAACTTTAGTGATGAAGAAAAAGAAATCAGCTTAATTAAAGAGTCTGTAAGAAATATTCGTAACTTACGTAGCGAAATGAATGTGCCACCTTCAAGAAAAGCTAAAGTCTTTGTTGTAACAGAAGATGAAAAAGTGAAAGCTATTTTTGAAAATGGTAGAGTTTTCTTTGCAGTGCTTGGGTATGCTTCTGAGGTTATTATTCAAAAAGATACAACAGGTATTGAAAGTGATGCAGTTTCTGTAGTCATTCCAAATGCAACAGTTTACATTCCATTTGCGGATCTTGTAGATATTGAAAAAGAAATTGAACGTTTATCTAAAGAAAAAGCAAAACTGGAAAGTGAAGTAGAACGTGTGAATAAAAAGCTTGCGAATGAAGGTTTTGTTGCCAAAGCGCCTGCTAAACTTTTAGAAGAAGAAAAAGCTAAAAAAGAAAAGTATGAAACAATGCTTGCGAATGTTAATGAAAGACTTGCAAGTTTAGTAAAGTAGAATAAAATGATAGACCAAAGAGGAAGAAATTCTGACGCAGAAATGCAAAGAAGCTCTTCCTTTTTTGGTTTAATTTATATGTATTTTCTTTATAATATATACTAAAATCCTATATAATAGTTATAATAAAAAAATTAAATAAAGAGAGGTTATTAAGAGATGCAAAGAAGTTTATTAGAAGAACGCCTGGATACATTAGACAATCAATTGGCTCAAAAAATGGAGCAACTAGAAGAAAAAGAGAAGAATATTTGCTTGATGTATGAGTCATTAATTCAAAATTTTAGAATACAGCTTCAACGTTTTGAGGCTTTAAAAGAGGAGGGTGCTCTAAAGAAGATTTTTAATAAGCATCAAGATACTTTTCAAGGAATTATGGAGGAAATCATAGACTTTTTGGAAGTATTAATTAAATTACCCTATAAGGTGTTGGTTGGAAAAAAAGCTTATGAAGAAATGGACGAGCTGATTGCGGATTTAGAAGATTGGATTGAAACAATCAATGAGGATTTAGAGGAAGTAACAAATAGCAAGTTTGCTTATATAGAAGCATGGGATATTGGGGTGTTTTTTGAGCATTAAGCCTAATTAAAATAGGAGAAACAGAAGGGGATAAAGATGAACGAAGATTTTTTAGTTTCAGTAGTAATTCCAGTTTATTATGAGGAAGCAGTTGTAGAGGCTTGTTATAAAGAATTAAAACGTGTTATGTACAAGAATAAATGGCTCTATGAATTTATCTTTGTTAATGACGGAAGCCAAGATAAAACGCTAGCTATTTTAAAAGACCTTGCTCAAGTAGATCATCAGGTAAAGATTATTGATTTTTCAAGAAATTTTGGTCATCAAATTGCTGTAACAGCAGGTGTTTTTCATAGTCTAGGTGATGTGACCATAATCATTGATGCAGATTTACAAGATCCACCTAGGGTGATTGAAGAAATGGTGGCAAAATGGCAATTAGGCTATGATGTGGTCTATGCTAAACGTAAAAAACGTAAAGGTGAAACTTACTTTAAATTATTAACAGCTAAAGGTTTTTACAGGTTTTTACACTACATGGCTGAAATTGAAATTCCTATGGATACGGGAGATTTTCGTCTTATGGATCGAAAAGTTGTTGACGCATTTAAGCAAATGCCAGAAAAGAATCGCTTTGTACGTGGCATGGTAAGCTGGGTAGGCTTTGAACAAACCTTTGTTGAATATGAAAGAGATGAACGTTTAGCAGGAACGACTAAGTATCCTTTAAAGAAAATGATACGTTTTGAAACAGATGGCATTATTAGTTTTTCGACAAAACCACTTAAGATGGTGCGAACTTTAGGCAGTTTAACGATATTAGTTGCAATTGCTCTACTTATTTACTCGCTTATTTCGAAATTTATTACACATAATGTAGTAACTGGATGGACCTCTTTGATGGTAGCCATTACTTTTTTTAGTGGTGTACAGCTTTTTTCTATTGGTCTACTAGGAGAATACATTGCACGTATATATGACGAAAGTAAAAGTAGACCCCTTTATCTCATTAAAGAAAAAATCAATTGTGATTAAACTGTACATCAGAAATCAAAACACAAGTTGTACTTGAATTATTCGCAAGTAATACAATGAATATTTTCTTAAATTGCAATAACAAGTTGAACTAATTGTGTTATCTTGTTGAACCATAAAAATTATGCTCTATATATAGCATCTAACTCATTCTCAAACAATTCATCAGGAGTACGATAATTAAGTAGCTTTCTTGGAAGCGTATTGCACCAATCCTCAATAAAAGCGATTTCATCGATACTATACCCATTTATAGCTACACCTTTTGGTATGAAACGTCTTAATAAACCATTATGTCTTTCATTAGTTCCACGTTCACATGAGGCATAGGGATGTGTAAAGTAGATTTTTATAGGAAGATCAATATGACGTACTTCTAGTAAGCCTAGATTGATATAATTATAGATGGTCTTAGTACAAAGCATTTGCGATGTCTTAAAGAGTTGATTGAAAACTGCATATCCAACACAAGTATCTACAGACCATTTCTTTGATTGCACAGTTGCACAGTTGCACAGATGTAGGATATAAAGTCATTACAAGATAAGCGTTTGTATTTAGGACAGTAATGCTGAAGATGTTGAAGGTAGATATTTTCCCCTGCATCCGCAAGATAAAGATTTACTTTACATCCTTGTATCATTTGAGTGACGGTGCCTCTAGCAATTTCATTGCGAATCGTATTGGAAGCACGACCAAGTTCTTTAGCAATTTTATATGGAGAATAGCCGTCTTTTAATCGAAGTTGTACCGTCATGCGTTCTTCAAAGTTTAGGTGTTTATGTTTACGTGGATTTGTAGTATGATTAGGGTAATTCATAGTGATTATCCTTTCTTGTTAAAGTTGTTTTATGGTGATTCAATCTTAACATAGGATGAATCCCTATGGATTTTTTATTTAGTTCAACTTCATTTTACAATTAAGCGTTTATAAAAAGACTTAAAAATTGATTAAAATCCCCCAATGATTTAAGATAGAATAAGATGAGAAAGCTTGAAAAATAGAGGATTATCATTTAAAATATTATTGATGATAAAGTAAGAAGAATTATTGGGGGAATTTTATAAAAAACACAGAAACTTAAGGATTTTGCTTAGAAGTGAACAATAGAAAGATTGAATTTACATTGGAAGAATCTTAACATTAGATGTATTGAAATGGCACTATAGTGGAAAATATAATGGTACCTGAAATCTAGACAGGTGACTTCAAATTTCTTAGTGAATTCTGTTATAATAAATTCATCTAATAAAGGACGGTATTCACATGAAAAAGAGACGTAGTTTTACACCTGAATTCAAAACACAAGTTGTACTTGAACTTTTATGAGAAGAAAAAGATCTTAATCAAATTGCTTCTGAACACGAGATTGCTCCAAATATGCTGCGTAATTGGAAGAAAGAGTTTTTAGCTCATGCATCTAATACTTTTTCTAACGATAGTTTGTCAAGTTAAGTGCAACATTTATTGAGTTCTCTTAAGAAGACCTCGTTAGGTGTCTTATATGAACTGACCCCCATAAGTTAGACCTAACAATCTAACTTATGGGGAGGTCAGTTTTTTTATGGCAAAGTACAGTTTTGAATTTAAAATGAAAGTTGTTCAAGATTATTTACAGGGCCAAGGAAGTACTAGATACCTATCAAAAAAGTATAGTATAGGTAATAGTGATAATAAGCAGGTTATAAAATGGATTAAGGCATATCAGACCTTTGGAGAGAGGGGATTAATGGGTTCTAGAAAAAATAAAGCTTATACTTTTGAATTTAAGATCCATGTGGTAGAGTTATATTTAACAACAGAAGTTTCATATCAGGAGCTAGCTTTATCAGTTGGAATCAATAATCCACCTCTGATTTCTAAATGGGTAAATGATTTTAGAATTGCAGGTCCCGATGCTTTGCGACCAAAGCCGAAAGGACGGAAGAAATCATTGAAATCATTTAAGAACCTCCGCTCAAAAAAGCAGGGTGATAACAAACTAATAGATATAAGTTCTGAGCATATAAAAACAACTTGAAGATGAATTACTAAAATTAAGAATAGAGAGCGCCTATTTAAAAGAACTGAGGGGGCTGCGTTTAGAGGAGGAAGCTCTTCTGAAAAAACAGCGAGAATCATCCACAGCCTCCGAGGAGACTTCAAACTAAAAGATATTCTCGCATTCACGGGTTTTCCAAAAGCGACATATATGTACTGGCAAAAACGCTTTGATAGAAAAAATCCAAATAAGGATCTTGAGCAAAAGATCCTTGAAATTAGAGAAGAAAATAAAGATTTTGGCTACCGTCGAATTTATGGAGAATTAAGGAAACAGGGACTGATTGTAAATAAAAAACGTGTTCAACGCATTGTTCAGGATCTAGGTATTCAAGTTACTTCATTTACCAGAAAAAGTCGTAAATACAGTTCTTATAAAGGCAAAGTGGGTAAGGTTGCACCTAATAGAATTCATAGGAGATTTGAAACCTATATTCCACACCAAAAGATTACAACAGATACCACTGAGTTTAAGTATTAGGCTACTACACTATAAAGTCTAACTTATTGAGGTCACATCAATATCCTAGACATTTTCGAGGTCTATTATTAATTTTAGCCACTATCTCATTTAAATGAGCTTGAGTTGTTTCGCTAAAGTTATATTTCTTAGGGTAAAATTCACGAATGAGACCATTTGTATTCTCATTTGTTCCTCTTTGCCATGATGCTAAGGATCTGCAAAGTAAATTTCAGTATTTAAAGTATTTTCTAGCTCTCTATACCTGGCAAATTCTTTTCCTCTATCAACAGTCAAAGTTTTTACTAGTTCATTAGGAAAGTGTCGTAGTGCTTCTTTACAATAGTAGTTAAAGGTTTGAGATTGTCTATTAGGCATAAGTTTTGCTATAAGCAATTTGCTTTTTCGTTCAACAAAAGTAGCCAGACAATACTTGGATTGTCCTCTTGATGAAACAACAGTATCTAACTCCCAATGTCCAACTTCTTCTCGCTTTCTAACCTCTTTAGGTCTATCCTTAATACTTTTCCTACGTTAAATTTTCCTCTGGTTTCTGTAGGTTTTAAAGATTTCCCTTTACGTCTAAGAACTTTAACTTCACCTTTTACAAGATGTTTCTTATAAATAAGTCTATAGATTGTTTTATGACTGATTCACATCTTAAGATCT
The DNA here is from genome assembly GCA_029851645.1 of Cellulosilyticum sp. Classification (GTDB taxonomy): domain Bacteria; phylum Bacillota; class Clostridia; order Lachnospirales; family Cellulosilyticaceae; genus Cellulosilyticum. The sequence goes on along the minus strand of JARKVN010000059.1, from coordinate 3,800 downwards.
TGAGGGAAGTCCAATATAATCCTTCCTGAGATTTGCTCCGTAGACCAGCTTTTCTCTAACTGTTTTGCTACATAGGCCATAAGAGGCTGATGAGCTTGTTTCCCTTTAGGACCATAATTTTGTCTCCTTATAACATAAGATGTTTGTGCAGTAGCAGCATTATATTTCTGATTCATTTTATTACGTGAAACTTCTCTTGATACGGTAGAAACATTTATACCAAGATGATTGGCTATTTGTCTAAGACTCCAACCTAATTCAATAAAATTTGCTATACAGCAACGTTCATGTGTAGTAATATGTTTATAGCTCATATATTGACGTCCTTAAAGTGATTTTGTGGTGATTTTACTTTAACATAAACGTAACTATATGGGCTATTTTTATTGTCTTGAAAGTGTTGCACTTAAAATGTTAATTCATCTTAATTCCAATACTTTTTCTTGAATGACACGATCAGGAATATTTGTTATATCAGTATTTTTAGGAAAGTATTCACGAAGAAGACCATTTGTATTTTCATTTGTGCCACGTTGCCAAGGATGATGTGGTGCAGGGAAATAAAAAGGCACGTTCCCTAAAGCAGAGGTGACTTTAGCATGTTGAGCAAACTCTTTACCACGATCTGGAGTAATTGTTTTTGCCGGTTCGTTCAAGAGCATTTTTATCATTCTTTCAGGCACTTCTTGTGAAGCTTTTTTACTTACTTTTTCACATAAGAGAAAGCGACTTTTCTATCTGTAAGGGTTACGAAGCAAGATTTTCCGGTCTGTCCAGCTACAGTGTCTGCTTACCAGTCACCTATACGCTCACGATTATTCGCAGTATTTGGATGTTCTTCTATAGGATGGCTCATTTAAATCTTACCACAGGTTTCGACATGCCCTTTTGCATGGCGTGTTTTCCCGTGGTGTCTAAGTTTACCAGCAACACCACGCTGTCCTTTTGATAGAGAACCTTCTTCTAATAGACCTGCATATATTCCTCTGTAGGTTGTAGAATAGCTGATAGAAATAGGGTTGTTCTCTAATTTTAGTCGGTTTGAAATCTGTTCAGGAGACCATTGGTGCTGAATAAAAAGTTTTTACGTCTTTCTAGATATTTTCTTTGAGCATTGAAAGGAGAATACGACCCCTTTGGTTCGGAATTTCTCTTAACTTCTCTAGAAATAGAGGATTTGTTTCTATTAAGTTCTTTTGCAATAAATCTAAAAGATTTAGATTGAGCAAGGTAAAATAATATTTTTTCTCGTTCATCTGTGGTAAAAAGTGTGTAATGACTCATAAAATTAATCCTTTCAATAGTTATCTTCGCAAATACTATTTTACTAGGATTTTTCTTATGAGTCATTTTTTTATGGTGTTGCACTTAGATTGTAAATTCAAGATAAATTTAATTATAGGGGCTATTTTTATCTGCACCTAAGTGCTGCACTTAGAATATTACTTTATCATATATAAGGAGATTATATATATAAAGACTATATGTAAAGGATAAAAGATGTAAAAGAAATATTTAAATCCAATCCCTTTCTTGCCATTGTATAGAAGTAAGAATGGGATTGCGAATACCATCATCCATTGATATTCCGGGAATGGAATAATGTATTCTAAAAGACCTCTATAATGTATTAATTTTACAATTCCTACGTGTATTATTCCAGTAAAAAGTATATACACAAAGGGAAGTAAGTATTTGGAATCCTTGACAAAATAAAGGCTCACACCAAAGAATATTATTAGTGGACCACCCTCTACAAACATTATATTTCCGAATATTGATCCCCAGAAATAGTAGGCAGGTTGAGAACTATAAAAGCTAGGAAAACTTAAAAACTCTGCAAAATACATACAAGTTATGAATGTAATTAATTGATATATAAAAAAAAGGCTTAGTAATTTAATATTATTATCAATCAAATAAATTAATAATAATATTAAAAATATTGGTGTAGCAAAATTGCCAAGTAAATAGTGTGAATCGGATATATTGATAAAAAATTTATTTGTTAATAAATTGATTACTGCAATAATACAAGAAAATAAATATATCCTGCATAGATATTTTTTTCTGTTTCGTGTATTGTCAAATCCTATTAGGGAACAGAATATAAATATTGGTGCGGCTAATCTTCCAATATAACGAAACTGTATAGGAAATGAGGAAAAAAAGAATTGTGTATGATCTAAGACCATACACAATACAGCTACAATTTTTAAGCTTGTAGTAGACATATGTTACTTAACATGCCCACTAAAGTTACATGGAGCTATAAATCTAATATAATACAATTCACTAGAAGATAAGCCTGAAATAGTTCCATATTGCGTAGCGTTAGGGGAAACAGTTATTGTTTTTTCAGCAAATAGACTACCCTTTTTGTATACTTTTGCTACTAATTTTTTATCTGACTTATTTGCTATCTCATAACTAACAGAAGATTTTCCAGTAAAGTGATTATTGGTATATAAATCTACAGAGTTAGCTGTTCCATAGAATGTCATTTTACCATTATTTAAGTTATGAATATCTTTTTCAGATGGTTTATATGTTGCATAAAGCTCAATATCACTACTATGTATAGATTCTACTTGTGTAGGAACTTCTTTAATTACTGTTAAATCAGCAGCAAATACATTAGAACTTAGAACCATTGTTCCTGCCATCATACTAAAGACTAATTTTTTTGATTTTTTCATAATATTATTCCCTTTATTTTAAATGTTTTATTATAAGACAAAATATAACACAAATAAACTACAAAGTAAATAGATAAATGTATAAAATAATTAATTTTAATATTTAAATCTTAATTATACGAGAATTATGATTAATGCTCTAGTAACTAATATTTCAATACTTGAATTTATAAGAAATAAATTTGTCAATATATCATATGATACGATAATTAATATTGCAATTAGAATAATTAATCACAATATGACAAAGTGGGGGATGAATCATACGTACTGATTGTGGCGATATGAAAGAGCAAGTATGATTGTGCCTACCGTTGTAATAGGTTCACCTCCATGTGAGAAGCTCCATCTTTCAGAAAATTTAACCTGAAAGGGGGTTTTGTGTTATAAAACATACTGAAAAGGAAATAGAACATGTTAGGTTTATATAATGATAGGTGAACCATATCATCAATAAGTACGACTGTTCTTTAGATTTACTGAGTGTAGGAAATAAAATTAATGAGTAGTGATTAGAAGTAAAAAAGGTTGCATTAATGAGCCATAGGCCGTACCACACAGCGATAAATGTGAAGTAACTCAAGTAAAATATTAGATGTTAGTGTAAAATTATTGTAGAAAAAAACAAAAAAAAGAGATTGATTCTTTTGGTATAATGAAATTGCTAAAGAACACCAACCAAAAGGAGAATCTCTTATGGAACTTATTATAAAGGATTTTATGAAAGATGTCATACAATAAATTGAACAACTTACAGAAAAATTAATAGCAGGTGAAGTTGAAATAGGAACATTTGCAAATACAATAAAAGAAGGCCGAGTGTATTAAAAAGTTGATCAATTTTCTTTTCGTAGTCAATACGTTCTTGTTCAAAAGAAGCTTCTTTTTGTTGTCAAAAGCACTGGATGCATTGGCTAAAAATTCTTTCTTCCAGTTACGAAGAACATTTTGAGCAATTTCATGCCCAGAGGCCATTTGATTCAGTTCCTTTTCTTCGCAGAGAAGTTCCAGTACAACTTGTATTTTGAATTCTGGTGTAAAACTATGTCTTTATTTTATGTGAATACCGTTCTTTTTTAGATGAATTTATTATAACAGAAT
>JARKVN010000036.1 GCA_029851645.1 Cellulosilyticum sp. | reverse complement strand
CAAAAGAAAAAATTCAAGAAGCCTATGGGCTCATTCACAAAATTTATGAAGGGTTTAAAGTAGTAGCAGATAAGGAGTCTGATAAAGCACCAAGTATACAAAATGCAGAGCAGATTTATGCAGGATTAACTTATGGTAGAGAAAATATTACGGAAACAACCATGCAGGATTATAATAGAGGATTTAAGGCATAGAAAGAAAAGGTATAAAAAAAGACGCTGAGCGTCTTTTTTATTTATTAGAAGTCTTAATTAAGGACAAGTTGCATATTATAGTACAAATAGAAAGAACTTAAAAAGAGGTGGTAGAGTGGGCGGGAATTTACTGCTTTGGGTAGTTGTAGGGTTGGGGATATTAGGGCTAATGAGTGAAGTAACTCATATCAGACTAATAAAATGGGTACTAAGAATGGGGATTGGTGGTCTAATGATGATCGTTATGAATAGCCTATTACCACAATATATGGTAAGTTTGAACTTATATACCCTAGGTTTTTCGACATTACTAGGAATTCCAGGTACGATGACACTTTATGTGCTACAAATGATAATCTAGAAGTTGAGGGTGTTGATGATGTGTGGATAATATGTTAATAATGTGAAGGTAATCAGTTTAAGGAATAGTGGATAAAAAGGCGTTAATGTGGAAATGTACAACTAAAAAATATTAAAGTCTTGAAAATATAGGGAAAAGTTATTGACATGTTATGCACAAACATGTTATGATTTATGTGGATATAGATGTGGATAAAATATCCGATTTGTTTGACGTAACAATAACATATCAATCCCTTTACTCTATACACTCAGTATAGAGTCTTTTTTTATTTCCATTTATAGGTATAAATCGTTTCTGAAATGTATAGACTATAGATACTAATGATAAATATTTTATAGATGGAGGAATCTATGTATATTTTAGAGCGTGTAGAAGACTATATCCAGGAGATTAAGAAAAATTCTTATGTATATAAGATTCAAAAGCTAGGGATTGAAGTTTTTAAATACTATATTACTACTAATAGTTTAGACATTAGAGAAGAAGATTTTCATAAAGGTTTAATTGATAAATTGGTACTGATTTGGTTACCTAGAAGAAAGAAATATCTAAGTGAGTTAGAAATATATCAAGTTATTTATACAATTCATGAGATATTTAATTATATTCAAGGGAAAATAGGTAGAGAAGAAGAGGGGCAGCAAGATGAACCTACTATTTTACAGCTTTATGGGGAACCTTACATGCGTATTTATAAAGCGAAGAATTTGTTGCAGAAGATGACAAAAGATCCTGTTATTTCTGTTGATCCAATCATAGTAGACCTAGAGAAGTATAGAAGTAAAAAGACTAGAAGGAGTTACTCTGAAATTGCCACTACTTATGAACAGGCGCTTTTTGAAGTTCAAGAATGTAAGGAGGGCGGACAAGTTATTTTAAATAAACTAGGTCAAAGTAAATCCTATAAATTACTTCTAGAGTATCCAACTTATAAATATTTAAGAAAAGGGGATATTCTACATGCAATCATTAAAAGAAGGCTATTTTGTGTTTATTGGGAAATAGAAGAAATTAAATCCTATTATTTACCAGATGCTATAACCTATCTTACTGTAAACCAATTATAACATTAGATTGGCTTACAGTAAGAGGAGTAAGTTATAGTACTTATTAAGAAAGAACCTTATGCATTTTGGAGAATAGATAGACAGGAGATTGAACAATTTGATGAAATAAGCTTATAATAAATAATAAAATCAAATATAATATAAGAAAAAGGAAATGGCTTTTCTATCCTACAAATAGGAAGTTATAAGAAAAGTATTTGAAATATTTTGCTATATGAGAAAGGGTAGGAGAAATGAAGGTTACGTTATTAATGGCGCAATGTACATCAGAACTATTGAAGCAAAGTGTCCAAATAGTAACTAATGTATTGCAGGAATTAGAAGTAGAAATGGCAAAGGTTGAACTACATAGATTACCTTACTTTGAGGGTAAAAGAACTAAACCAATGGACCAAATTATGTCTGAAATTAAAGAAAGTAAAGGGGTTATAGCAATTTCAGCTGTTCCTATGTTAGGGATGCATGGTGCGATGCAAAGCTTTTTTGATAATGCAACAAGTTATGGAATGGAAAATTTTAACAAACCTATGTTAGCTATAGCGTATAGTGAATGGTTAGGAGAACAAGAAGCAGCCCAAATGATGACTAAATGTTGGAGTATATTGGGTGGTGTAGAAGGTGGAAGCCTCTACATGAATAAAGCTTTGTCTGAAGAATTAGTTTTGGAACGTTTAGAAAAAGAAGTAGAAAATTTCTATAGGCTCATTAAACAAGGAAGACCTAATATTGGAAGTAGCGAAAGAGTATTCTATTACAATATGAAACAAAAATATAGAGAAACGAAAAATACTACTTCTGAAATTAGAAGTTTTGCAGAGTTAGTAAAAGAAGATACATTTGCGAATCGGATGACTCACCAAAAAGATAAGATTGTACAGAAGAGTGTAGGATTAGAAGAGCAGGCTACTAAGACAAATGAAACTGAAGGGCATCGAATAGATTTATCAACTAAAGAGCAAACCATTAGAGAGATTGCTAGTTTAATTGAAAAGGAAGCAAATGGAGAGAATTTTAAAAGTATCAATTCAGGAGTTTATACAAGACCACCACAAATTGTTACAACCAATAATGGGATAAAACGCTTGCAGCAAATTCCTCATTATTTTGTAGCACAATATGATAAAAGCCTTTCATTAGCACTTAAGTACCAAGTGACGGATATTGATGAGGAAGGATATATTATCATTAGAGATGGAGATTGTAATTTTGTAGAGCAAATTGAGGGTGTACCAGCTGTAGAAATGATTTTAACAGAAGAGGTTTTAATGAATATTTTAAGTAAGAAAATAACTTACCAGAAGGCATTTATGTTAGGTAAGCTTAAAGTAAAAGGAAACTTTTCTATTTTACCTAAGCTAGACCAGATTTTCAAAGCTCTATAATAAGAGGTATAACAATTTTGACTAAAGAATTTAAATTAAAGTAAGGAGAGGGTACCAATGAATCATGAATGTATTTTTTGTAAGATTATTAAAGGAGAGATTCCTTCATTTACAGTATATGAGGATGAAACTTTTAAAGTAATTTTAGACCGTTTTCCATCTGCTTTAGGTCATGTATTAATCATTCCTAAGGCGCATTATAAAGATATGTTTGAACTATCTCAAGAAGTAGCAAGTAAGATTTATCCACTTGCTCAAAAAATAGCTTCTAGAGTAAGAGAAGTAATGGGGGCAGAAGGCATTAATATTCTTCAAAACAATGGTGAGGTAGCAGGACAAAGTGTATATCATTTCCATTTACATATTGTGCCTAGAAAATCTGGAGATGGCATTACGCTGAATAAATCCTCTAATATGGATACAACGATTGAAGAACTTGAAGCTGTATTTAACCAATTAAAAATGTAAGAAATATAAAAATGAGTCACATGTCTATTGTAAAGGGCATGTGACTCATTTTATGCTTAGCAAGCTTTAGGGGACTCATTTTCAAAGTATACTTTGTGCCATGTAAGGAACATAAAGATTGTCCAGATTTTACGACTATTATCTGCTTTCTCAATGCGGTGGTCATCTAGTAATTTAACAAGCATCTCTGTGTTAAAGTATTTATTTGCAGTAGGTGAAGTGAAAGCAGATTTAACGATATTATAATACTGCTCTTCTTTAAGCCAAACACGAATAGGTACAGGGAAGCCCAGTTTTTTCTTATTAGCAACAGCAGAAGGGAGATTACGCTGAGCGGCAAGACGCATAGCATATTTAGTGTTCTCTTTATTCACCCTAAACTTAGTAGGTACTTTAGAGGCAACCTCGAATACTTTTTTATCTAAGAAAGGTACACGAACTTCAAGAGAGTTGGCCATACTCATTTTATCAGCTTTTAGGAGGATATCTCCAGAAAGCCACATATGCATATCCAAATATTGCATTTTGGTAATATCATCTTTATCTTGTACTTTATCATAAATAGGCTTAACAAATGCAAAAGGATCTGGGGCATTTGTTTGTATTTTAAGAAGCTTTTTGCGTTCTTCTGCTGAGAACATATAGGCATTTCCTAAGAAACGCTCTTCAATATCTTTACTACCACGAATGATAAAGTTTTTACCTTTAAAACTAAATGGGAGTGCTTTTACAAAGGAGGCAAGTGCTTTACGTATACCTTTTGGAAGTTTACGATAGCTGATACTATCTAAAGGTTCCTTATAAATGTTATAACCACCAAAAAACTCATCTGCACCCTCTCCAGAAAGTACACCTTTAACAGTTTGGCTTGCAATTTGACAAACAAAGTAAAGTGCTACACAAGAAGGGTCTGCTAAAGGCTCGTCCATAAAGTATTGAATTTGAGGCAGTATACTCCAGTATTCTTCAGGTGTAATGACTTTATTTGTATTAGGGATGTTGATTTCTTTAGAAAGTTCTTCGGCATAACTAATTTCATTATACTTTTCATTAGCAAAACCAACTGTAAAAGTATGGTCTCCACCAAAACAGCTTGCCACATAACTTGAGTCAACGCCGCTTGATAGGAATGAACCTACTTCAACATCGCTAATCTTGTGAGCATTAATGGATTCTTTCATTTGTGCATCAATCTTATCAACATATTCTTCAAGTGAAGCATCCTGTGCATCAAAGCGAGGTTCCCAATAACGTGTCATTGTCATCTTACCGTCTTTTAATTCAAAATAGTGAGCTGGAGGTAGCTTGAAAATACCTTTAAAGAATGTTTCAGGAAGTGCTGAGTATTGGAAAGTTAAGTAAGTTTCGAGCGCTTCTTCATTAAGTTCTCTTTTTACACCAGGGTGTTTTAAGATGGCTTTGATTTCTGAAGCATAAACAAATTCACCATGATTTAGGGTATAGTAGAAAGGCTTGATTCCAAAGAAGTCACGGGCACCAAATAGTGTCTTTTCTACATTGTCCCAGATAACAAAAGCGAACATTCCCCTTAAATGAGAGAGCAAGTCTTTTCCATATTCTTCATAACCATGAATGAGCACTTCAGAGTCAGTATGTGTTTTAAAAACATGACCTGCTTCGATGAGTTTTTCTCTAATTTCTTGGAAGTTGTAAATCTCACCATTAAATGTAAGGGCATAGCGACCATCCTCATTATATAAAGGCTGCGCACCTGCTTCTAAGTCTAAGAAGCTAAGGCGTCTAAATCCCATATGAATTGTATCGTCTGAATACTCACCAGAGCTATCTGGACCACGATGAGCAATAGAATCCATCATATCTTTAAGAATTAAACTTTTATTTTCAATTGTTGAATTAACAAAGCCACAAAAACCACACATATGTAAGGGCTCCTTTCTTTTTTATACAACATTGACTTTAACATATATCCTAGTCAAAAGCAATGATACCCTTTTGTTAGCTATTAAATAAAGTATTGCCTAAAACTTATGGAATAAACATATAAATAGCCAAGAATTTATTGACTTCATATTTAATCAAACGTATTATATTTTATAGGAAAATAGGAAGGATGCTGTCACTAGAAGAAAATGATAAGAAGTCGAATAAAAGAATAGGAAGCTAAAATAGTATTTTCTATAGGAGATAGATTGGGAAGAGGAAAGGGAGAATAAAGGATGAACTTAAGAGAAGAGGCACTTAAGCAGCATGAGGCATGGCAAGGAAAATTAGAAATTGTATCAAAGGCTAAAGTGGATAGCAGAGAAGCCCTTGCTATTGCATATACACCTGGGGTTGCAGAGCCTTGTAAAGAGATTGCAAAAAATAAAGAAGATGTATATAAATATACAATAAAAGGCAATACTGTTGCTGTCATCTCAGATGGAACAGCAGTACTTGGTCTTGGGGATATTGGGCCAGAAGCAGCACTACCAGTTATGGAGGGGAAAGCTGCTTTATTTAAAGCATTTGCAGGAATTAATGCCGTACCTATTTGCATTGATACAAAAGATACAGAAGAGATTATTCAGTTTGTTAAACAAATTGCACCTACTTTTGGGGGCATTAATCTAGAAGATATTTCTGCTCCACGCTGTATTGAGATTGAAGAGAGATTAAAAAAAGAGTTAAATATTCCTGTATTTCATGATGACCAACATGGTACAGCGATTGTTGTACTAGCAGGAATGATTAATGCACTTAAAGTAGCAGGTAAGCATAAGGAAACCTGTAAAGTGGTGGTTAACGGTGCAGGTTCAGCAGGCCTTGCTATTACTAAATTACTCTTATTTTATGGATTTACAGATGTAATAGTAGTAGATCGCTACGGTATTTTAGATGAAAATGCAGAATGGATGAATTGGGCACAAAAAGATGTTTGTAAAATGACGAACCCAAGAAAGCTATCTGGACTCTTAAGTGATGCCTTAGTAGGCGCAGATATTTTAATCGGTGTATCTGCACCTGGGATTGTTTCTAAAGAAATGATTCAAAGCATGAATGAAAAGGCGATTGTATTTGCTATGGCAAACCCAGTCCCAGAAATTATGCCAGACCTTGCAAAAGAAGCTGGTGCATTAGTTGTGGGGACAGGGCGTTCAGATTTTCCAAATCAAGTGAATAATGTACTAGTCTTTCCTGGTATATTTAAAGGAGTACTTATAGCAAGAGCAGCGCAAATTACAGAAGATATGAAAATTGCCGCAGCTGAAGCAATTGCTAGTATGGTTAAAGAGGATGAGTTAAATGAGAATAATATTTTACCCCAACCTTTTTCAGAAGGTGTTGCTGATAAAGTAGCAGAAGCTGTCATAATGAGGGCAAATCAGTAAGGAGGATATGGAGTGAAAACAATTGTACTTACAGGTGGCGTTACGGCAGGCCATGTAACACCTAATTTAGCCTTGTTACCAAGTTTAAAGGAGGATGGCTGGAATATAGAATATATAGGAAGTTATCAAGGGATTGAAAAGGAACTTGTTGAGAAGGAAAACATTCCTTATCATGCCATCTCATCAGGTAAACTGCGACGTTATTTGTCAGTTCAAAATTTAAAAGATCCTTTTAAGGTAATTAAAGGATATTTTGAAGCTCATAAAATTCTCAAGAAATTAAAACCTAAAGTTGTATTTTCTAAGGGAGGGTATGTAACAGTACCTGTTGTTTTAGCAGCCAGCCACCTAAAAATTCCTGTGATTATTCACGAATCAGATATGACACCAGGACTTGCTAACAAAATTGCTATGAAAGGTGCAAAGACAGTTTGTGTCAATTTTGAAGAAACACTTAAGTATGTGGGAGGGAAAGGTGTTTATACGGGATCTCCTATTAGAGAGGCTCTTTTTAATGGAAGTAAAGCAAAAGGAAACAGGCTTTGTGGTTTTGGTGAAATGAAGCCCACCTTACTTGTGATGGGTGGAAGTTTAGGGGCTAAGAAGATTAACACTGTATTAAGAGAAGCACTACCTAGTTTAATAAAGGACTATCACATTGTGCATATATGTGGTAAAAATAATGTGGATGAAACTCTTGCACATTTACAAGGTTATAAACAGTTTGAATATGTGGGAGAAGAATTACCTCATTTATTTGCTATGGCAGATATTATGCTTTCAAGAGCAGGAGCGAATGCCTTAGCAGAAATGATTGCACTAAACATTCCAAGTTTACTGATTCCACTTTCAGCAGCAGCAAGTAGAGGTGATCAAATTTTAAATGCTGAGGCTATGAAAAGGAAACAGTACTGCGAAGTATTAATGGAAGAGGATTTAAATACAGATACTTTAATTAAAGAGATTAACGAAGTTTATCAAAATAGACGAAAATATAAGAGTAAGATGCAAGAAACAACAAAATTAAGCGGTATACAAAAAGTAATGCGGGAAATTCAAAGATACCAATAATTAACTTGAAATTGTGGGAGGAAAGAAGCGTGTTTAGTAAAAGTCAAAATGTAGAGATGATGAGAAAGTTAGCAGCGGGTGAATTAGAAGAGCTATTAAGAGTAGTTAGAAATAGTAGAAATGCTGTGCTTCAAGCAGAAACCGTAGAGGAATTAATAGCTATAAAGAAACACATTGCAGCTGTTTGTAATGAAAAAAATGCAGTAAGCAATAGTTTAAGAAAAACAGAAAACTGTATGGAAGTTGTTAAAAATAGGATTGAGAAACAGTCTAAAAATGTAAGCCATTTTCAAGAAACATTATTAAGACAAAATGAAGGTAAAATGACAAATGGCGATGAAGTGATGGGAAGATCAACAGATATGGATGATTTAATTAGTACAATGAGCGGACAGATTAAAAACTCTGTATCTAAAATGAACCAAATAGAAACTGTTTTAAAAGCAATTGATGATGCAATAAAAGAAATTAATGTAACAGCACAATCTATGAAAAATCAAGTGGATACTTTTGTAGAAACAGCTCATAACGTAGCAAATAATATTACAGGTATTTCTTCTATTGCAGAACAAACTAATTTGCTTGCGCTTAATGCCTCTATTGAAGCGGCAAGAGCAGGAGAAGCTGGGAGAGGTTTCGCCGTTGTTGCAGAAGAAATCAGAAAGCTTTCTGATGGAACTAAAGAACTTCTTGATAATATGACACAACTTTTAACAGCACTTGAAAATGCTTCTTTAAAAACTAATGAAGAGGTAGAAGCTACTACTGTAGGAATTGAGAAGATTGAAGCTAAAGTGGAAGAAGTAGAAGGCAATGTAAAAGATAGCAAAGCATCTACATTAGATCTACAAGATCAAATTAAGAAGCTTAGTAGTTATGTTAAAGAGATGGAAAATGAAATTAAATCAGGTGATGAAAAAGGTGGAAAAGCATACCTTAACTTTGTTTCAAATTCGTTAGAGGAATTAGAACAGTTAAAACAAGCAATGTCTGAGGCAATGTCTGAGATAGCAGCTTCAACAAACCAATGTCAAAATATGTTTGATAACCTAGCAGCTGTTAAACAATACAAAGTGCTTGGTAGATAAGAGTCCATCATAAAATTAAAAGAGCCAAGTACATTAATGTATTTGGTTCTTTTTATATAATAAGCTGTCAATAAAACACATTACTTGACACAATGCTTATATAATAATACAATATTAAGGTTAAAAAAAACTATTGAGGTGAAAAGGATGTCTACAAAATACATTTTTGTTACAGGAGGCGTAGTTTCAGGCTTAGGAAAAGGTATTACAGCAGCATGTTTAGGAAGGCTGTTAAAAGCAAGAGGAAAGAAAGTTACTATTCAAAAGTTTGATCCATATATTAATATCGATCCGGGAACAATGAGCCCATACCAACATGGAGAAGTTTTCGTTACACATGATGGTAGTGAAACAGATTTAGACTTAGGGCATTATGAAAGATTTATTGACGAAAAATTAAATAAGTACAGCAATGTGACAACTGGTAAAATCTACTGGTCTGTTCTAAATAAAGAACGTAAAGGAGATTATTTAGGTGCAACAGTACAAGTTATTCCTCATATAACAAATATGATTAAAGATTGTATTTTCCGTGTAGGCAATACAGGAGAACCATCAGATGTTGTTATTACAGAAATTGGTGGAACTGTTGGAGATATTGAAAGCTTACCATTTATTGAGTCAATTAGACAAGTAGCAAAAGATGTTGGTAGAGAAAATGTATTATATATTCATGTAACACTTATTCCTTATTTAGCTAAATCAGGGGAAATGAAAACCAAACCTACACAACACTCTGTTAAAGAATTACTTTCTGTGGGAATTCAACCAGATATCATTGTATGTCGTACAGAGCAACCTATTTCAGAAGATATGAAATATAAAATTTCTTTATTCTGTAATGTTGAAAAAGATTGTGTCATTCAAAATCTTGATGCAGAAACACTTTACCAAGTACCACTTATGTTAGAAGAAGAAGGACTTGCTAAAATTGTTTGTCGTAAACTTCACTTAGATTGTCCAGAGCCAGACTTAACAGAATGGAAAGCAATCATTGATAAAGACCTTCATCGTACTAAGAAAACAAAGATTGCTTTAGTTGGTAAATATGTTGAGTTACATGATGCTTATCTTTCAATTGTGGAGTCATTACACCATGCAGGGATTCATAATAGTGCGGATGTAGAAATTGATTGGATTAATGCAGAAGAAGTAACAAGAGAAAATGCTCATGAATTGTTAAAAGATGCAAAGGGTATTTTAGTACCAGGTGGATTTGGAGATCGTGGTGTAGAAGGAAAAATTGAAGCTGTACGTTATGCAAGAGAAAATAAAGTACCATTCTTAGGAATATGTTTAGGGATGCAATGCGTAGTTATTGAATTTGCTAGAAACGTAGCAGGGCTTAATGGAGCGCACAGTTCAGAGCTTGCACCAAATACAAAATATCCAGTTATTGATATTATGCCAGATCAAAAAGATATTGAAGATATGGGCGGCACAATGAGACTTGGTGCTTATCCATGTTTACTTAAGGAAGAGAGCAAGGCGTTTATAGCATATGGTGAGAAGAAAATTGATGAAAGACATCGTCATCGTTATGAGTTTAATAACGAATATAGAGAGTTATTAACAAGTAAAGGTCTTAAAATTACAGGAACTTCACCAGATGAACGTTTAGTAGAAATTGTTGAGGTTGAAGATCATCCATGGTTTGTCGGCGTACAATTCCATCCAGAATTCTTATCAAGACCAAACAGACCTCATCCAT
>JARKVN010000029.1 GCA_029851645.1 Cellulosilyticum sp. | reverse complement strand
GAGAGCTCATACTATTCACGCTTTGACGAAAATATTCCAAGAGACATCCATGATGTTTTTACTAATGGACTACCAGCAGACTTTAGATTAATTGGGGCAACAACAAGAAGTCCTGAGGAGATTCCGCCAGCGCTTAGGTCAAGGTGTATTGAGATTTTCTTTAATGACTTAAAGGAAAAGGATATTAAGAAAATAGTAGCTAGCGTATTAACGAGAGAAAAAATGCAAATGGAAGAAAGTGCAAAAGATTTAGTGGGAAGCTATGCTGTTAATGGAAGAGATGCAGTGAATATGGTTCAAACGGCATATAGTTTAGTACAGCTAGAAGGAAGGTGGGATATTACAGTTAAGGATATTGAGTGGGTTATTCAAACAGGAAGGTATTTACCTAGACCTAAATCGAATACGACTTTAGAGGATAAGATAGGATATATTAATGGACTTGGCGTATTAGGAAATGGACAAGGCATGGTTTTAGGAGTAGAAGCGATTGCAAAGCAAGTTGGCAAAGATGAGGCTAATATAAAGGTGACAGGAATTGTTGAAGAAGAAGAGATTCATGGTAAAAAGAGTAGTACCAAGAGAAAAAGTATGGCAGCAAATTCTGTAGAAAATGTACTCACACTTCTAAAAATAAGATATAATGTTAATACGGATGAATATCTTTTGCATATTAACTATACTTCAGGGATTCCGATTGATGGACCCTCAGCGGGGACGGCAATGTTTACAGTATTGTATTCAGCAATCTTTAACAAAGTTTTGCCGGGAGACATTGCCATGACAGGTGAGTTGTCTATTAGAGGAAAAGTGTGCCCTGTAGGTGGTGTTTATGAGAAGGTATTAGCGGCGAAAGAAGCAGGTATTAAAAAGGTATTTATTCCTAAAGCCAATATGCAAAGTTTATTGCAAAATATAGATATAGAAATAGTACCCGTAGAAGATGTAGAGGAAATAGTGACAGAGCTTTTTGAAGATACTGTTATTAAGAAAGCTAATTCCATAATGCATGCATGAAATAAGAAAGACATAGGGTAAAATTAGAGGGTGGACAGATGAGTAAAAAAATAAGTGACATACCAGTGCTTCCATTAAGAGGGGTAACAATCTTTCCAGAGATGATTATGCATTTCGATGTAGGGAGAGAAAAGTCTATAAAAGCTCTTGAGGAAGCCATGAAGCAGAATGAACTAATCTTATTAGTGACTCAGAAGGATGCAGATTTAGATGATCCAGGTAAAGATGACTTATATGAGATTGGAACAGTAGTACAAATTAGACAAATGGTGAAAATTGCGGAGGGGCAGTTTAAAGTTCTTGTAAAAGGAACAACTAGAGCCAAGATTATTGAAGTAGAGGAGAAAGAGTATCTCTTAGCAAAAATTGAAATCGTTAATGAAGTGTTATCTAAAGCAGATGCAAAGCAAGAAGCATTAGTAAGAACGATTGCAGAGTTATTTGAAAAATATGCAGATTTAAATCCACGTATAACAGGTGAAGTACTTTATGGCATTTTAAATCTTAAAGATAGTGTTGAAATGATGGATATTATCATTGGACATATTGTACTCGAAGTTGAAAAGAAACAAGAGATTCTAGAATGTCTAAATCTTGAAGAACGTATGGTTAAGATTATTAGGGTATTAGAGTCCGAGATTGAGATTTTAACCTTGCAAAAAGAAATTATGTCAAAAGTTAAAGGGAATATTGACAAAAATCAAAAAGAATATTTCTTAAGAGAGCAGATTAAAGTTATTCAAGAGCAACTTGGAGATAAGGATGGCGTACAAGCTGACATTGCAAAATACGAGGAAAAGATAAAATCAAAATCACTTCCAGAAGAAGTTAAGGAAAAAATTGAAAGAGAAATTAAGCGGTTAAAGAATACGCCAAGTAACTCGCCTGATAATGGGAATATTAGAGCATATATTGAGACAGTTTTAGAGTTACCATGGAATCTATCTACAGAAGAAAACTCAGATATTAAGAAAGCAAGTTCCATTTTAGAGAAGGAGCATTATGGCTTAGAGAAAATTAAAGAAAGAATCATTGAATACTTAGCAGTGAAAAAGCTTTCTAAAGAAGCCATTTCACCTATTCTTTGCCTTGTAGGACCTCCAGGAGTAGGGAAAACCTCTATTGCTAAATCTATCGCACATGCCACAGGAAGAAATTATGTTCGTATTTCTTTAGGTGGTGTTAGAGATGAAGCTGAAATTAGAGGGCATCGAAGAACTTATGTAGGTGCAATCCCAGGAAGATTTGTTTACGGACTAACAGAAGCAAAAAGTAACAATCCACTAATGCTTTTAGATGAGATGGATAAAATGTCTAATGATTTTAAAGGAGACCCATCAGCGGCACTTCTTGAAGTCTTAGATAGTAAGCAAAATAGTGCTTTTAAAGATCATTATTTAGAAGTGCCAATTGATTTATCAGAAGTGCTATTTGTTGCTACAGCCAATACTTTAAATGGAATACCTAGACCATTACTTGACCGTATGGAAATTATTGAATTAAGTAGTTATACAGCACTTGAGAAGTTAGAAATAGCACAGAAGTACTTATTACCTACTCAGTTAGAAAAACATCATTTAACAAAAGCTCATATTAAAATGAGTAAAAATCAAATGCTATACCTGATTGAACATTATACAAAAGAGGCTGGTGTAAGAGGTTTAGAAAGAGTTTTAGCTAAGTTGTGTCGTAAAGTAGCAAGAGAAATGGTAGAAAATGAAGTCTCAAGTGTTTCTATGACGCCAAAACAATTAAAGACTTTTCTAGGAGCACCTTTCTTTAAATATGAAGAGAAAAATGAAGCTGCCGAGATCGGTATTGTAAGAGGGTTAGCTTGGACTAGTGTAGGTGGTGATACTTTATCTATTGAAGTAAATTGCATGAAGGGTAAAGGAAGTCTTGAGCTTACAGGTAAAATGGGAGATGTTATGAAAGAGTCTGCTAAAGCTGCTGTAAGCTATATACGTTCTAAAGTTAGCGAATTTGGAATAGAAGAAGACTTCTATATTAAACAAGATATTCATATTCATATTCCAGAAGGTGCTGTGCCTAAAGATGGGCCATCAGCAGGGATTACTATGGCAACAGCTATGATTTCTGCTTTAACAGGAAAAGCTGTAAGAGCTGATGT
Source organism: Cellulosilyticum sp. (assembly GCA_029851645.1). GTDB lineage: Bacteria > Bacillota > Clostridia > Lachnospirales > Cellulosilyticaceae > Cellulosilyticum. The sequence goes on along the minus strand of JARKVN010000029.1, from coordinate 3,928 downwards.
AGCGATGACAGGTGAAATTACTATTAGAGGTCGAGTTCTTCCAATTGGTGGATTAAAAGAAAAACTTTTAGCAGCAAAACGTGCCAAAATAAAAACTGTTATTGTACCTATGGCAAATAAACGAAACATTGAAGAACTAGAGGTAGGGGTGACAGAAGGGTTAGAAGTGATTTATGCAAGTACGATGAATGATGTCTTAAAACATGTATTTGTAGAATAAATAGGATACTTACAAGGAGAATAGGGATGAACGTAACAAAAGCAGAAATGATTATAACAGCAGGAATGGCTTCACAATTTCCTGTACATGATATGCCAGAGATTGCATTTGCAGGAAAATCAAATGTAGGAAAATCCTCTTTATTAAACGCAATGCTTAATAGGAAGGCATTAGCACGTACGAGTTCACAACCTGGAAAAACGCAGACAATCAACTTTTATAGTGTGCAGGATACTTTTATGTTTGTGGATTTACCAGGCTATGGGTATGCTAAAGTGTCTAAGCAAGAGCGAGAGCGCTGGGGAAAACTGATTGAAGGTTACTTACAAAAAAGAGAACATCTTCAAAAAATAATTCTACTGGTTGATATTAGACATGAAGTGGGAAAAAATGATAAGATGATGTATGATTGGATTAAGCATTATCATAGTCAAGTAGTAGTAGTTGCTACCAAAGCAGATAAAATTAAACGTAGTCAAATACAAAAACATCTATCCATTATTAAAAAGGGATTAGAACTTTCAAGTGACGATCAATTAATTGCATTTTCTTCTGAAACGAAGCAAGGAAAAGAGGAATTATGGAAGGTTATTGAGGACATAAGACAAGATAACTTAATAGAAGAATAAATAGAAAATAGGAGTGGGGGAACCAAGGACATAAAAGGACTTGGTTCTTTTTAATAAATAGTTATTGTTTTCAATATACTTTGTTTTTAGGAGAGATAAAGAGTTGACACTTGGAAAAGTTTATGATATCATAATTTTCATCAGATAAGTAATAAATATAAGAAATGCGCGAATGGCTCAGTTGGTAGAGCATCTCCTTGCCAAGGAGAGGGTCGCGGGTTCGAGTCCCGTTTCGCGCTCTTTCGGGGTGTGGCTCAGTTTGGCTAGAGTGACTGATTTGGGATCAGGAGGTCGCAGGTTCGAGTCCTGTCACCCCGATTAAATGATTAATAGAACGCTTTTCAAGTATTTAATGGATATAAATACTGAAGGGCGTTTTTTGTTGATATCATTCTATAAAGTTTAAAATCCAAATAGAAAAAGCCGCCTTATGTAAGAAAACAATAGGCGGCTTTTTCTATTTGGATAAAATATGAAGAATTTCACCATACAAGGTTGAAGCATTTTCTTTCCAGTTGTTGCAAAGCTCAATGGCTTGCTTTTTGGATCCTACATTGATACTTAAATCAATAAGTATTGAATGATTTTCAGTTGCTTTACAATGTACAACATATTCATTTTCTTTAGTTGGCGTATACTCTGCAAATAAATCTAATTCACTTTTTAGCTTGCGCCAATTACTCTCAATAAATGAATCTAACTCTTTTCTAATGAATTCAGGAATTCTTAAGCAGAAGAAATCTAAGGTTTGTGAGCCACGTTCATTAATTTCAAAATAAGAAATATTATTTTGCTTAGAAATGGTAATAAACTTAGAGGATTCTAGCTCTGTTAAGTATTGTTGCAGAGAAAAGTAGTCAGTATAACCTCTCTCAAGTATAATCTGTGTCGTTTGAGATACGGAAAGAGGCATTTTTACTTGATCCAAAAGATAGAGTATGATGAGTTTATTGACTGTAAAGTCTTCATGATTAAGATTCATAGCTTTGCCTCCTCACACCTTTTAGTATTATTTTATCCTAAATAAAGTTTAAACTCAACATTTGTTTAAGGATTTTCCTTGGTAGATATTATGGCTCTTAAGATATTGTGTTATGTGATTAAGCACTTTTTTCTTATGGATTGTCCATAATGGTGCGATTAAATGAGCTCTTGCGCCATCTCCTGTTAAACGATGAATGACAAATTCTGCTGGAAGAATGGAGAGGATTTCACCAATTAGCCCAACATATTCTTCTTGGGTAAGAAGTGGAAAAGGATGCTTGGTATAATAATCACCAAGTGGTGCATTATCTAATATATGAAGCATGTGTAGTTTAACACCCTGTAAAGGAAACTTGCTAATATAGTGTGCAGACTCTAGCATTTGTTCATGGGTTTCATGAGGTAGACCTAGAATAAGATGAACTACAGTTTCAATATTATGAGTAGCTAACTTTTGCATGGCTTCTTCAAAGCAAGCAAGGTTGTAGCCACGATTGATGAGTAGGGCTGTTTCTTCATGAATGGTTTGAAGACCTAATTCCACCCAAAGATGTGTGCGTTTACTTAACTCACTTAAATAGTCAATAATCTCATCAGTTAAGCAGTCAGGTCTAGTAGCAATAGCTAAACCTACGACACCAGGGAAATGAAGTGCTTCTTCATATTTTAAACGGAGTGTTTCAATAGAGTCATAAGTATTGGTAAAAGCTTGAAAATATGCAATGTATTTTCGATTGGTTCCCCATTTGTTAGCCAAGAGTAAACTAGCTTCTTGAAGCTGAGCTGTAATACTACCTTTTTCATAAAAGGTGAAGTCTCCGCTTCCACGTTCGCTACAAAATAAACATCCCTTAGAGGAAATGGTACCATCTCGATTAGGACAAGTGAAGCCTCCATCAATGGAGAGTTTAAGAATCTTTTCACCATGTCGATTCCTTAAAAATTCATTTAAACTATAATAACGACTATTTTGCATAGATTAAATCCTCAATTCCATTAAATACATAAATCGCTCATAAATGATTAGCGATTTTATAGTTCACTTATAAAAAAAGATAATATAAGCGGATAACTTATATTATCTTATACAAACTATTGAAGTGCAAGAAGCATTTCTTCTTTTCTTAAACGAATTTCTTCGCATACAGATAAAGTGTGGGTCCATTGCTCATTAGTAGTAGCAGTTCTTGAAAACTTAATGAAATCATCTCTAATAATTTTAGTGAAAGTCTTTTTGACTTCTGTTATTTCTTTGTCATTATGAGTATGACTAAGGGCTTCTAAAAACTCATTAGCACGCTTAGAAGATACAAAGGGCAAATAGGGTTGTAAAATATCTAGTTTTTCTTGTAAGGCTGCATACTGAGCTTGAAAAGGATTACCCTCTACATTTTCCATGTAAGCAAGAAAAGCTTCTAAATTAAGAAAAGTAATTTTCTTGAGTTTAGAATAATCAAAGTCTTGAAGTAGATGCCTAAAATCATATAAATGATTTTCTAGTTCTTGTTTAGTAAGTAATGTTGACATATGAGCCCCCTTGAACATAATAAAATAATCTCTTTCTCATTTTATTATGTCCAAACTGAAGTAAAAAAGAAGATGTAAATATTACTCGTATTAAAGATTGATGACTTGAATAAGTTTAGAGTTAAATAGCTTTAAAGTTCTCACCATCTTTAGGTGGTTTTGGTCCAAAGTATTGGTAGAAATCAACTTTTAAATTACCATTAAAAAGTTTACGTTTTTTATTTGCCTTTTTACCAAAATCTCTTTCAAAGGTGTCCACAGAAGTGAGGGCATAAAGAGACCAAGTTGGATTACTATCAATTAATCGGCGAAGTTCTTGATGAATTTTGGAAATTTTTACTGGGTCACTAATACGCTCACCATAAGGTGGATTAGCAATAATAATACCATAATCACCATATGGAAGAGAGGTTTTATGGATTGGTTTTGCAAAGAATTGAATACAGTCAGCAACACCAGCAGCTTCAGCATTTTCTCTTGCTTTAGCAATAACATTTCTATCAATATCTGAAGCATAGATAATAGGGTTTCCTTTTTGGTCAATTGCTTCTTGGGCTTCTTCTCGAAG
>JARKVN010000027.1 GCA_029851645.1 Cellulosilyticum sp. | reverse complement strand
GCTTAGGTGCTACTTTAACAAGAGTTATAGTACCTGACGCGGCAGGAAAGTTTGAAAATGTTGTGTTAGGCTGGGAAGATTTAAATGTTTATGAGCAGCATCCAGGCTGCTTTGGAGCGATTGTTGGACGTGTAGGTGGTCGTATTTATAAAGGAAAAGCTACCATTGCAGGGAAAACATATCAGTTTCCAATTAATGCCTTTGAGAATACTTTGCATGGAGGTCTTCATGGGTTTCATACGAAGGATTGGAAAGGGGAACTTTTTGAAGATGAAACAGGTGTTTCTTTAAAAATGAGTTATTTGAGTGTAGATGGAGAAGAAGGATTTCCAGGTAATTTACAAGTAACAGTTACTTATCATTTAAATGACGATAATGAATTAACAATCAACTATGAAGCGACTACAGATCAGGAGACCATTGTTAATTTAACCAATCATGCTTATTTTAATTTATCTGGTGATGCAAAACGTGACATATTAGATGAAGAAGTGTATATTGATAGTGACTATTTATATGAAGTAGATGAAGAACTGATTCCAACAGGGAAGATGCTGAGTTTAGATGATGAACCATTTTTTGATTTTAGAAAATCTAAAAAGATTGGACAAGATATTGATAAAGAAAATATTTATTTACAATATGGTTGTGGCTATGATCACGTTTGGAAATTAAATCAAGGTGAGAACGCAATAAATCTTTACGATTCTATTTCAAAAAGATGTATGACTGTTACAACATCTGAACCTAGTGTAGTGGTTTATACAATGAACCATATAAAGCATCCTACAGTATTATCTAATGGCAAAATGCAAGCACCAAGGTTTGGGATTTGCTTTGAAACACAAAAGGCAGCCATAGGTTATAATGAGGTGAATAGACAAGCGATTACTTTGAAACCAGATGAAATTTATAAACAACAAACAACATTTAAGTTCAGTATTCAATAGAATGAGTCAAAACAGCTAAAAGTTTTTATAACAATTGGCTGTTTTTTACTTTTTATAGGGATATAAAGTTGACAGAAGGAAGAAATAAAGATATAATTAAATTTGTAATAATTAGTTAATAAATAAATTATATCTTTAATAAATAGTTAATGGAAATTCAAATTATAGGAATAAAGAGTGTAACTTAATAATACGCCTGGGGGAAAAGTAAAACATGAACAAAAAGATTTTACAAATGTTAGTAGGAACAGCAGTATTAGTAGGATGTTATAGCAGTGTAATGGCTGCAGAAGTAGGATTAGTAAGTAGCAATGTAAAAGCATATGTATCACCTGATAAACAGGCAGAAACAGCATTATATCTTTATGAAGGTGAAGAGATAGGAATTAATCAAGAGATAGATGGCTATTATGAGGCTGTTGTAGAAGGTGAAGTTGTTTATATAGAGAAAGATTACATAGTAGTAGATTCAGAAGAAGAAGATTTAGAAAGCATAGCACCTACTATCATTCCAGAAGTAGAAGTTGAGCAAGAAAACATAGAAGAAATCGTAGAAGAAGTAACTCCAGTAGAAGAAATTTCATTAGGAGAAGAAGTTGTTGCTTATGCAAAACAATTTCTTGGAACACCTTATGTAAGTGGTGGTAATAATTTAAAAACTGGAGTAGATTGTTCAGGTTTTACACAACAGGTTTATAAAAACTTTGGTATCAATCTTCAAAGAAGTTCAAAAGCTCAGTATGCAAGTAATGGGTATGCTGTATCTAAAGGTGAATTAAAACCAGGGGATTTAGTATTTTATGGATATAGCAGTGTCACACATGTGGCAATTTATATGGGAAATAATCAAGTCATTCACTCACCAGTGCCAGGAAAAAGTGTTTCTATAGCACCATTATGGCAAAGAGGTGATGCACCAATTATGGGATATAAAAGAATGTTTTAAAATGAGATAGAAGGTTACTAAGAAATCAATAGTATAATATAAGAAAGCACTTGGCATTAAAGATTAATAGCCTAATCTTTAATGCCAAGTGTTTTTTTGTTTTATGAAAATTTATAGGACAAGGAATAAGTAGGTAAAAGCTGTAAATAATAACAGATATAAAGACTTAACTGGAGGGAATAAATTGAAAAGAAAACAAAAGCTTAAACTGAAAAAAACACTTGCTCTTATATTAGTAGTATTAAGTATTCTTGCACCTTTTTTATCTGTTATGAGTGTTGTCATCAAAACAAGTAGAAGTGTAGGTGTATCAAGTAGCACAACTAAGAAACTACCTATATATTGTGTAGATACAAAGGGGCAAAAAAAAGTAGCACTTACTTTTGATGCAGCTTGGGGAGATGAAGATGCTGAGGAGATTTTAGCTACATTAGATAAGTATCAAGTAAAAGCAACTTTTTTTATGGTAGGTGATTGGATAAGAAAATATCCAGAGCTTGTTAAAAAAATTGCAGCATCTGGTCATGATGTAGCCAATCATTCCAATAAGCACCCTCATGTTAATAGTATGAATAAAGAAGCCATTAAAAAAGATATTATGGAGGCTCATTCAACTATTTTAGAGGTAACAGGACAAACATGTTATTTATATAGGCCACCTTATGGGGAGTATAATAATACAGTTTTAGAAGCTGCTAAGGAGTGTCAGTATTATACCATTCAATGGGATGTGGATTCTATTGATTGGAAAGGTTATGATGCACCTACAATTGTTAATAAAGTACTTGGCCATAAACACTTAGGGGATGGCTCAATTATATTACTTCATAATGGCGCCAAACATACGGCAGAAGCCCTACCACAAATAATAGAAGGGCTTAAAAATAAAGGGTATGAAATAGTGCCTATTAGTGAACTCATTTATAAAGATAATTATTCACTTAATCATGAAGGAAGACAATGCCCCACAAATTAAAAATGAGAAAGGACTTTGTGTCCTTTCTCATGATATATCAAAATCTTAAGTGAATCATTTGATAGAATCATCTAAATCTAGTTGTTTCTTAAATAAGGGTATCATTAAATGATCTAGTTCAGTACTAAGTTTTATGACTTCTGGAGAGAGAAGATTGTAATGATTTTGCTCTATAACTCGTGCCAAATCTTTCTTTAAGGAGATGATAATAGTAGTGATAGAAGTTTCCATAAGAATTGTAGCCTCACTTTAGAATTCGTGGTTGGTGTCAACTTGAGTGACTAATATATACTATGAAGCGAAAGTAAAAAGAGTGATAAAAATAATCATTAAGAAAGGTATATTTAAAGTGAAATATGAATAGGATGTTAAAGATAGACAAACCAACCAAGATAAAGAACAAGTAGATGATAAGGAGTGGGGAAGCATGATGGAGCAAAGGGTACAAAATAACGAAGTGATTCTTATTGGCAAGGTAATAAGTGAAGCGAAATTTAGTCATAAAGTATATGGGGAAGGGTTTTATAGTTTTGACTTGCAAATTCCTCGATTAAGCAATTCATTTGATATACTACCCATTACTATTTCAGAAAGACTCTTACCAATCCATGGCAATATACAAGGTAAAACGGTGGAGATAGAAGGACAACTTCGTTCATATAACCAATATTCAGAGGGAAAGAATAAGCTGATTTTAACAGTTTTTTGCCTAGATATGAAGGAGGTACCAGTAGGAGAACTTTCAAAAAGTAAGAATCATATTTATCTAAATGGTTATATTTGTAAGAAACCAATTTATCGTACAACACCCTTTGGGCGGGAAATTACAGATATTCATTTAGCTGTTAATAGAGCATATCATAAATCTGATTACATACCCTGTATTACTTGGGGACGTACAGCAAGATTTTCAGAGAACTTATCTGTAGGTGATCATATAGAAGTATGGGGACGTATTCAAAGTAGAGTATATCAGAAGAAGTTAGAAACAGGTGAAAGCATTACAAAGACTGCTTATGAGATTTCTATTAATAAATTAGATACTGTGGAAGAAATTAATGAAAAAGAAGCAGAGTTTCATGAGCATAGATTAGAGACTGACTATGAGGAAAGAATAGATGGATAAGAATAGGAAATAGATGCTTCAAATAAGAGAGTGCTAGGATAAGTGCTCTCTATTTTTTTGGGGATTTTATTTGATAATCCCTATAGCTTATTTTAAGAGATATGGTATAATAATAGGGAATTAATCAATATACAAAAAAATAAAAAAATAACAATAAAAGGAAAAAATAAGCTAATGCGGTATACTGTAATAAGACAAAAGAGAAAAACGGCTAGTATTGTTATTAATGACAAATTAGAGGTATTGGTTAAGGTACCAAACTATGTTACTAATAAAGCAATAGAGGATTTTATAAGGCAACATGAAACATGGATTCTTGAAACATTAGAGAAAAAGAGAGCCTTATATCAGAAAAACGATTGGTATCAAACAAAGCAAATCTTATATCTAGGAACATATTGGCCGGTAGAGCTTATAAGTGATTTAAATAAAAAACCAACAGTGTATCGTAAAGAAGGTAGGTTTATAGTCATCTCAAATGGTAGTGAAAATATTGCTCGAAAAGAAATGGAGAAATTTTTTAAAAAGCAGGCGAAGGAAATGCTTACAGAACTAGCTAATCAATATGCAATAAAGCTTGGTGTCAGTTATCAGAAGCTTACTATAAGAAAACAAGCGACAAGATGGGGGAGTTGTTCCTCTAAGGGAAATTTATCTTTTAATATGAAAATCCTTTGTGCACCATTAGAAATGATTGCTTATGTTGTTTTGCATGAAATCGTGCATCTTAAACATTTTAATCATAGCCAAGATTTTTGGGAAGAAGTTGCAAAATGGATACCAGACTATAAAGTACGTATGAATTACTTTAAGCAATTTGGACAGAATTTTATATTATAAATAAAAGGTACAAGTATGCAATACAGTAATGTATAGGAAGTAGGCATGGCAGGCTGAGGAGGAAATAAAATGGAAAATGGACTTGTTCAAGTTTACTGTGGTAATGGGAAAGGAAAAACAACTGCTGCAATTGGATTAGGGATTCGGGCAGTTGGAAATGATTATAAGGTCATTATGATACAATTTTTGAAACATGATACAACTGGTGAGTGTCGAATGATTAAGGGATTAGAACCAGATTTTAAAATTTTTCATTTCGAGAAAAAAAGAGGTTTTACTTGGGAATTGAATGAAGATGAAAAGCAAGAACTAAGAAGTGAAACAAGTAATGCCCTGAAATTTGCAAGTAAAGTGATGGATACAGGACAATGTGACATCCTTATTCTAGATGAAATTCTTAATTCGTTAGACCTTGGATTTGTAGCAGAAGAAGAGGTTTGTGAGTTAATTGATGGTAAATCTGAAGATGTAGAATTGATTTTAACAGGAAGAAGTTTGCCAGATTGTATTGCACAAAGAGCAGATTATATTAGTAGAATTGAAGAGGTTAAGCATCCGATGCAAAAGGGAATAGATGCTAGAAGAGGGATAGAATTTTAATTCAATAGGTGATGATAAAAAGCTGAGCTAGAAGTTCAGCTTTTTATCATTTAAGTAGACTTAATCATTTAATAAATGATCCATATTGTATAAACCAGGTGCCTTATGAGCTAGGAATTTCGCGGCTTTAATGGCGCCATTAGCGAAAACTTCTTTTGAAGTTGCTTGGTGAGAGAGGGTAATAAACTCATCATTACCAGCAAATAAAATATCATGTTCACCGACAATGGTACCACCACGAACAGCATGAATACCAATTTCTTTCTTAGGGCGTCTCTCTCTTATGGTGCTACGGTCATAGCAATAAGTATATTCGTGATTTAAAGTATCATTAATGGCATCAGCAATGGCTAGAGCAGTACCACTTGGCGCATCGATTTTCTGATTATGATGTTTTTCAATGATTTCAATATCAAAACCGCTATCTCCTAAGATTTCTGTTGCACGTTTAGCAAGAGCAATAAGAAGATTAACACCAAGAGACATATTAGCAGAGAAGAAAATAGGAATATGTTTACTAGCCTCTTTTAAATAAGTGGTATCTTCTTCAGATAAGCCAGTTGTACAAATAACAGCTGGAAATTTTTGGTTAAGACAGTAGTCAATAAGTGGTCTTACTGCAGAGGCAGTAGAGAAATCAATCACGACATCTGTAGTAACATTACATTCATTTATATTAGCAAAGACAGGATAAGTGTTAGGTAGTTCTAAGTAAGGGTCAACTCCTGCTACAATTTCAATGTCTTCTTGCTCTTTAATAAGACGTGTAATGGCTCTTCCAATTTTTCCATTACAACCATGCATTAATATTTTTGTCATGCTTTTCATCCTTTCTGAAGTTGTCTTAACACCTATAAGATGTCTTTTATTGGTTGTATTTATGCTAGTAGGTTGGCATCAATGAGTGCCTGTTTAAGTAAGGTGGCATGTTCTTCTTCAAGCTCAATAAGTGGTAATCGACATGGACCAGCTTCCATTCCCATAAAATTAAGTGCTGCTTTAACCGGAATAGGATTGACTTCACAAAAAAGAGCTTTAACAAGTGGTAATAAATCTAATTGTAAGCGTAAAGCTACTTCGTGTGCGCCTTCAAGATAAAGTTTGACCATCTCATGGGTTTGTTTTGGGGCAACGTTGGATAAAACAGAAATGACACCTTTACCACCTAAAGAAAGAACGGGAAGGATTTGATCATCGTTACCAGAATAAATTGGAAAATCTTTTCCACAAAGTGCAGCAATCTCAGCTACAGTAGAAATATTACCAGTAGCTTCTTTAATGCCTTGAACAAAGTCATATTTCGCAAGGTGAGCAACTGTTTTAGGTTCAATGGTTACGCCCGTACGACTTGGTACACTATAAAGAATCATAGGAAGATCTACTTCACGACCAATCGTTGTAAAGTGTTCAATCAACCCTTTTTGTGTTGTTTTATTATAGTAAGGTGTCACTTGAAGAGTAGCATCAACACCCAAAGCTTTTGCTCTTTGAGTTAAACTGATGGCATGCCTTGTATCATTACTTCCTGTACCAGCAATGACAGGAACTCTACCTGCAGTTCGGTCAACAGCGATTTTAATACATTCAAGCTGCTCTTCATCCGTCATTGTAGAAGCTTCACCTGTTGTACCACAAATAATAATAGAATCTGTGCCGTTATCGATTTGAAAATCAATATATTCTTCTAATTTTTCAAAGTTAATAGCTCCATTTGCTAAAAATGGTGTAACGATTGCAACACCTGCACCCTCAAAAATTGCCATAAATTTCATCCTCCGTTATTTAGTAAAATATATTGTTAACTTTAAAAAGTACTTCTTATTAACAGTTTATTCCATATAAAGTAAAAAGTAACTGTTATCAAAATTAACTAATAAAAAACCAGCACATAGAGGCTGGCTACTACAATCATAAATACTGAGTACAAAAACAAAGCTATGATGATATGTAGCTCTCCATTCTTTAATTGTAGTATAAAGAATGACAGTTGTATAGCTGTTAACAATACAACCAGGAAAGAATAGTACAAGCTATGTATTCCTTCGGCAATACTCCCTTTCAGCTTTTTTCAACTTTCCTTGTAGAAATCAAAAAGCTTACTGATGATTATTGCACCTCTACATTACGTGATTTGAATGTAAACAATATAACGCGTTTAAAACATAATGTCAATAATAATAAAAAATGTTTAATGAAATTTAGAATAGTCATGAGGTATGAAATAAAAAATTAGCTCAATAAACATAGGAGAAAATCGAGGAGGATGTATAAAAATTAGTAAAAGGTAACATACTCTAATAGATTTTATTGTTAGAGGAGAAGAGTTATGAAGGATAAATCAATTAAGAATAAAGAAAAATTATTTGATGCCCTACCACCAGAGGATAAGATGAAACTTGAGATTGCTGAAGAGTTGGGGTTATTAGAGAAGGTACAAGAGTATGGGTGGAAGTCACTTAGTGCTAAGGAAACAGGAAGAATTGGTGGATTAATGACCAAGAAGAAAAGAGAAATGAATAAGAGAAAACAAGAAGAGCAGTAAGGAAATATTTGATAGATAGGCGATTAACTTGAAAGAATAGTTAATCGTCATTTTTTTGTTAATAAGAAGCTATTTGCGTATAATATCTGACTTTAAAGAGTAGAAAAGTTAAGTAGGATTAAAGAACATCATTTCTTGAAAAAATGAGAGATTGGTGTCACCATAGGCATTCAAATTACATAATATATCATGAAGTAATTCATATGTAGAAATGAGGTTAAGAGATATTGCAACACAGAGATCAAAATAATTAGAGGAGAGTGGAAAGAAGTATGGATAAGAGAGAATATCGTGCAAGAAAAGAAGAATGTTTATGTGATCAGGAAAGATGTCGAGAAAGAGAAGAGTGCCGAGAAAAAGAATGTAAAGAATGCTCAGGATGTTACTATGAATGTACAAAATGTATTTCAGGGATTAGAGGAAAAGATGGAAGACCTGGAGAAAACGGTCAAAACGGAGAAAATGGAGAGAACGGCCAAAATGGAGAAAATGGAAACAACGGAGAAAATGGCGAGAACGGAATAAATGGAGTTAATGGAGAAAACGGTCAAAACGGAGAAAATGGAGAGAATGGCCAAAATGGTGGAAATGGCGAAAATGGAGTCAATGGAGTAAACGGAATTAATGGAGAAAATGGTCAAAACGGTCAAAATGGACGCGATGGAGTAGATGGGGTAGACGGTCGAGATGGAGTAGATGGACGTGATGGTAAAGATGGGCGTGATGGTAAAGATGGACGTGACGGTCGAGACGGACGTGATGGAGTACAAGGACCAGCAGGTGAACCGGGTGCAAATGGTTTAGGTGCGATTATTCCTTTTGCTACATCAGATGACGTGATTATAGAGGGGGCTAATGCTACAGGTAAAGACCCTAAAAATGTAGCTTTATTAGGATTTGGAAATGCGGATGTAACCAAAAAGAATCTTGTAACAGGTGAAATTACAATAGAAAGCAATAGTTCACAATTTAATGGTGTATTCATTGTGCCAAGAGAAGGTAGATTAAGCAATCTAACAGCTTATGTGGTACCTACAGGCAATGTAAGATTAAAATCAGGTGAAACATTAACAATTACTGCTATATTATATGAACCAATTAGTCCAACAAGCAATGTATTTAAGAGTTTAGGCGTCAGTGTAGATATTGTTACCTTTACCTCTTCATCACAACCACAACAAGGTGTAGTTTATATCAATAATAAAGCTTTCAATGTAGATTTAGATCTAGGAGATCGCTTATTAATGGTATTTGAAGCTACAGCTACAGGTAATAACGCAACCATTAACTTCTCATGTCATGCAGGAGCAAGTATTGCTATTAGCTAAAGGATATTAAAATGATAAACTGAGAATTAAGTAGTAATATTTTGATAATAAAGTTAATAAAAGTATAGAAAAAAGCCTGATTAATAGTATTTTTACCTATTAATCAGGCTTTTTCTATAAAAAGTATCATTTTAATTTTCCAATAATGGATTGACAAGGATACGTAAACGATTGATACGATTATTAAGTGTTTCTTCTATAACAAAGGTACAATTTTCATAAGTGATACGTTCTCCATCTGTAGGGAAACGGTCAAATAGACCGATGACAAAGCCACCTATAGAGTCGAAATCCTCTGAAATAATGTTAAGATTAAGGGACTCATTGATTTCTGGAATACGAGAAGTTCCTTCTACGACATACTCATGATCATTAATCTTAACAATTTCTTCTTCTGTTTGGTCATATTCATCATCAATATCTCCAACAATTTCCTCAATTAAGTCTTCCATACTAACAAGTCCTGCTGTACCACCATATTCATCTAAAACAATAGCAATACCAATTTTTTCAGCACGCATTTCTTTAAAGAGTTCATCATTATTTTTAAACTCATGAACGAAGTAAGCTTCTCTTAAGTAGTCTCTTGCATGGAATTTGCTAGGGTCTACATCGTTTAAAATTAAATCTTTTATATGCAAAATACCAATAATATAGTCATAAGAATCCTCATATACAGGCATTCTTGAGAATTGCTCGCTTTTATAAAGTTCTATGATTTCCTCATAACTTGCATGGATATCAATCGCAATCATATCCATACGAGGAACCATAATATCTTTAGCACAAGAATTACCAAAGTCAAACACATTATAAATCATTTGCTTTTCTTCAGTTTCTAAAACACCCTCTTCATGACTAACTGTTACGATGGTTTTTAGTTCATCTGCTGTAATGAAAGGTTTAGTACTATTAGGGTCGCCTCCTAAAAGTCTGATAATCCCATTAGTAATAAACATTAAAATTTTAACTACAGGATGAAAAATAGTTACGATGATAGAAATAGGACTAGCTACTAAAAGAGCAATTTTTTGAGCATTTTGAGTAGATAAGGATTTGGGTGTAATTTCTCCAAAGATAAGGACTAATAAAGTCATCACACCAGTTGCAAGTCCTACGCCTATACCACTAGAAGAACCACCACTTAATCCAATAGCAATCATAGTAGCTAAAGAAGAAGCTAAAATATTTACTAAGTTATTACCTACTAAAATAGAACCAAGTAGTTTGTTGGGATCTTCTAATAATTTTTCTAATTTTTTTGCACCTTTTAGATTTTGTTCAATCATGTAGCGTACGTCTAGTTTGCTAATTGCCATTAAAGCTGTTTCTGAAGCAGAAAAGAAGCCAGAAGCAGCTAGTAGTAGTACCAGACAAGTAATTTGTACCGATAACGATGGGTCCAAAGTATTATCACTCTCCTAAAATATTAATGTTAAGTATTATAGCTTAAAAATATGTGCAAGATATAAATATCTTATGGATAAAGATAGGCTATAGATATCCATATCGTACACTATGTATCAATGATATGATAGCATAACTAAAAAAAATTACAATGATAAATATGATAATTATATTTATCAATTTCTAGAAAACAAAAAAAGTAAAGCCAAAAATATAAAAATAAGTTATAATAAGATATTAAAATAAGGCGGTGAGGAAGGTGTAAAATGAAAGCTTACAGAGAGTTTGCAAGTGTCTATGATTTGTTTATGGAAGATACGCCTTATGATAAGTGGTATCAGTTTATTATAAAACGTGTTAAAGATCAAAAGAAAGGGGTTCAGTCGGTCTGTGAATTGGGATGTGGAACGGGACAAATGACCATGCTCTTTGCTAAGGATGGGAAAGATGTTGTAGGGATTGACTACTCCCCTGAAATGTTGATGGTGGCACAAGATCATGCCTATGAGGAGGAGCTTTCTATTCTTTATCTTATGCAAGATATGTCTGTTTTTGAATTAGATAAAGAAGTAGACCTGATTTGTAGCTGTTGTGATAGCATGAATTATCTTTTAGAAGAAAATGAGGTGTTAAGTACATTCCAACGGGTTGAAACTTTTCTAGTACCAAATGGTTTGTTTATTTTTGATATGAATACACCTTACAAATATAAGGAAGTATTAGGAACACAGATTTTTGCAGATCAGACAGAAGAGGCGGCTTATATTTGGGAGAACTTCTATGATGAAGAAGAGGAAATTAACGAGTATGAAGTGAGCTTCTTTCTAAAAGATGAGGATGGTAAGTATGAGCGTATAGTAGAAAATCATTTTCAAAGAGCTTATAGTAGAGAGACCATTAGCTTTTTATTACAAGAAGCGGGATTAGAACTTATTGGTATGTATGATAATTATAGTCTACAAGAAGTAAATGAGGAAACTCAGCGTATTACTTATGTTGTAAGAAAGAGAGGATAGAGTAAGATGATTAAAAATAAAGCAGATTATATGGTAAGAGGTATTGATAAAGGCGCTAATTTTAGATTTTTTGGAACCAACTCAAGAAATCTCGTGAATGAGGCTTGTCAAAAGCATCAAACAACACCAGTAGCATCCGCAGCATTAGGGAGAACTTTAACTGCTACAGCAATGATGGGGGCTATGCTTAAACGGGATGAGGACCGTATTAGCATTATTATTAAGGGAGATGGTCCACTTGGAGGTATTATTACTGAGGGGAATGGAAAAGGTGAAGTGAAAGGATATGTTTATCATCCACAAATTGAGTCTCACTTAAATTATCTTGGCAAATTAGATGTAGGTGGTGCTGTCGGAAATGCGAATATGACTGTTGTTAAAGATTTAGGACTTAAAGAGCCTTATTCAGGACAAGTCCCAATGCTGACAGGAGAGATTGCAGAGGATTTAACCTACTACTTTGCGGTTTCAGAACAAACAAACTCAGTTGTTATTTTAGGCGTTTTAGTGGATGTGGATTATAGCATTAAACAAGCGGGAGGTATCATTATTCAAGTCCTTCCTGATGCAAAAGATGAAGCAGTAGATGAGCTTGAGGAGAGACTAAAGGATTTTGGAAATTTAACGGATAAGCTGGATAAGGGGCAGTCTATTGAGTATGTGATTGAAAGTTTGCTTGGTGAAGTAGAATATATGGAGCAGACAGCGGTTACCTTTGTATGCGATTGTAATAAAGACCGTATGGAAAGAGCACTTCTTAGTGTAGGGAAAAAGGATTTACAAGAAATGGCAGATGAAGATGGTCAGGCTGAATTAGTATGTCCATTCTGTAATGACCAGTATGTTTTTACTAAAGATGAACTAGAAGATATGATTAAATATCTTGATAAGTAGCAATAGATAGCAAGGTGTCAAGCTTAGCACAATATACTATTTATAGAGACTCATTCTTCGAGGGTGAAGTTATGTGCCACTATATGTTTTACACAAAAAGTTTAAAGGAAGAGATTACAGCTAAGTTATCAGAGCTTATAGAAGAAAATGAAATATGTGATAGATTTAATATAGAAGATAGGGATAAGATGTATATTGTACATTATGATGCCACTTCGCCTAAGTCAAAAAGTGATGAAAGTTTAGCACATGTAATCAGTGATATTGTTCAAAAAGCAGCCTTACTAAAGGTATGTTATCAGTATTTAAAAAAGCGAGAGGATTTACCTATATTAGAGAAAAGAGAGATAACAGATGCTTTTTTGAGAAATAATTATCTTTCTAGGCAAGAAGGCTTTTCGTATATCACTTATTACTTATTGTACTTACCTATTTACAATGAAATTAAAGAAAAGCAAACGCTCAATATTGAAGGGTGGATACAATTTCGTTTAGGAAAATATAAGATTTTAATAAGGGATATATTACAGCAGTTTATTGAAGATTATGTAACAAAGAAGGAAGTTATAACTTTTATTAAACTGATGAGAGAGGCAAGTTTACTAGCTGTCCCATTAGAGGAAGAAATTCATATCCTTTATAAGGCTGAAGGGCAGGTGCAAATATATAATGAAGCATTTAAAAATATGACAGGCTACTATATTAAGAAGTACTGTCAGGAGCTTCTATTAGATAGTACTTTAACAAAAGAAGATTTGTTGCTTCATGTACTCATTACCATTTGCCCCAAAAGAATTATTGTGCATAAGAAAGAAAACATGAAAACCAAGCAGTTTATGAATACTTTAGAAATTATTTTTGAAGAGAATATCCGATACTGTAATACATGTGATTTTTGCAAGGATAAAGAATAATGTATCAGTATATAGATATTGATAAAAGAGATGTTTTAGATAAGAGATAAAAGTGGCTAACATAGGATTATCTATGATAGCCATTTTTATTTTGTCAATAAATAGGTAGAATGGATACATAAAAGATAGATAAAGGCTTTAGGATAAAGTCAAGGAGGTAGATCAATGTATAAGATATTACTTGTAGAAGATGAGGAGCGTATGCGCGAAGTTTTAAGTGACTATTTTAAGAATAAGGGATGCCAGTTAGATTGTGCACAAAATGGATTAGAAGCACTAGAGTATCTAGCAGATATAGAATATGATTTGGTGCTATTAGACATTATGATGCCTCAATTAGATGGCTTGGCTACTTGCAAACAAATTAGAAAAACCAATAAAGTACCTATTATTTTTTTAACAGCTCAGGCAGATGAAAGTAACTTCTTGGAAGGTTATAACCTAGGAGCAGACGACTATATAACAAAACCTTTTTTATTGAGTGTTTTATATGCTAAAGTTATTTCTCTCATTAAGAGAAGTAAAGGTATCATTGTGGAGAATAAGCTGAGCGTTGGAAAAATCTGTATGAACTGTCAACAGAGGATCGTGACTGTTGATGGGAAGGAGATTAGACTGGCGCATAAGGAGTATCAGCTCCTGGAGTATTTGCTACATAATAAAAATCAAATATTAAGTAGAGAGCAAATTCTTGTTAAGCTATGGGGATATGAGTTTAGTGGAAATGACAGAGTATTAGATAATCATATAAAAAAGCTAAGAAAAGCACTTGGTTTAGAAGGAGGGCGTATTAAAACCATTATAAAAGTAGGCTATCGATTGGAGGAGGGGGATTAGATGAGAGCTTATAGAGTAATTTTAAAAAAAGTTGTATTAGGGTTTATGGCACTATATTTAGTGATGATGTTTGTATTTACTTATAGTAAGCAGATAGATATACAACGAGAGTATGAAAATCATATCTTTGATATTTTAAATAATTTAGAAGGGTATGTGAAGGACGTATATACTAAAACCTCATGGTCTTTATCACCTGTTATGAATGAAATACTAACTAAGGAAACTAAGTATAGTCATAAGTTTAATATGTATGGTGCTGCTGCAGTTTTTAAGGAAGGGGAATGTATTGGAAAGTCAGGGAATTATTTGGTGAGTAGTGCTGTGGATTGGTACCTAAAACCTAAGGAAGGAGGGAATAAATATATTGATTTAGAAGCTTATTTATCAGAAAAGCAGCTCATTGAGCTATTGGGTAAAATAAGAGAGATTATAGAAGATGATAATAAAATCATTTGGATAAGAGCAGGAGGATATAGCAGAGGGCAAGAAGTTCTACCAACAACTATTGAAGTTTTAGAGATTGAGCGTTCAAAAGATGGAAGTGGTTGGAAAGATGAGGATGCTCAAGTGATAGTATCCTATGAGTTTGATAAGGAGAATGTGGAGGGACTAGAAAGTTACTACTTAGATAACTGGAATATAGAAAGTACGATTGACCTAGCACGATATTCTGGT
>JARKVN010000045.1 GCA_029851645.1 Cellulosilyticum sp. | reverse complement strand
GATGTAGAAGAATACATGAAACGTATTGTCACAATAACAGAAGTTTTTTCAAGGTTCACAGCAGAAGAGAAGCTAGAACTTAAAAACTGGATAAAAAATACACTACAAGATGAAGTAGCAAGGCAAGCAATAGAAATCCTAGATACTAATAAAAAGGAGGTTGATTGTATGGTTGCAAATATTACAAGAACGATAGAAGAAATGAAAGAAGCAGCTAAGTTTAAGGGGTTACAAGAAGGTCTGCAAGAAGGTCTGCAAGAAGGACTACAGCGAGGGCTACAACAAGGACTACAAGAAGGAAGGCAAAAAGAGAAGCTAGAACTAGCAAAAGCATTACTAGATGAACTAGATAATGAAATGATAGCACAGAAAACAAAATTGCCACTAGATGTTGTGCAAGATCTAAGAATAAAATATATGAATTAAAGTTGAAGCCTATTGGGGAAAAGCCTTGATAGGCTTAGTTTGATAAAAAACACCCTTATTTATAGCATGGTGAACCATACCACAAATAGGGGAGGTTTTTTGGGAGTTTAGATAAGAAAGAAATCGGTGTAATACAGTTTCCTAAATCGTGCATTGTAGGTTCAAAGCCCATTAGGTACAGTAAATAAAGTCTTACAATTACTTGGCTTTCAAGGATTGTACAACTTTTTAATTTTGCGGTGAATTATGAAGAAAGTTTCAATTAGTGCTTAATAATGTCATCTTTTTTCAGTTAATCGTCATCGCTATGACATCAAGTAGAAATCATATATCGGAGTATAAAATTGAACTGTGATAAGTCGATGAATAAATTAGAATTTGTAGAGAGAATAGTTTGTATTTTACAGGATGGAGGATGATGATGAAGTTTTATTAGAGGGAGTAGGTTATAATTCTTTGTTTAATACTGAGTGTTCCGTTTATTTTGATAGAAATAAAATACAGATTGATGAAGCTGAGCGATATCTGGAGCAATATATTAATAATTTAGATAAGGAAATGGTAGATAAGATACTTCATTTAGCATGTGAATGGAAAAATGAACAAGTTAAAGATTATCCAGATGTAGATTATATGGAAGGACTCAAACAAGCTACTAGAAGAGAAATAATGAAATATATACAGCTCTGCTCGATTCATATTTATAAGAATCCATACGACTCAAATGATATGTTGTTAGGGGCAAGTGTATATTGTGTTCCTAATTGGGATGAAGAAAACCATATGGAAATTATAATAAAAGGCAAGGAAGTATTGGAAGTAAGAGAGTTTTTAGGATATGGTGAATTTGCCATCTGGGACAAAAATGAACAAAATGAGTGTAAATCATAGAGGTAAAATCTAGGTGTGTAGACTAGAAAATTAGAATTTAGGTGGAGGAAGTAAAGTGACTGGACAAGAGTTTGTGAAGAAATGCTTTAATGAGAAGAATGATGCATTAGAAATGTATTTAGATTTAAACTCAGGAACTGCTGTATCGGAAAAAATAAAAGAGATAGCAAAATTAGGAGTGGATTTGGAAGACTTAAGAGTTTTGATAAATCAAATCTTAAATGAAACTTATTATACAATCTTAATGGCTCTAGATGGTGAGGCAAGTCTTGATGGTACACAAATGACATATCAAGTGATTGATGAAGAAAATAATTGTATAAATCCTTGTGGGGAATTAAGTGATACAGCATTTGAACTATTTATGGATGAAGAGTAATGTAAATTTTAGTTGGAGGCAGGCATGGAAGATAAAAATTTAGAGCAAGTAAAAGAACTGATTGAAGAAATTGCTGATTATTATGATTTACCAACAGAGGAACAGGTAGAGGAAATACGTAGGCTGACAGGGATAGAGTGGACTGCGGAAGATTTGCAGACGTCATGCTGTGAATATTGGAGCCATAACTCATTAGAGGAAACCGCCTATTTGATGTTTCATGAGGAATATCCTCCTGTACGTGAGGTGGAACTCGTCTTTTGGAAATACAAACCTGGTATCATAATGGACGATAAAACAGTATATGAAAAATACCGTTTTGGAAAAGGTGAATTAACGGTATTAGAGGCTCTGCCGATTGAAGAAATACTTCAAAAAATAAAAGATACATTTCATGGGTGGGAGCAGAATACGAGAGCAAGTAGGGAAGGAAGAAGTTACCGATTTGATTGTATGGAACAGGCGGAGTATTGGATGGATATTCATTTCTGGATTTTTTTATATGGCAGAGAAACAGAAATCCAAAGAGCGAATCAGTTGGTACGTTTCTTTTGTCACAATATGAGTGAACAGCAGATTAACTCTATTGTAGTATGTATGGAGAATTTCGGTTATCCCCTACATATCAAAGAAGAAAGGAATATTTAATGGAGAATTACAAGTTCTAGTTTAGTGTGCTGAAAAATCAGAATTTGGGAGGTGCTTGATGTGGAAGAGTATATTGTTTTTATTGTTAGTTTAGAGTCGAATATCAAATTTAAAATAACTATTTTAGCAAATGAAGCAGACACATCAGATGACATAGTGTTGAAAGCCTATGTAGATGGCAAGGAAGTTTCAGCATCAGATTATAATTACTTACCAGCATACCAAAAATTTCGAGATGCCTTGTTGAGTAGGGGATATGGAATAAAGTGTAATGGCTCTCGTATAAATGCTGTTCAATCGGAAATGATGGGAGCAAATGATAAAATATATTTGGTAAAATTAGGTCAAAAAGCATTAAGAAAAGATATTGTCAGTCTATATGATTATGCTGATATAAATGAGTTTCTAGATACACAAGCTCAAAAGGAGTTTTTTAAAAAATGGTGTAAATCCATTTAATAAATTCTAATTTATAGGGGGTGATTGAATGGGTAAAATATTAGGTTCTTGGAGTGGTATGCGTAAATATCTTGAACAAGAAATGCTTGCCAAATGTTTGCACGGACGAGTTAGATATAACTGTATTTCCTATGTTGGCATGGATGGATGTCATATTTTTGAAATCTATATTGACAACAAGTTGGTAAAGCAATTTTCTTGGGAAACCGTTAATACCTATTTCATTAAAAATGGTTACAAGAAAAATTTCAATCCTATTGGTATCGGAGAATATTGGGATGAATTTTGGTCACTGATGGATACTGTGCCTATGCAATCCTGACCAGAATACACGGATAATGAATTCTATGAAGCTCTTGAAAACTATCGAAATCAGAGTATTCAAGACAGTATAAATTCTGAGAATCCGTTGGAAAGAATGTGTGCTGTGTTAGATAGGCGGATTGGCAAAAGAACCCTTAATAATGTGACAGAATCGATAGAAAAGCAAGCAGAATGGCTTCAACTTTTCTATCGGTTAAGGCTGGATTCAGAGAATATATAAAGCAACGATAAATTAGAATTTGTGGAGGTTAATACTATGGCAAGAAAGAATATCATTTGTGTATTTATGTCAGTTTTAATAATGTTACTATTGCCTTGGTGCGCTGTTGCCTTTGTAAAAGGTGATGGAGGTATGGCTGCTTGTTTTTTGTTGTTTTTTGCTATTAATCCCATACTGTCAATATGTGTAGGAATTTTTTCAGGTAAGAATATTAAAACTTCATGGTTCCAACCATTATTGTGTGCAGTATTATTTGTACTTGGAACTTGGATATTTTTTGATGTGGGAGAAAAAGCATTTATTATTTATGCTGGGATATACTTAGCCTTAGGTTATATAGCAACAGTCACTTCTTGGTTGGTATCAAAGAAGAAGCAATAGATAACTTCCAGTTTAGTAGTATTTAAAGTAGAGGAAGAAAAAGCTATTGCATATACTGATTGATGAAATAACCATTAACCAAGACAAAGAGCTTGATAGCATTCAAATAAAGATAAATGACGATGTTATTAACTACATAGCACATTCAGAGGAAGTGTCCAACAAGGATGCTTCTTCTTTTTATTTGCGACAAAATTTATGGGGAAGAGAGATAAGACTGAAAATTGTGGTATAATTAGGGTAGATTTTAGTATTATACTTTATATAATTTAATACAGTGATGAATGGTAACAAGGTAAGGAGTTGAAGCGATGAAAAGAGTAATGAAAATCATGGGTATAGGATTTGTATGTGGAATAATTCTGTTAGTTATACAAAAAGTTTTTTCTATTCCAGAGGATACTTTCCTAAAAGGATATTATACAGTAGGGATTTTTGTTATTGTATCAGTAGTATTGTTTAATATATTTTATAATCTGTCGTATAATAAAAAGGTTCAAAAAGCAATAACGCTTCTAAAGAACGGTAGACCAGAGGAATATATTGAACAGATGGAAATAATAAAACAAAAAGCAAAGGGAAGTACCCTTAGAAGAATGCTTGATATTAATTTAAGTGCAGGTTACTATGACTTAAAGCAGTATGACAAGGCAATAGCATTACTTGAACCTTTATACCAAGTAAAATTAAGAGGTGTAATGCAGATTGTGTGGCTTCTTAATCTGTGCCTGAGCTATTTTCATGTACAACAGAATGAAAAGGCTATGGAGTTGTATTATCAGAGTAAAAATAAATTTGACAAGTTTAAAAGTAGGGGGAAATACACGGAAAATATAATGCTACTGGAGATATTCGTTGCATTGGAAAAAAGGGAGTTTTCCCTTGCGGATGAACTTATTGAAGCACTAGAAAAACAAGCCACAGATGAAGAAATAAAAGAAGAGCTATTAGATATAAGGGAAAACCTTAAGGCAGTACAACATAATGAACAATGATATATAATTAACTACATAGTATATGAGGAAGAAGTGTCTAATAAGGATGCTTCTTTTTATTTACGACAAAATTTATGGGGGAGGGAGATAAGATTGAAAATTGTGGTATAATTGAATTAAGATTGATAAATAAAAATTTAAGAATAATTAATGGATTAAAAGAAAAATAAAGTTTATGGTGGAAGTTATGAATGATAAATATATACAAACAGTAAAAATAGATTGGGATAAAATCAATATAAACTCTTATTTGCAAGGTATTAAAGCATTAAAAAATATGAATACATTAGAATTCAAGAATAATGTAACCTTTTTTGTAGGAGAGAATGGAACAGGAAAATCAACATTATTAGAAGCGATTGCAGTATCATATGGCTTTAATCCAGAAGGTGGCACTATAAATTATAGATTCAGCACCTTTGATGATGTATCAGAACTGTGGAATGCAATTCGTTTAGGAAAAGGTTATCGAAGAGCAGGGAAAAATGCAAATTATTTCTTTAGAACAGAAAGTTTCTTTAATGTAGCAAGTAAGGCTGAGGATTATCGGGATAAACCAAAGGAAGAGTACTATTTTACCTCTGGTGGAAAGTCGTTTCATGAACAGTCTCATGGAGAAAGTTTTCTTGCATATTTCCAATCCTTTAATAAGTGTGGTCTTTATATAATGGATGAGCCAGAAGCAGCTCTTTCACCACAAAGACAGATGACGTTGTTAATTCATATTGTAAAAATGGCGAAGGCAGGAGCTCAATTTATCATTGCATCACATTCTCCTATTCTTCTCGGAATTCCAGAGGCAGATATTATTTCTTTTGACGAAGGTAAGGTATGCCATTGTAAATATGAAGATACAGAGAGTTATCGTGTAACAGAAATGTTTATTAGTAATCGAAAGCGACTATTGGATGAGCTGTTAAGAGAAGAATAAAAACATGTAGTTCATAAAATAGCTAATATTTGTCTTCATATAACACTTAGAATAGTGATATCTTTTAGTGGTATATCTGTAATAAATCTTTAACCCAACCAAAAAGGGTCGCAGATGCAATTAGCACGGTGAACTGTACCACATATTAAAACATGGATTAATTTGAGTGCGAGATTAGATGTAAGTATAGGAAGTTTATAGGTGATTATGATAAAATAGGTAGTATATAGGTAGATGAATTAGAATTTATTCGTATTAAGGAGGATTCAAATGCTAAGAGTAGGTATGGGATACGATGTACATCAATTAGTTGAGAATAGAAAGCTTATTATGGGAGGTGTGGAAATTCCTCATGAAAAAGGGTTATTGGGACATTCGGATGCAGATGTACTTATTCATGCCATTATGGATGCACTGATTGGTGCTATTGGGGAAGGAGATATTGGGAAACATTTTCCAGATACAGATGCTAGGTATAAAGGGATTAGTAGCATAAAATTACTTGAATATGTTGGTGCACTTTTAAAAGAAAGACATGCCATTATTCATAATATTGATGCAACAATAATTGCCCAAAGACCTAAGATGGCATCTTATATTGCACAAATGAGAGAAAATATTGCAAGGACTTTAGAGATTCATGTAAACCAAGTCAATATTAAGGCAACAACAGAAGAGAAGTTAGGTTTTACAGGGGCTGAACAAGGAATTTCTAGCCAAGCAATCACTTTGGTGGATTTACCTTAAGAAGAATTTATAAAAGAGGAATGATAAAGCTATGAAAGAAAAACATTATTGTCCAACTTGCAAAAAAGAAGTAGAACTGATTGCAGCTTGTGGTGCAACTAATTATTTCTGTAATCACTGTAAGAAGCTTGTATCAAGTAAGGCTGTATTAAATGAAGAAGATATTCAAGAAAAAGGGGAAAATTGTAAGAAGTAGGATGTAAAAGGTCATCAAATAAGTAACATGTTTGATGACCTTTTTGAATGAATGATTTTAAGCGTATTACTTATTGAAGTTTATTTAGGATTTTATGAATTAAAGTATCTGTGATGGTGTTAATTTTAGTAAAATCTGTGGCAGCAATATAATATCTTTCTAGGTCATCATGGAGATATTTGGCATAAGCGAGATGAGAAGTAGCCTCTGACGTAGCAGCTTTATAGCGCTTAGAAAGGTTAGTAAGTTCTAGGGCATAGTCTTCGTCAGTATGAGGTGTAATAAGTTCGGAATACATATCTAGAAGTCTATCAGTAGGTTTACTAGGAAAATATTCATGAGGTGCCGTACTATCGAAAATACAAAGGTCTAGTTCAGGGAATAAGAGCATATCTAGGCTATCAGGGTCAAGGGAGCAGTGATAAACCTCGGTATTTATCCCTCTAGTTTGGGCAGCAGCAAGAATTTTCTTAAGCATAGTGGATTTCCCAGAGCCGGGACGACCTTTAATAAAATATCGGGTGGAAAGGTCTTGAATAAGTTCCTGAACATAGTTGAGAGGTCCTTGAGGTGTTGAACAACCGAAGAAGCGGTGCATAATCGTACTTTTTTTATCAAAATAAGTAGTGCCTAATATTTGGTCAATAACTGTTTCTGTAAATTGATTTGCCTTTGTAAAATCCATTTGATTAATGTAAATCTTTTCCCATTCATCATGAATACGAAGTGCTTTAGAAAAGCAACTATAGGCTTTAGGATAGCAAGCACTAATTTCGGACTGAAGGAATAAAATTTTATTTTTATGAGAAGCTAGCTGGTCGACATTCCAAGCTGTACCTAAGTTCACATATTCTTCTATAGCACCAGGGGCAGTTGGTTCAATAACATGAGGTGCTGTACCATCTACAATGGCTATACCAATCTCTCTAATAATAATGCCATCTAATGAGGAGGGATCAGAAGAACAATGAATGTATTCAACAGGAACCCCTTTATTGGTTACAGCAGTACCTACTTTTTTCATTAATGAAGATTTACCTGTGCCAGGTCCTCCTTTTAGAATGAATACTTTATCTAGATTTTTAAGATTAGAGGCAAAAAAGTTTTGAAAGCCTTTGGCTGTATTGCCACAGGCGAAATAATGTTTAATGAATTCGGACATGAGGTCACTTCCTTAAAATAAAGTGTTAGGTCATATATAGGATATGAAATAGGCTTAGATATTGTGAAAAACTGGAAAATGTCTTTTAGAGCTAGATTAGAAGTAAAATAAAAGGATAAGAAAAGCAAATATCAGCTTTTCTTATCCTTATGAAAAGATTTAGCTTGGGTAGTTAAGATGCACCTCATCAATATCATGTAATACATTTTCTACATAGCGTTTAGCTTCATATTTAGCCATTGGCAAATTCATATCTAAATAATTACCACAATCTCTAGCACTAGCACCAGGAATTTCCCCTTCAAAACTAGCAACAAATTCAAATAACTCGGTAATAAGTGGAACAATTTCTTGAGCGCTTCTATTGCCTTTTAAAATCAAATAGAATCCCGTGCGGCATCCCATAGGGCCGAAATAAATGGTTTCATCAGCGAAAATAGGATGATTGCGTAAAAAAGTGGCTGCAATATGTTCAATAGTATGAATCTCGGCAGTATTCATAACAGGTTCTAGATTAGGCCTTTTGAAGCGAAGATCATAAGTGGTAAGTACTTCTTCACCTATAGTATCTATACGAGACACATAGATACCAGGTAGTAAATCAATATGATTAACTGTAAAGCTTGCAATTTTTTTCATACTTTTTCCCTTCTTTAAATAACATCTTTTTTCTCATTATAGCTTAGTTTTATTTTTTCGGCTAGTGGGGGGAATTAGAAGAGGAGTTTTTCCTTGATTAATAAGAATTTGTTTGATAACATAAGAGATAACATAAAAAATGTAAAAATAAAGAGGTGCACAAGATGAATGATCAAAAAAAAGTTATTTTTAGTGGCATGCAGCCATCTGGTACAATTACGTTAGGAAATTACTTAGGTGCCCTTAAAAATTGGACTTCTTTGCAGGAGGAATATAACTGCTTATATTGTATTGTAGACATGCATGCAATTACAGTTAAGCAAGAACCAGCTGTACTTAGAAAAAATGCAAGAGACTTAATGATGCTTTATATTGCAGCAGGTTTAGATCCTGAAAAAAATATTATTTATATGCAATCTCATGTATCAGCCCATGCAGAGCTTGCTTGGATATTAAACTGCTTTACTTACATGGGTGAGTTAAGTCGAATGACACAGTTTAAAGATAAATCTCAAAAGCATGGTGATAATATTAATGCAGGACTCTTTACTTATCCTTCCTTAATGGCAGCAGATATTTTACTTTATCAAACAGACTTAGTGCCTGTAGGAGTAGATCAGAAGCAACACTTAGAATTAACACGTGACATTGCAACTCGTTTTAATAACTTATATGGTGAAACTTTTAAAATACCTGAAGTGTATATTCCTAAAGTAGGGGCTAAGATTATGAGTTTACAAGAGCCAACTAAGAAGATGTCAAAATCTGATTTAGATGCTAATGCCTCTATTACGGTTATTGATGACCCAGATACAATTATCCGTAAATTTAAACGTGCTGTAACAGATTCAGATACAGAAGTACGTTTTGATGAGGTAAATAAGCCTGGTATAAGTAACTTAATGACCATTTATGGCGCGATTACAGGTCAAACCATGGAAGAAATTCAAAATGAATTTGCAGGAAAAGGATATGGAGATTTTAAACTAAGAGTGGGAGAGGCAGTTGTAGAAGAGCTAAGACCACTTCAAACAAGATTTAAAGAATTAAGTCAAGATAAAGCTTACATTGACAGCATTATTAAAAAGAATGCTGAGACAGCCAATTACTTAGCAACTAAGACACTTCGTAAGGTACAGAAGAAAGTAGGTTTTCCACCAGTTATTAGATAATTTTAAATAAAAAACGCCTATGTAAGTAGGCGCTTTTTATTTGAAATACTAATTAGTATGTTCTAGGTGAATAAAGCCTCGACCGTTTCCGATTACTTGAGAAGTTTCAGTTACTGTCATAAAGGCTTTTGAGTCAACATTTAAAACAAGTTGTTTGGCCTTGGCAACTTCTCTGACACTAACAGTAGTAAAGAGAATATATTTGGTAGAAGACGTATAAGCACCAATAGCAGGAATAACAGTTACACCACGATGGAGTTCTTTAAGCATGAGGGCGGATAAGGCCTCATAATGTTGTGCAGTTGTAATGATATAAAGGGTACGTTTACGATTAACACCATCCACAACAAAGTTAGCAACCTGGCTACTGATAAACAGATCGGAAGAGCGTCG
>JARKVN010000042.1 GCA_029851645.1 Cellulosilyticum sp. | reverse complement strand
TAAGGAACAACTACTTCGCCCTCTACTGGCCAAACAAAAGTATCTCCCTCTGCAAAGAAAGGATCAGATGATGTAGATGCTGTAGTAGACTCAAAAGTTTCTGGAGTTGTTACAGCCACTTCATCTTCTGAAGGTGTAGCTGACTCTACCTCTTTATCTGCAATAGGGGAATCAGAAACCTCTGTTTCTACTTCTGTCATCTCTTCCTCAGCTTCAACTACTTCTTCTGGTGCCATCTCATCTGTGGTATCTAAATCATCTTCATCCACCATTAGAATACCTTCATCTGGCAATTCACCTACGTTAGTTCCCTCTGCCATTTCATTTTTTGCATAGGGATTCGCCTCATCTTTAACATTTCCATTGTGATTTGGCATTAAAAAGATAGCGGCTAACGCACCAATACAGATAACACCAATCGCTGCATAAAAACCATAATCCTTAAAGAACTTTCCAATTTTTTTCATTATTTCCACCTCCGACATGCTAATTATCGCCAGAGATATTTATTATTATTCAATCATTTAAAATTTTTTACTAAATTAAATAGATTTTTTATTGCACCTCATAATCCTCTATACTAATACCCGTATAATAGTGTTTAATAATATCTTCATATAACATACCCTGCTTTGCTAATTCATTGGCTCCATTTTGGCTTAGGCCAATTCCTGTCCCACTCCCTTTCACATCAAAAATCAACTCTTCCTCTGCATTATAAATTTTAAAAGCACAAGAAGGTAATTCTAACATAGTCTTAAGCGCTTCTCCTGTTAATGTAATATTTCCTATTTGGATGGCATCCACATAGCCCGCTTGATCTTTTGAAACAATTTGTATTTGACTTTCTAAATGCTCTGCCTCTGCTACTAAGTCCGGATATTTCTCCTTAATCTTTAGAATCATCTCTTCTTTATTCCATTTTACCTGTTCCGTAATCATGTCTACACTACTTTCCACACTCTTTAAATAGGGAATTTCCTGCTTATAAATGCTCTTTCCATCTCTTGTCCTTCCACTGCTGGACTTATGGTAAAGTGCTTCAATGGGCTGATTATTATATACGATAATCTTCCCTCTAGTTGCCTCTACAGCCTCTTTATATTTATTATAAATCCTTTGGTAATTTTCCTCTCCCCATAATACTTTCATTTCTTCTTCTGTATAACCCACAATAGCACCTTGTTTCTGAATCCCTAAAATGCGTCTAGCCATATAAGTTCTTTCTACAACAGCTTGAGCTTTTAAGGCTTCTAATTCATAAGTATAAGGCACTTCTTTTGCTAGAATGCCTATTAAAGTCTCCTCATTAATGATGTCCTTTTCTTCTTGCCTTTCTTCAATCTGGCTTGTTGCCTGATGACTTACACCAACTGGTGTATGGGTTAAATATACAATAAAAATAGGTAGCAAAAACATACAGCTACCTACACATATTAACATTTTAAAAGCGTCTTTCATAAGTCATGCCCCCTCTGCTTCTTCATTATTCTATTATATGAACAAGCCCTCAGAGTATGATTAAATTTAGAAAGGTTCATTATAGAAAGGAAATGCCACTATCACCTCTGTACACCTCTCCTGCTCATTATATTTAAAGCTAATTTGTACATTGGTTTTTTGCCCGTCTCTTTCTTTAATATAATCTTTAATATGATGAGTATATCCATAATAAGCGCAAGTCGTCTTAGAAAGGTCATCTTCATAGTAATTAGTTGCCTGAGCTTCTAAATTAAGTAGTAATGCTTTAACAAGCTGCTCTCTTTCTTCTTTTGAAAGCTTTTCCTTAATCATTCCTTTAAAATAAATACTTTCTTTACTATGCACTTTAAAAGTTTCTAGCAAGTCTCTTCCTCTACTTCGTAATCCCTCTAAATGTTCTATGACTCCATTACCTGTTATTTTCAAATCATAATATGAATTATAATGGATATCTTTTTGATTTTTTAAATGAAAATCATATTGCCAGTTCTCATCTCTTCCTTGCACACTTCCTGCTATACCTTTCTCACCTTCTTGCAGTTGTTTTTTACCATTACTATCATGAGTCATTTGACAAAGCTTAGAGCAAGTACTTTCGTGTGCAAGTGCCTTATTCATTTCATCTAGCCTATTATGTATGTCTTGCTTATCTAATACTTCATTATAAATGATACCTTTTAACTCTATACCAACCTCATTATATTGAATGCTTTCTTCACTTACTTTCTCTTGTAACCACTTAAGCTGCTGGGGCTTAGTATCGTATTCATCTATAGCAAATATGTATGTCACACTCATTAACATCACTATAACTAGCACAGTGATTGCCTTTGTTCTAAACATAAAAAAATCCCATCTCCTTCTACACTATTATGTAGTTAGAGTATGGGATTTTCTCTTTCATTTTATTCACTTATGAATGACTTCATTATAATGTTACTCAATTACTTGAATCAGCCAGTCACAAAGTTCACCATAAGTAATTGTGCCTTGTGGATTAACTAGTGTCTCACCAATAAGTCCAATCGCATAAGCTTTGGAAGCAATTGGTCTATAATTGCTACTTACATTATTAAATGCTAGGTTAGACGGTTTAATTTGATAACGATTTTTAAGCTCATAGAGTTTGACAGCTCCAACAAGAGCTTGCTCTTTCGTTATATAACCTCTATTATTACTGATATATAAGCCTGCTATTTTTGCCTTATTATAATCATCTGTTGAAGCACCTGCTGCTAGGTTAACACCCTCTCTATTTAGGCTAAGTGCTAACATTAATGAAACGTATTCACTTGCTCCAACATTGGTATCTTTTCTATAAGTTGAACCAAGACCTATAATATTGTAAGCACTTGTTAACTGATTCATAGCATAGCTTGAGTTTAGACTACCATCTACTACACTTCTTTCATATACCGCATTTAGTCCTGTATATGAAGTAGAATAAACTAGGTAGCTATTATCTGTAACATCTACTTCATGAGCATAAGATTGCCAATTTCCTGAGGAATAATTATATTGATAAGTAAAGAAGTTTATATAGTTATAAGACTGGATAACATCTAGCTTCAGTTTAACTTTCATAGCACCATCCAGTTTATTAACAACTGTCTTTTTGATGTCCCCATTAATTCTAATGTCTAGCTTTTCCCCTGATTGGTATTGTTCAGGACCACTTCTAGCATAACTTTCAATCTCACTATACTCCATTCTTGTCAGGTCAAATTGAACACTATCTGTTGCATTATGCTGACTTAGGTAATAGTTGAGGGCTTTACCTGGAATCTCATAAACACCAATATTAGTAATCACTTGAAGTGCCATTCCCTGATTACTTAAAGTATCCATAATCTTCTTAGGCATTTTAAGTCGTCTTACTTTTGCATCATGCTTATTCTTATAATTTTCTAGAGTGATTGTGAAGAAATACTTCTTATCCTCTTGGATTCTATTAATCACTTTAGCAGTATCTACAATTTCATAAGTCCAAATACCATCTTTATAGTTCTCCTCCACCTCATTAGGATAGATAACAATATTCTCGTTTTCTCCACCGTCGTATTCATCTGTTGAAGTAGAAGTTAAAAGTCTTACCCATTTACTAAAAACAGATTCCTTAATAATGACTTTATCTCCATCTTTAAAAGTGAGAATCGTCTTTACTCTAACATAATAAGGCATATTGGCTCTAAGATTAGTAAATTTTACAATGTTTTTGCTGATAATCTCATGACCTATTGCTTCATCATTTTCATTCTCACCATTATTGTTGTTATTATTTCCTTCTTCTGATGCCTCATCACCTGTTCTTACAACAACAGCATCTAGAAACTCTACATTATCTGCAAATTCAACCTCATAAGAATAACTGATTCTTTCATCGAAAGTTTCTGGATTATCATTCTCGTTTTTTGTCCACTCTACTGTTAAATAGTCGCTTCCTTTTGGTTTAAAATCCTGTCCTGCCTCTTGAATACTTTGATAAGATGCAAGTCCTAAACCACTTGGAGGTGGTGGCGTTTCTAATGTTTTTGTTGTTGATGTTACAGGAGTACTCCAATCAGACTCTTGTGCTGTAACACCTTCTGGCAATTTATCTTGCTTTTGAATGGCTTTAAGCCAGAAATTATAAGTTGTTTCTGGTAAAAGTCCCTTAACAGTTACATAAGCTTCTGCGCCATCTACAAATGTCTTTTTGTCTTCTTCTGTCATTTCCCAAATAGTTGCACTATCTGGATCATTTAATCTACTATATACTAATTGATATTCAAAATTATCATTGTAGATCCATCTTACCGTAATCTCTGTGTCTCTAACGTCTTTCTCTTCATAGTTATAGAGTCTTGGTGTTGTTGGTACTTCTGGATCGCTAATATGATCATTTGAAGTTGTTCCTAGTAAGAAGCTTGGAAAAGCACTATATAAATCTTCTCCATCTACATTTCTATAAGCTGTTACCAAAATAATATAAGGTGTATTAGGGTCTAAAGGATTACCTTGATAATCATTTGTAATGTTAAACTTCTTTCCATCTGTGCCATTTAACATGATGCTTTCTAAGCTACCTGTTATATCTTGCCATTCTTTAATTTCACTTTTGTCAATAGACTGCACCCATTCTTCTAGGCTTTGTTCTCCTCTTTGAGCATCTACCTCAGATTTTTTCATGACCTTGATTTTATAACCTGTATCTGTTCCTACTCTAATATATTGCTTGATATAGTTATTCATATCACTGCCTAATGCTTGTTCAATCTGATTTAACTTAGATTCTACTAACTTACTATCACCATATAAATCAATAGCTTCAATCTTCTCATTATCTCTTATAAACCTTAATATTGGAGATTTACTTTTGTCTAGATAAACACGTGAACTTCCCCACTGAGCAAATTTCTTTTCAACTTCATTGCCATCATAAAGGCTTTCCTTTCCTGGTTTGGTCATAATTTCATACCATTCCTCAGTCCACTTAATACCTATAGAATTTTTAGTAACTTCATCCATCTGTAAAGGTGGCTTTCCAATAACTGGTGGTTCGAAAACGTCCCCATGTTTACCAATACTCACTTCTTTGATTGTTTCAAGAGAAGGTTTAGATTCAGGTGCTCTTTTAGAAACCATCTTAATATAGTACGTTTTATTAGGTTTAAGCCCTGTTATCGTTGTTTTAAAACCAACTACACTTTGATTATCCTGTTTAAAAATAAGATTATCTTCACTATTCTCCTCTATTTTTAGATTTTCAACATTTGCTATCACTCTCGAAAAATCTGCTAATTCACTAACTCTAATATCATAGTATAAACTATAGTCTACTTCTCCTGTTTTGGGATCCTTAGGTGCATCCCATACTATTTGAATCTCTGCATTATTTCCATTTACTTTATAGTGGAAAGTATGCTCTTTAAACTCTTTGATGTTATTTTGACTTAATTCTATATCATCACCATTAACTTTATAATTACTATGTTTTCCTATTACTTCATCAGGTAATATATCACCTTCATTATATGTAAAGAGATCTGGTATATTAGGCTTAAAAGGTCTTTCATCCGAGTCTCCTGTAGGATCATATTCTGCAGGTCCAGCACTAAATACAAAAGCACCATCCTTTGTTCCATCTTTTATATAAAAATCTACTCTATATTTAGTTTTTTCTTTTGGAACTGGTACGTTATCAAAAATAGAAACCGGGTCCATATTCACACTATCATATATAAGTTCACCTATTTCAGTACTCTTACCTCTTTCATCAATTTCTAGAATAACTGCTCGCTTTAAAAGGTTATCTACTAATATCCATTCAGCTAGTTTCCAATCCCATTCCAAAGAAAGTTTGTCTCCTTCTTTCTTCACCTCTAATAAGATATTACATGCTTCATTCACTACTTTTGGATTTCCACCTTGAAACACCTTAGTAGGTATATTATCAACCTTTACAAATTCCACATAAGCCGAATAAACTTGACCTGCTTTTATATCTCCAACTTTCCATTCAACACGCTTTCCATCTGCACTTAGATTTTCTTGGGCTTGCTCAGGAGAAATAGTTTCCTCTACTTTTCCCGGCAACCCTAACACACCATTTTTATCACTAGCCATTCCCTCTCCATAAACTAGCTTATAGGTTGCACCAGGTATATATTCCCAATTAAAGGCTAAACCTTCTTCTGTATTTGTAGCTTGAATATTAAAATCTGTTACATAATATACTGTTGGAATAGTAGAAGATGCACTTGGTGCATCTTCTACTATCGTATTCCCATCAGGATCTAACCTTGTATGAGTATGCTTAGCAATAATTTCTGTAGCATACAATGAGCCACTTCTAAGCACCTCTTTAAAGACTGGTTTTTGATCTAATTGTAAAATCTTAGTGTTATTATTATCACTTGTCGGAATCTCCTTTTCTGGAATTCTTACATCTTCACTTTTATTGGATTCATCATGAACATTTTTTATGTTAATCACATAAGATTCTATAGGCTTATCTATATTGGAGTTGGGCGGATTTGAAGGAGCATTGTCTAGTGGTTTTCTCCACTCTATTTTAACTGTAGGACTTAACTTTTCATCACTACTATGCCCTATATCTACATTTTCTATTTTTTCAGTTTGATTTTGCGGGTTAGCTAGTACATCTTTAGGCAAGAAACCTAAGGCCATTACCACAGATAGTGTCATGGCCCATACTTTCTTATGTTTCATCAATCTCCCTCCTATACTTGAATTTTATAAAGCATCTTAATCATTTCTTCTGCTGACATCTGTTTACTTGGTAAAGCTTTAGAATTAGGGTTATCTATTATTTTAAGTTCTACCGCTGCGTAAACATATGGCCTGTAAATTGGTTGGAATGCTCCAATATTTGTTAAACTTTGTTTGTTCTTAATAACAATAGTTTCTACTTTTCTATGGTGGAGCATTTCATATCCTTGCATAACAAGGTAAATGGCCTCATCTTGTCGAATATAGTTATTTGAGCCAAGTTTAGAAACGCCTTTAATACCCTTACTTGTTAAATAAGTCATATAATCTGAACCAGCAGGTGCTCCCATCACTCTAGCTAAAGCCCCATATACTTGCCCTTTTGAAACAGCTGTTTTAATCATATAACTATCTAATGTAAAGAACTCATCTAGCTTATATTGATTAATAAAGTTTTGGTATGGTGCTAAAGTTGGTACAGATTCAATAAGATCTTTTCCACCAGTAAATATATAGGTTCCTAAATAAATTGCTTCTATATATGCACTATCTCCTGATGAATAAGTTTCAACTTGAATCCATCCTTTCTTATAATAATAAGCATTAATAGATGTATGACTGCTCTTATGAGTGATTAACATTGATTTTGCTATTTGTTCTATAGAGATTTCTTTCTTTACTTGATTTTTCATTATTTTACTTACATCTCTAACATGCTCTTTCTTAATGTCTTCCATGTATCCATCAATAATACCTTGTAATACATCATCTGCTATGACACCATTCTTAATTTTACGTTCTAAGTCTGTAATAAAACTTTTACGTTCATTTTGTATGATTTCATTTAATGCTTCTAAAATATCTGCTTCCATTAGGATGTCTTCCTGGCGTAAATAAGCTACATCCATCTCTATATTAATCTTAGGAGATATAGCTTCCTCACCATTAATATTTCCTGTATATTTATTCTTACTTACATTAATCACTACATAATAATCTGCAAGTGTTCTTTCTTGTTTTAAAAGAATCGCTTCTTTAATCTCTTCTGTGGTGCTTAGAATTGTTTGTGGTCTAATATTTACAGATTGATCTCCTAATACAATTTCTAATGTAACACCTACATTATTCATTTGTTCAATAACACTAGCTGGTAAATAATAACTTACACTATTAGCATTTCCTTCACTTACTAGCTGATACTGTTTACTAAGTGCCATATCTGAATTAATATAACTTGCTCTATACTTATAGACGCTTCCTGATTCAACTGTCCAGTAAGCTTTATTTTTAAGCTTCTCTGCTTCTTTATCAAATTTATCTAGGTATTCTTTAAACTTATCATCTTGAATTTGCTCATCTTCATCATACTCTGTACGAATAGAAACAATATCTGAATATAATGATTGCTGATATTTTCCATCAATCATTTCCTTACTTTTATCAACAACAGCAACTTTGATGTTATATCTTCTTCCTGCTTTCAGCCCAGATATTCTATATTCATAGAAATAATATCCCTCTTCTGTTGGAGGAGAAGAAACATTATTTAATCTAGACAAGTTACTTGAAGATACTGTTGTCCAACCTGTATCTCCCTCTCCTTGAATGGCTATTGTAAAGTCATAAGTTCCTGGGATTAAGTCATATGGTACTTTTGCTAAAAAGCTAATATCTACTGTTGACTTAGTAGCATTATAAGCTTTTAAGCTGATTGGTTTCTCAATATTAGATGTTGTAACAGGTTGATAAATCCACTCTGAATAAGCCCCATTATAAACTGTTCTAATATAGTAGTAATAAACTGTATTAGGCTGTAATGTAGGATCGATCAGTTCGTAAAATACCTTCCCATCTACACTAACTAGCTTATAGTCTCCTAATAAGGTAGCCTTCTTACTTGCTTCGGCACTAATAATCTCACTTGCTGTTATATCTCTTTTACTAAGTAACTGCTCATCTATTTTTTGTGAAGTTACTCTAATAATTTCATATTTTAGGCCATCTCCCTCTTCTATTTTTATATCAGGATCTTGCCATGTTAATACTGCTGTACTATTATCTTTTGCTTCTGCTTTAAAGTTTTTTGGTATTGGTGGCGTCTCTTCATCTGGTCTAATAGGTTTAGACGCTGTTGTAGTTGTAAACCCATAAATTTTAGAAAATAATGACTTACGAGGTTCACGCTCTTTACCATCTCGCTTACTGTTTACTACCGTTCTTACTCTTATATAATAAGATTGATTAGAATCTAAACCTAAAATCTCAATTGGAATATCTTCTTTTTCATCTTTGTAGTAATCATAGTTAAATTTAATGACCTTTCCTTCTCGTAAAGCATTTATAATATCTTCATTTTCTAAAACATCTAACTGTGAAGAAGTTGTTGTTAGTCTTTTAGAAACTTCAAGTATTTTATCCTTATTATTTTCTTTCATATAACTTTTTAGTTCTTCATCACTAATATCATTCTTCTTCTTTTGGTTATTACTATCTAAATAACTCTCTTGATACAAAAATACTTCATATGTACGTGGTAAAGGCTGGTTCTTAGTAGTACCTATAATATCCCATTTACCAGGTCTTAACATATAGTTTTCAAACTCTTTAATAGATACATTTTTAAAATTTAAGCTTATATTTGTATTCTTTTCATTTTTTTTATGACTAAATGCACTTGGTGCTGGTAATACCTTTTTCGTTTCATCTAACGTTATATGAAAAAATTCTGACTCATTAGCATTTACTTTTAATTTCTCACCTGGCTTTGGAGCAAATATCGCCCTCATAGTTAAGTAATGTGAACCAGGAATTTCATATGTTTTCTTATAAGTATAACCATCCTGAATACTCTTAAGATAATCTATATCAGTAGCATTATCATAATCAAAGTTATCTAAATTTATTGTCCCTCCATCTTTACCTATATCTTTTAAGATAACTTCATTCGCTATAAATAGATTGTTTACTTCATCATAATCTACGTTTGCTGATGAATCTGTCCCTAGTGTATTTACTACTTGTCTCCCTTCAATTCTTCCTGTAATGGGGTCTTGATAAAATTCAAACACAGCAATAAGTTCCCTATTTTCTTTATTACTATCCCTAATATTTAATTCAAAATAGAGCTTTCCATGATCTCCAATATATTTTTTTAACTCTGTTTCTGTTCCTAAAATATTATCCCAAATGATATTAAAGCGAATTGCTTTTTCTGCTATGCCTTTGTTTGTATCCTCTTCTTCGTCTTTATCTTCCTCTTTATATTCTACCCTATCATTCAAAACACGGATATCACTAACTTCTTTAATATAGGGTATAGGCGGACTCAAGACAGCATTTGGATCTTTTTTATAAATTAATTTTTGTGAGAGTATATCTGTTTTTTCGGATAACGCTGCTTGTATCTGAACTGAAACAATTGATGCACCAAGTGGTATAGAGATTTCTAACTTATCATTCGGCTTCATTGGATCGTATGTAAAGTACCTTGTAACATACTTATTATTGCCACTTGTTATATTATTATCACTTCCATCTTCAGCAAGTAAAAGGTAAACTGTATATGAAATCTTCCCATTATATTTATATGGTGTAATTGACAGTTTTCCCCCATTAGCGGTTTGCTCTAACATATATTTTAAATAAGTATATCCTGTATCTAGTGAATAGTTTTCACTTGAAAGTAGATTACCATCCATTGAACCTATATATGCCAGTGTCCCTCCAATAAGCATACTCTCTTCTAAATTATTCCACTCAATAATATTTTCATTTCTCTTATCGCTACTATCAAAAGGAGAAGTTTTCGAAAAGTATAAAGCTAATTTCTGAACTTCTTTGACATTATTTTTAGTTTTCTCCAACCTTAACTTTTTACCCTGTCCTTCTACCATTAGACTTCCTAAGTTAAATTTAACACTAATATTTTTATCGTTTTCCAATTGGGACGATAAGTTAACAGTTACATCTACATCATTTCCACCATTTTTTTCATCAACATACTTAAACTCATTCCCTTCTCTTTTTTTAGGTCTCTCAAATTCAAATTTAACTCCAGGTTTAGAACCTGCTAACTCATCATCATCCTTACCAATGACTTTCTTTGAAGTTAATGCACTGGTTGTTGTTATATTATTTGGATCTGATTTGATTAAATGTACCGGTATAATTTGAGTATTAGCTACACCAGGAAATACCATACCTTTTTTAATCTGAATAGCATTTTGATCTGCTTCTGTATTTTTACGTTTTAATTCAAAGTCTGTAAAATAGCCTTTCTTAAGGCCATCTACATATACTTTTAAAGTAGTTGTGCCTTCCTCTACAAAAGCTCTTACATTTATACTATTACTTAATCTAACATTTACTTCTTGTTCACCTTGGGATAGGTTTGAATTATTTTCATTACCTTTATACTTCAGTGTATAAGTAAATAATTTTTCAGTTTTTGGGTCTTTATCACCTTCACCATATGGATATATATATTGAATATGGGGTGCATCTAGTTCTTCATACTGACCACTACCCATATACTTCTCTACCTTCCATTTTAAGAAAATTGTATTGTCCTTTGTAGGCTTACCATCCTTATCCCTACCTACATCAAAACCAAGTGTAATCCTACTCATGTTATTTGGATTAGCGGCAACATGTTCAGAATAATAAACAAGTTCATAATAGTTTAAATCACTAAACTCCCATTCAATTGTAGCTTCTTCTGCAGCAGGATCTTTCAACTCTTTTTCTTTAAGTTTATTTGAGATTGTATCAAATTCAATCTTTGAATTTTTAATTTTTAGTTTATCAGAATCATTTTTAGGTGCTGCATGCAATACATTTGCTGGCAACATACTCAAAACCATCACTAAACTTAACAGAAATGAAACCTTCTTCCTCATCGCTTACAGTCCTCCTCCTCTATATTTTATTGATTATACTCAGCGGTAATTACCCCCATTATTTTATCGACATTTTTTCATGATTGTCTTATGGCATTTCTCTTACCTTTGTTGATTTTTATACCTTTTAAATGACTATCTTATTTTAGGAATTCCATATTGATTAAGTACCTTTTTAAAAGCTGTTGCTACAGGTAATGCTTTTATATTTTCTTCATCAACGTAGAGGATTTCCTCCTTATTTTCTTGCCCTTCTAACAGGGAGTCTAGTTGGTTTGAATATTTAATAACAACTGGTGTCATATGCCATTTACGGTGTGTGAAGATATGTGTAATAGGTTTCAGCCGAGTATTACTTAGTTCTTCTAAACCTAGCCTTTTTCCCTCTTCTTCTAAAATCATGGGTAGTCCCCATAAGTTGGCAAGTAGTCCTTCTGCTCCTCTTTTAATCATTCCTATTTGATGTTCTTTTTCTATAAGGACAACATAATAGTGTTCCTCTACCTTCTTAAGTTTTTTCTCTTTAATAGGATAATTTTCTTGTTCGCCTTTTTGATAGGCTTCACATAGTACTTTCACAGGACATGCCTCGCACTTTGGACTTTTGGGTGTACAAATGAGTGCACCTAATTCCATGAGGGCTTGATTAAACTGATTGGGATCACTTGGCATATTTTCCATAACCTTTTCTTCAAATTGCTTTCTATTCTTAGCAACCCCAATATCTTCAGTCATTCTATACCATCTTGACATGACACGCATAACATTACCATCTACTGCTGGTAGAGGCATATGAAAAGCAATACTGCAAATTGCTCCCAATGTATAAGGGCCAATTCCAGGAATTTCTTTAATTAACTTTGGGTCTTGTGGGAACTTTCCTTCCCACCTTTCTTCTACTACTTTAGCCCCTTTCCATAAATTCTCTCCTCTTCTGTAATAGCCTAGTCCTTGCCAATAGGTGTGTACTTCTTCTAAAGTAGCCTTTGCTAAATCTGATATTGTGGGAAAGCGTTCCATAAAATTAATATAATAGGGGATAACCGTTACTACTTGTGTCTGTTGCAACATCACTTCTGATACCCAAATGCAGTAAGGATCAGAAGTCCTTCTCCAGGGCATATCCCTTTTATTTTCTTTAAACCATTCTACAAGAGGGGTTGCAAAATCTCTTTCTTCTTTAAACTGGTTCATTTTAGTCCTCTTTCTTTTCAAGTCCTATATTTTTTATATTATTTTAGCCCATTATCATAAATCAAAAAGGTTTAACTAGTTTATCACTAATTAAACCTTTCTTCTTTATTTTTTTAAATTAATACGAGCAATTGCTTTTTTAAGTGCAATTTCCGCGCGTAGTTGGTCAATACTGCCATCTTTTTGTGCAAGACGTTTTTCAGCACGTTCTTTAGCTTTTTTTGCTCTTTCAATGTCAATTTCATCTTGAAGCTCTGAAGCATCAGTTAAAATTGTCACTTTATCTTTAGTAACTTCTACAAAGCCGCCTAAAGTAGTTGCATATTTCTTTTCACCATTTTCAGTATAAGCTACATCCTTATAGTTAAGAAGTGCTACTACTGGTTCATGGTCATAAAGTACACCCATTTGTCCTTCTGTTGTAGAAACAATAACAGATTCTACTTCAGTATCTAAAATTGTTCTAGTAGGTGTAATGATTTGAAGTTTCATTTTGTTTGCCATAGACTAGCCCTCCTCATTATAGAGTTTTAGCTTTTTCAATGGCATCTTCAATTGTACCAACCATATAGAAAGCATTTTCTGGAAGATTATCATGTTTACCTTCAAGAATTTCTTTGAAGCTACGTACAGTTTCTTTAACTGGTACATATTGTCCTGGTGTACCTGTAAAGACTTCTCCAACGAAGAATGGTTGAGAAAGGAATTTTTGAATTTTACGTGCACGGTTAACTGTTACTTTATCTTCTTCACTAAGTTCATCCATACCTAAGATAGCAATGATATCTTGAAGTTCTTTGTAACGTTGAAGAATTGATTGAACCCCACGTGCTACATGATAGTGTTCTTCACCAACAACTTGTGGATCAAGTACACGAGATGAAGATTCAAGTGGATCTACCGCTGGGTAAATACCTTGTTCTACGATTGCACGAGAAAGAACTGTTTTCGCATCAAGGTGAGCGAATGTTGTCGCTGGAGCTGGGTCAGTTAAGTCATCGGCAGGTACGTATACAGCTTGTACAGATGTGATAGAACCTTTTTTAGTTGATGTGATACGTTCTTGTAATGTACCCATTTCTGTAGCAAGTGTTGGTTGGTAACCTACGGCAGAAGGTGTACGTCCAAGAAGCGCAGAAACCTCTGAACCTGCTTGTGTGAAACGGAAGATGTTATCTACGAATAGAAGAACGTCTTGTCCTGATTCATCACGGAAGTATTCAGCCATTGTAAGACCTGTTAAAGCAACACGCATACGCGCACCAGGTGGCTCATTCATTTGACCGAACACCATTGTTGTTTTAGAGATAACGCCTGAGTCTGTCATTTCATGGTAAAGGTCATTACCCTCACGAGTACGTTCCCCTACACCTGCGAATACAGAGAACCCACCGTGCTCTGTTGCAATGTTACGGATAAGCTCTTGAATAAGAACTGTTTTACCTACACCGGCACCACCGAATAACCCGATTTTACCCCCTTTAAGGTATGGACAAATAAGGTCAACTACTTTAATCCCTGTTTCAAGAATTTCAGCTGATGTTGATTGTTCTTCGAATGATGGTGCTTTTCTATGGATTGGCCATTTTGTTACTTCTGGATCTGGCTTACCATCTACTGCTTTACCTGTTACGTTAAAGATACGTCCAAGTGTTTCTGTTCCTACTGGAACTGAAATTGGTGCTCCAGTATCAACTGCTTCCATGCCACGAACTAAACCTTCAGTTGCTGACATAGCGATACAACGTACGATATCATCACCAAGATGTTGTGCGATTTCTGCTACAAGCACTGTACCATCTTGCATTTTAACTTCGATAGCGTTGTAGATTGCTGGCATATGCTCCGCACTAAACTTAACGTCAAGTACTGGACCAATGATTTGAACAATATGTCCTACATTTTGTGCCATGTTTTGTTCACTCCTTTATTACTTATTTGAGTGCTCCAACCCCTGCAACGATTTCTGTTAATTCTTGAGTAATAGCTGCTTGTCTAGCACGGTTATATTGAATGCTTAGTTTCTCTTGGATTTCTTGTGCATTTTCAGTTGCAGAATCCATGGCTGTCATTCTTGCACCGTTTTCACTAGCGCTTGCCTCACAGAGTGCTCCGTAGATTACGTCCGCTACATATCTTGGAATAATATATCCAAGTACTGCCTCTGGAGATGGCTCATAAATTAAAAGATCGCTTGGCTCGTTAGATTCACTTTTAGTAGTTTCTATATTTTCTATATCTAATGGTAAGAGACGAATCATTGTAGGCTCTTGTTGGATGGTTGATTTAAAACTTGTATAAGATAAATAAACTTCTCCTACTTCACCTTTTAAGAATTTGTCTGTTACATAATCTGCGAGTTCTTTTGCATCCTGATAAACAGGAGCTTCTGAAATATCGCTAACTGTTTTTGCTACTTCATAGCCTCTACTTTTAAATTGCTCTACGCCTTTTCTACCAACAACCACTAAATGGCTTTTTGCTTTATCGCTAATTTGACTCATGGTGAGCTTGCAAATATTTGCATTATACCCACC
The DNA here is from genome assembly GCA_029851645.1 of Cellulosilyticum sp. GTDB lineage: Bacteria > Bacillota > Clostridia > Lachnospirales > Cellulosilyticaceae > Cellulosilyticum. The sequence goes on along the minus strand of JARKVN010000042.1, from coordinate 165 downwards.
ACAAAGTCCTTTATCTCCCGATAATGTAATGTAAGCTTTTACATCAGAACCATTTGGTTTAAGAAAAGGTGATCCTTTTCCTTTTGCGTTTTGGGCAATAGATTGCATAGTAGAGAGAATCTTATTAAAAAAGGGTCTTGTTCTAAGTGCTGCCTCTTTACTTTT
>JARKVN010000006.1 GCA_029851645.1 Cellulosilyticum sp. | reverse complement strand
GTTTATCATCTATAGAAAGTGTTATTTCATTAGCTCGATTCGTATAGAGTTGTTCTAGTGAAGATAAAGAATCTTTGTTTTCATTACCTAGATATAATGTAAAGAAGATAGAGAGGATACAGATTGTAACCTCAAGAAAATTAATGAGAATATGTTTATAGAATTTACTAATATTTAGCATGTGACCCCCAAAATGATAGTTGTTGTAGATAGTATATAGAGTTACTGTTTAGTAGTTCTATATAAGAATAATATTAACATTATTCTTAAATATATATCAATAAATATACACGAAATAAATTAAAAACTAAGTTAAAAGTTATAAAAATATGTGTTTTTGTACATATCTGAAAAAGTAATGATATCGTATAAGTAGCAAATGCACTAACATAGGATTAACAGATATCTTATTGAAAAGAAGGAGTGAAACGATGGCTACAGTAAATGTAAAGACAAGGGTTAAAAAAAATTATCGTGGAAAAGTAGTGTTGAATTTCTCAGAATTTAAAACAGCCTTGAAAAATCATTGGATGTTATATCTTTTAATCGTCCCATTTATTCTTTGGTATTTAGTGTTTATGTACAAACCTATGTACGGCTTACAAATTGCATTTAAAGACTATGACGTTTTATCAGGGATTGCAGAAAGTCCATTTATTGGTTTTAATCACTTCCAAGAATTTTTAAAGGATGAATTTTTCTGGAGAGCTTTTAGAAATACCATCATTATTAACTTTTATAGTTTGGTATTTGGATTTCCAGCTCCCATTATTTTAGCACTTATGCTTAATGAAGTTAAAAATGTTAAGTTTAAGAAAGTGGTACAGACCGTAACTTACTTACCTCACTTTATTTCTATTGTAGTTATTGCAGGATTAGTGACAAACTTTCTTGCGCCATCAGGACTAATCAATAATATCTTAGAAATGATGGGAAAGGATAGAACATATTTTTTAACTAAGCCAGAATATTTTCGAACCATCTTTGTTGGGATGAACATATGGAAGGAAGTTGGGTTTGGTGCTGTTGTCTATATTGCAGCATTAGCAGGAGTAGATACACAACTTTATGAAGCAGCAAGTATTGATGGAGCTGGTAAGTTTAAACAGTTATTAAATGTTACATTACCCTCTATTAGGTCAACGATTATTATTATGTTTATCTTAAAAATTGGACAAATAATGTCTGTTTCTTATGAAGCGATTATTTTACTTTATCAACCAGCTACTTATCAAACAGGAGATGTTCTTAGCACTTATGTATATAGAACAGGTATAGTAGAAGGGCGTTATGATTTTGCAACAGCAGTAGGTCTTATGAATTCAGTCATTGCATTTATTCTAGTTTATATTAGTAACCGTTTAAGCAAAAAATATTCTGAAACAAGTGTATGGTAGAACAGGGGTGAGATGATGATACAAAGTAAAAGTGACAAAATATATATGGCTGTGATTTACATCATGCTTACATTCATTACATTAATTACATTATATCCATTTTGGTATGTACTTGTTGCTTCTATTAGTTCGGGTAAAGCAGTGGCAGAAGGAAATGTTTTCTTCTATCCAATGAGTGTAACATTTGATGCTTATAAGGAACTTGTTAAGAGAAGTGAAATCTGGACAGGATATGCCAATAGTATTTTTTACACAGTACTGGGAACAGCTGTGAATATGTTATTTACAGTGTGTGGGGCTTATCCACTCTCTAAAAAATATTTCAAAGGAAGAAAGCTACTTAACTTTGCAATTGCTTTTACAATGTGGTTTGAGGCAGGAATGATTCCATCATATCTTAACTTTATTGAACTTGGATTAAGAAATCAATGGGGGGTTATTATTGGTTTTGCTATAGCTACTTTTAATGTTATCTTAATGAAGAACTTCTTTGAAAGTGTACCAGCAGCATTAGAAGAAGCAGCGACAATAGATGGTGCATCTGACTTACAAGTGCTTACCAAGATTTTTCTTCCGCTTTCTAAACCAGCATTAGCAACGATTGCCTTATTCTATGGAGTATCAAGATGGAATGGCTATTTCTGGTCAATGCTTCTTATTAGAGATGAGAAGTGGTACCCACTTAATGTATGGTTAAAATCATGGATTGTAGAAAATAATGCGATTACTGAGTCAGGTTCTCTAATGACAGCTACTTATTCAGCAGATACTTTTATTTATGCCACAATCATTGTTGTTGTACTGCCCATTATTATGAGTTATCCATTTATACAAAAATACTTTGTACAAGGCGTTATGATTGGAGCTGTAAAGGAATAGGGAGTCAAATTTAATTGGGATGGGTGTAATAAGATGATAAGAAGGTTAGAGGAATATCCAGAAATAACAAAAGAGGAGATTCAAAAAGCAGGAGAAGATTGTGTGAGTCAAACACGTACAGCAATCCATATGCTAGGAAAGCAGTTTAAAGCAAGTAGTAGTGAAGGAAACTTTTATAAAGGTACGGATAATCAAAGTTGGACAGAAGGGTTTTATACAGGAGAAATTTGGCTAGCTTATGAACTGACAGGAGATGAAGAATTTAGAACCATTGCCTTAAATCAGGTGGATAGTTTTATGGAGAGAATAGAAAAGAGGCGTTGGGTTGACCATCATGATATGGGATTTCTTTATTCTCTATCTTGCGTAGCAGCTTATAAGTTAACAGGTTCAGAATTGGGTAAAAAGGCAGCGCTTCTAGCAGCAGATAATTTAATTTCTCGCTTTCATAAAGTGGGTGGATTTATTCAAGCGTGGGGAGAACTTGGTGCACCAGATAATTATAGATTAATCATTGATTGCCTCCTAAATCTACCTCTACTTTATTGGGCAACAGAAGTGACAGGCATTAAAACTTATGAAGCGTGTGCGAAACAACATATTAGTACAGCAGTAAAATGTATTCTTAGAGAAGATAATTCTACTTACCATACCTACTTCTTTGATAAAGAAACAGGAAAGCCAACTTATGGTGAGACACATCAAGGTTATAGAGATGGTTCTGCTTGGGCAAGAGGTCAGGCATGGGGAATATATGGCGTAGCATTAAGTTATAGATATACTAAGAATCCAGAGTATATTCCATTATTTAAGAAAATTACAGATTTCTTTATTGAGCACTTGCCACTAGATTTAGTGCCTTATTGGGATTTTGATTTTACAGATGGAGCAAACGAACCCAAAGATTCATCATCATCAGCTATTGCTATTTGTGGGATGCTAGAAATGGCTAAATATTTAGAGGAAGAAGAGGCAGATTATTACACAAGTATAGCAAGGAAGATGCTGAAATCCCTTGTGGATCACTATGCAGTTAAACAAAGTAGTGTATCTAATGGTCAACTCTTACATGGTACTTATGCTAAGTCTTCACCACATAATACTTGCCTTGATGTTGGAGTTGATGAGTGTAACACATGGGGAGATTACTATTATTGTGAAGCCATTATGAGGCTAACGAAGGATTGGGAGCTCTATTGGTAGAAAGTTTTTAATAAATGAGTTATAGAAAGTCTTTTTTGCATTAGTTTTGAGTTAGTAACTTAACACTAATGCAAAAAGGACTTTTTTATTTAAAATACTTATTGTGTGGTGAGGGTAGTTTTTTGTAAAAGTCTATGAGGTAGCGATGCTAGAAGGTATAGCAAGAGCTAGAAAAGATACTAGGAAAGTTAGATATTTTGTAAAGTAAAAAAATAGATAATGAACAGGAGCGTTTGGGAGGAAAAGTATTGCAAAATAATAGCACATTACCTTATGAGATAGAAAAAGAAGGATTAGTACCTTTTAAGTATTATAGTATTTATGATGAAACTGTAGATTATAATCATATTGCTATGAAAAGTGGAAGATTTGATGAGAAAGACTGCTAAATTCAATGTACTAAGAGATTACTTAGGATTTCTTTATGAAAATAAGCAGCTAACAGATGAGGAAAGTTCTAATGGTGTGGATATACTAAAGCATAAAAGTACGGCAAATTATAAGACTTGGGGTAAAAAAGAGTATGTTAAACTGGCTAAGGATAACCCTATTAAATTTTTAAAGCAATCAGCTAGTGATTTTTTTGAGGACAAAGAAGGCTATGAGATTGCTTTAGCAAAGGAACTGGAAAGTGTAATATCATGAAATAATATCAATTAAGCCATATAAATGAAACTATATAAGATGAAATAATGTAAGAAAGTGAAGCGTAATATGGAGAATTATTATAATGAAAATGCACGGGCATTTTTTGATGGAACAGTAAATGCTGATATGTCAGAGAACTATAAAGAGTTTTTGGAAAGGCTACCAAAGAATGGATATATTTTAGATGCAGGTTGTGGCTCAGGAAGAGATACTAAAAAGTTTATGGATATGGGATATAAAGTTCAGGCAATAGATGCATCAAGTGAGATGTGCCGATTGGCAAACAGTCATACTGGACTAGAAATCAGGCAGATGCGCTTTCAAGAGTTAGAAGAAAGGTCGATATATGATGGCATTTGGGCATCAGCAAGCTTGTTACATGTACGAAAAGAGGAATTACTATATGTATTAAGAAAACTAAATGAGGCATTAAAACCACAAGGGATTTTATATGCTTCATTTAAATATGGAGAATTTGAAGGAGAAAGAAACGGTCGCTACTTTCATGACTTAAAAGAAGAAAAAGCTAAAGAGCTATTCAGTAGTTCTGGATTTCAAGTAATAAATATGTGGATAACAGGGGATGTAAGAGAAGGTCGTGGGGATGAGTTGTGGCTAAATATAGTTTGTGAGAAGTAAGCATGAGAAGAACATTCATCTGGCATATAAAAAGGCTATGTATCTTGTAAAAAGTATATTTAGAGATTATATTGTTACGTCGCTATGCAACTTATCCAGATTCGGAGTTTATGGAAGAAGTTTTAATGTGTTTTGAAGTGGTAGGAATTGAATTTAATAGCTTAGAAGAGATAAAGCGACTCGCAGATAAGGTAATTCCTGTACTTAATCAAACACGAATTTGGATTAATAGAGGAAATTCATCTAATGATCTAAGAAAAGAGGGAGAACCCAAATTTCAAGGTACTAAAATAATAGGGCAAGAAAAGGTGGGGTATTTAAGAGCCAAATTTTATAGTAGAGGAAGAAGGCGTTGAATCTAGCGTATCATTAACAATGGGTTCTGATCTTAGCATTTTAATGGTATCATATAAGGCATCTCTAATCTCTTCAGCTATTTGAATACATCTTTGAGCTTCTTCTTTATCTGTAATTTCGGTGTAATTTTCACCTGGATACCTAGCATCAAAATACCAGTCACCTAGATATTTACATTTCATAGGATCTAATATTTTATTTTGAGTAAAATCGTTAATGATTAAGGCGAGTTTCCTTAAGTTATGGGTTGATAAGTCCTTATCATATTGGTGGTTAATATTAACATAATCTGTAATAAACCCTTTCATAAATTTCTCAGCGCTTTGCTGAGCCTCTATGACGACTGTATTATATTGCCCGAGTTTTTCTCCGATATCTAGACCATACTTAGCCTAAAGTAAATTATTTTCCGCTATTTCAGCATAAGTTTTCATACTGTTACTGCCTCCTTATGATAAAGTTGTAGTCCATCTCCTATCTCTTGATACAATCTATATTGTGCAAAGTACGTTCTAAAAACCTTTTCTGTTAATATAACAACATTAGTTTCCACATGGAAGTTAGTATCATCATTTAAGGTCATCCGAATATCTGCGATTTCTGCATGACTGAGCGCCCTACTTGTTAGAATACATAAATCAATATCGCTAGGTAGTACCGCCGTTCCTTTGCTACATGAGCCAAATAATATAATATAAGTTATATCATTAAAACATACTGAGTTCTTAATGTACTCTAAATCATAAAATAATTTAGTGATGTGAGGATTTGGAACATGAAGATGCAAAAGTTTTTCTTTTAATTGCTCTGGATTCCTATTCCATGGCATTTTATTTTTACCTCTTGATTTAATAGATTTTAATATGAAGATGGATTCATTTATTGTATTTATGTAGTATAGAGCATATTGTTTAGTTTTGACACCCTTTGGTGCCATTATACCTTTCTTGCTGGTAAGAAGTAAGGGGAATTAATTCAAAAATAGTTTTCAGTTTATTTAGTTTGCTTACAAATAAGATGTTTAATAAAAATATTACATAGAAAAGTTGATTTTCTTATTTTTTTATCAACTCTTCAGCAATACAAGGATGAATGCCGGGAAAATAAATAGCTTTAAACACTCTTTAAAAGTTCGATACGTTTCGAAAACATTTTTAAATAAAAGGACAAATAGTATGTAAAATAATAAAACAAATAGAAATATATAAGCAAAATGGATAGATAAAAACAAAAAAATAAAAAAATAAGTTGAAATTTACCAAAATAAATGATAATATGTAAATATAATAAACAATATTTTTTTGAATCAATATCGAAACGTTTCGAAAAAATAAGTTATTTTAACAAAGGAGATGAGGGGAATGAAAAAGAGTAAGCTTTTAGCAAATATTGCAATGGGAGCAGTTATTGTATCAACTTTAACAGGATGTACAAGTGAAACAACTCAAGAATCTAATAAACAAGAAACAAATATTGATGGAAAGACAGTTTTAAAAGTGTGGGGAATGGGGGAAGAAGGAAGACTACTTTCAAAAATGGAAGAGGAGTTTGAGTCTGAAAATCCTGATATAGATATACAAGTTCAAGCCCTTCCTTGGGATTCAGCACATGACAAATTGCTTATGGCAGTTGCCTCAGGAGATGGTCCTGATGTTGTTCAAATGGGAACATCTTGGATACCAGAGTTTGCAGATGCAGGAGCATTAATGGATTTAACACCTTACATTGAAGCTTATCCTAACATTGACCCGTCAAATTATTTTGAAAGTTCTCTGGAAACAACAAGATATGATGATGTGTATGTGAGTGTGCCTTGGTATGTAGATACACGTGTCCTTTATTATCGCAAAGATCTTTTAGAGGGGGTAGGTTATCCTGAAGGACCTAGTACATGGGATGAATTAAAAGATGCAGCAACTCAGTTAGCAGCAAGAGGTGAAGGGTTATATGGAATGGATTTAGACCCTAAGGATCAATTTTTTGCGGTTACGTATGGATGGCAAAATGGTTCAGAGATTATTAAAGATGGACAGCCACAGTTTAGACAACCAGAATTTACAGAAGCTGTAAGCTTTATTAATAGCTTCTTTACAGAAGGATTAACACCACTACAAGATGATATGGATATTATACAAGCTTTTAAAGAAGGTATAAAGCCAATGTTTGTAAGTGGCCCATGGATGATAAATATGATTAATGATCAAGCTCCAGAGATTGCTGGTCAATGGGCAGTGAGAACATTACCAGCTAAAAAGACAAATACATCTTTTGTAGGTGGTGCAAACTTTACAGTATTTAATAGTACAAAAAATGCAGATGCTGCAATGAAGTTTATTTCTTATATGACGGAAGTAGATACACAAATGGAATGGCTGACTGTAGCAGGAGCACTTCCTTCACGTACAGAAGCTTGGGAAAGAGAAGAGCTTGCAGAACATGAACACCTGAGTGTGTTTGGTGAACAAATGACTAGTGCAAAACCAGCACCATTTCTTGTGCAATGGGAAGCCATTGCACAAGAGGTAATTGCTACTATGGAAAGAATCAATGTAGGTGGAGCAGATATTCAATCAGAGTTAGAAGCATTAGATAATACAGCATTAGAATTATTGCAATAATTATCAGAGCTAGTGCCTCCCTAATACTATGAACATATAGTAGAGGGGGGCTATTTTAAAAAGAAATAGGGTGAAACAATGAAAGCGTTTATAGATAAATGGAATAAGTATAAATATCCATATTTATTTATTGCACCAGCAATGATTTTATTATTTCTTTTTGCAATTTTACCTATTTTTCTTTCAATAGGAATGAGTTTTACAAACTTAAATATTAAAGGACTTGCAAATTGGGATAACATTGAATTTATGGGATTAAAAAATTATGTCAAACTACTAAGTGATCCTATATTTCATAAAGCAATTTTTAATACAATTTTTTATGTAGTGGTAGGTGTCCCTCTTGTTGTATGCCTATCAATGGGGATTGCTATGCTTATTAATTATGGAGATAGTAAAATATTTTCAGCATTTCGAGTAATTTATTATGCACCAGCAGTTACCAATATTGTAGCAATAGCTGTTGTATGGGGATTTTTATATAATACAAATTATGGATTATTTAATTATGTGATTAAAAGTATGGGGGGGCAAGGGCTGAGATGGTTACAAGACCCTCTATTAGCTAAGGTTTCATTAATTATATTGGCAGTATGGAAAGCAATTGGTATGAATATGCTGATTTTCTTAGCAGCGCTTAAGAGTATTCCGGGTTCTTATTATGAAGCAGCTCAAATTGATGGAGCAAATAAGTTCCAACGGATAAAATTTATTACCTTACCACTTTTAAGATTTTCAACATTTTTTGTTACAATCACAACTTTAATTGGCTGGATTCAATTTTTAGAAGAACCAATGATTATGACAGAAGGTGGACCATTAAATAGTACAACTTCTATGGCATTATTTATTTATCAAAATGGATTTAAACGTAGTCAGTTTGGATATGCCGCAGCTGGATCTTTTGTATTGTTTATGATTATTATTGTGGTAACAATTATCCAATTCAAGCTAAAAAAAGAAGAAGTAGAATATTAAAGGTTGGATAAAGGAGATAGGCCTTATGAATGTAAAAAAAATAAAAATAGATCAAGTAATGGTTTTAATGATATTGACTATGGGTGGGATTCTAATGATTACTCCATTTATTTGGATGATTTTAACATCCTTTAAAGTTGAGAGTGAGGCAATGTTAATGCCACCAACATTTCTGCCACAAACACCGACAGTACAAAATTATATGACATTATTTACAGAATTAAACTTTCTAACCTACTTTAGAAATACTATTGCCATTGTTATATTTTCGTTTGTAGGAATGTTTTTAAATGCAATGGCAGGATATGCTTTTGCAAAGTTTAAGTTTCCAGCAAAGAATATACTATTTTATATTGTACTAGCAACTATGATGATTCCTTCTCAGGTAACAATGATACCAGTATACCTGATTCTTAATAAAATGGGATTAACTAATACAATGTTAGGCATTGTATTACCAGGGTTAGTAGGAGCATTTGGAATTTTTCTATTTAGACAGTTTATGGAAGGAATACCTACAGAGCTTATAGAAGCTGCTAGATTAGATGGAGCAGGAGAATACTATATCTTTTTTAAATTAGTTGTACCTATTGCAAAATCCATATTTGCTGTACAAGGAATTTTAACATTTATTGGTGGATGGAACAGCTTCTTATGGCCATTAATTATTGCTAATGATGAAAAGTACTATACATTGTCTGTAGGGTTATCTTTATTACAGGGGCAAAATGGGACTAAATTTGCATTACAAATGGCAGGTGCCTCCATAATGGTAGTACCTATTATGATTATATTCTGTCTATTCCAAAAGCATATTATGCAGGGATTTGCTATTTCAGGCATGAAGTAATAGGAGAAAAAATATGAGATTAGAACAAAAACTTAATTTAATTGAATTAACTAAAGGCAGTACATCTTTAAAATTTTTACAAACTGGAGATGTGAGAGAGTACATACATGAAGATATTTTAATTAACCAACTTATAGGAAATATCTTAGATGGTTCTATTAATAAACTCTATTTACGTATTTATAAAGAAGATTGTGTAGAGATTTTTCCTTTAGTGGGTAAAGAAGCAAAAAATAAGATAAGTTATAATGAGGAGAGTATAAAGTGGGAAGGTATAGCAGGTGATATAAATTATACAGTGGTCTTAACTTTAGTTTCCGAAACTATATGGTGTTATAGTATCTCCTTAAATGGGAATGGAGAAAAAGTAGACCTACTATATGGACAAGATATCAGTTTAGCGATGAAAGGAAGCACACTTACAAATGAACTTTATATGAGCCAATATATTGATCATAAAGTATTAAAGGGTAAGAATGGTTATATTGTTGCATCAAGACAAAATCAATCTCAAGCAAATTCTAATCCTTATTTTGAGCAAGGAACAATAGATATTCAAGCTATTCACTTTTCGACAGATGCTATGCAATTTTTTGGAAAAGAATATAAGTTTACAAATATAGAAAAAGTACTTTTTAGTGATTTAGAAGATGTTAATTATCAATTTGAAATGGCATATATTGGATTACAAACTGAACCGATTCAGTTAGTAGATGAAGTACAGTTTGGGATTTATAATCTTTTCAAAAAAAATTATCCAACAGCCATTGATAAGGTTGACTCTGATGAAGAAAAGTCAAAGGCATGGGAATACAGTAAAAAGGCAGTTTGTGCAAAGTTTGAGGCAGTTCATTCTATAAAAAGGGCAAATTATATAGGACAACCTTTAGCATCTTCTCCTTTTACATTGGAAGAAATAGATGACCTTTTTAAAGAGAGAGAACTTGAAGAAAAAGTTGAGGAGAAGCTACTTTCATTTTTCACACCTCAACATGCACATGTGGTTTTACAGGAAAAAGAGTATCTGTGTGAAAGGCCTCATGGTCATATTATTACAAGTGGTATGGATGAAAAAACGATTAGTACAGGGTTAATTACATCTACTAATTATATGTATGGTGTCTTTCATTCTCAGGTAGTAGTAGGGAATACTAATTTGAATAAAATGCTTTCAACAACAAGAAGTTTATTGAATACACAAAAAAATTCAGGACAAAGAATATATGTTAAATTAGATGATTGCTACCACCTTTTGACGATGCCAGCAGCTTATGAACTAGGGGCTAACTATAGTAAGTGGTTTTATAAAATAGAAGATGACATTCTAATAATAAAAGCCTATGCTGCTCAAGAAGCTTCTGATTTGGTATTAGAGGTAGAATCTATACAAAATAAAAAGTATCAATTTTTAATAACCAATCAATTGGTAATGGGTGAACATGAGTATCAAGTACCTAGCCATGTTGAAGTACAAGATAATAAAGTAATATGTACTTTAGATGAAACAGCATTTGCATATCAAGTATATCCAGAGTTAAATTATACAATGCAAGTTTATGGTACGCCTATTACATTGAGTGATGATAGTTTATTTTTTGAAGATAGGACAACGTATAATGGAACTTTGTTAATAATAGAAACCAATAGGGTACATTATTTCCAAATTGTTATATCAGGACGTCTAACAAAACAAGTTGTAGAAGAAAAACAATATCAGTTAGCAGAAGAAATTGCAAAATATGAGGCACATTATAAACGTTTAATGAATCAATTGAACCTATCAATGATTCAAAAAGAAGATGAAGATATTAAAAAAATGAATCATATACTATGGTGGTATACACATAATGCGATGGTACATTATAGCGTACCACATGGCTTAGAACAACCAGGAGGTGCAGCATGGGGAACGAGGGATATTTGCCAAGGCCCAATAGAATATTTCTTTGCAACTCAAAACTACCCAATGGTAAAAGAGATTATTAAGGAAATTTTTGCACACCAATTTTTTGAAGTAGGAGAATGGCCACAATGGTTTATGTTTGGTTTGTATAGAATGCAACAAGATGATTGTCATGGTGATGTAGTATTTTGGCCACTAAAAGTGGTAGGAGATTACATGACAATAACAGGGGATATAGATATTTTAGATGAACCTATTGTATATCGTCATGAGTCAGGACAAGTAACTGAGTTTAAGCATACTTTACTAGAACACATAAAATTAGCTGTAGAAACAATTAAAACACGTTTCTTATATGATACAGCACTGATTTCCTATGCAGGTGGAGATTGGGATGATACTTTACAACCTGCTAACAAAGCTTTGAAAGAAAAGTTGGTAAGTGCATGGACAGTTGCTCTAGCTTATCAAAGTTTAAAAGGGTTAATTGAAAATGTTAAAGAAAAAGATATAAGTTGGACAAATGAACTTGAAATAATAGTAAAAGCTATTAAAAACGATTTCAATACACATCTCATTAAAAATGATGTGATTGCAGGATTTGTATATTGTGAAGACAAGGATAAGTTTGAATATATGTTGCATCCAGAGGATCAAAAAACAGGGATTCAATATAGGTTACTTCCAATGACAAGAAGTATTATTAGTGAACTTGTTGATTTGAAGCAAGCTAAGAAAAATATTGAACTGATTAAAGAACATTTAAAGTGTCCAGATGGAGTACGCTTAATGAACAATCCTGCTCGATATACAGGAGGAGTAAGTAAATTTTTTCAAAGAGCAGAACAAGCCTCTAATGTGGGGCGTGAAATAGGATTAAACTATGTACATGCGCATATTCGCTATATTGAAGCTATGGCGAAAGTAGGAGATGCAAAGGAAGCATGGGAAGCTATGATGAAGATTAATCCTATATTAATTCACGAAAAAGTACCTAATGCTCAAATTCGACAAAGTAATGCATATTTTAGTAGTTCAGATGGTATGTTCAGTGATAGATATGTTTATCAGGACAAGTTTGAAAAGCTTAGAAAAGGGGAGATAGGTGTTAAAGGGGGATGGCGTATTTACTCAAGCGGCCCAGGAATTTATTTCAACCAAATTGTATCTAACTTATTTGGACTTCGTCAAACGGCATCACATATGATTATTGATCCTGTCTTACCACAAGATAAAGATGGTATGGTATTAACTTATTATTATAAAGATAAAGCTATTGAATGGATTTATCATATTGAATCTGAAGAGGGGAGCGTTCATGCGATAGAGATAGATGGTAAAATGCTTCCAACTAGCCCATTGGTAAATAGATATCGTAAAGGTGGAATATTGGTTCAAAAGGATATTTTTGAGCAAGCAATTGAAAAAGATTCAAAAGTACATATTTATATCAGATAGACAGGAAAGGCTATATCGATAAAATATGGTATAATAGGATAAAGAAACAAGAAGGGAAGAAGGATAGATGCCTACAATAAAAGATGTAGCAAAAAAGGCAAATGTTTCCATATCTACAGTATCCTATGCATTAAATGGTACAAGAAGTATTAGTGAAGAAACAAAACAAAAAGTGTTACAGGCAGCTAAGGAACTAGGATATCAGCCTAATGGGATTGCAAGAAGTTTAAAGATGAAAAATAATCGAATGATAGCGGCAGTTGTTAATGAATTTCATGGTCCAATCTATCAAGAAATTCTCAGAGGGATTAGTGATGTAGCCAAAAAAAATAACTATGAAGTAATTGCAGCGGAATGTTTTTCAAGTCAAACTCAGCTTACAAGAGTTTTATCTCAAAAATTTGTAGATGGAGCCATTATATTAGCAACTTACTTGACAGATGATATCATTAAAAATTTATCAAGTGATAAATTTCCAATAGTAGTTTTAGATAGGCAAATTAAAGGTGAAAATATTACTAGTATTGTTATTGATAATGAAAATTCGGCTTATGATGTAGCAAGATACTTTAGTGAAAAAGGTTATCAAAATGTAGGATTCTTAGGTGGTCCTAAAAATTCATATGATAACAACAAACGATTTGAAGGATTTAAAAGAGGGGTAGCAGATTTTGGTTTGATACTTTCTAGCAGAACGATTAAAGTATCAGACTTTACAGAAGAGGGTGGCTATCAAACTATGTTAAAATGGATAGTAGATGAGGGGAGGACAGATTTACCAAGGGGGATTTTTGTTGCCAATGATGAGATGGCAATAGGGGCTATTAGGGCTTTGCAAGAAAATGATGTATTGATTCCAGAAAAGGTAGCAATTGTGGGATTTGATGATATTAAACTAGGACAGTATATAAGTCCAGCACTTAGTACTATTAGGAGACCATCTTATGAGCTAGGAGTTATGGCAGCTAATAGTCTAATCGCACATCTAAATGGAGAACATGTTACAAAGATTATGACATTATCCTCAGAACTTATTTTAAGAGGAAGTTGTTAGAAGAATTGAAGAGAATGTCTTAGTGGGCATTCTCTTTTTTAAACAAATAATTGAAGCATTGAAATGGGAGATAGGAATATGAACAAACCAATAGATATACATAAAATTTTAGGTCAATTATCCTTAGAGGATAAAATTGGACAATTACAGCAGTTGGCAACACCTTTTTATATAGCTAAAACACAAGGAGAAATCACAGGGCCTTTACAAGATATGGGAATTAGTGAAGCAGATATTTGGAGGTCAGGATCAGTATTAGGTATTAATGATGCAGAAGAGGCTATAGAAATCCAGAACAAATATTTAGAGAAGAGTACACATAAAATACCATTATTGTTTATGGCGGATATTATTCATGGCTATCGTACAATATTTCCTGTACCTTTAGCTATAGGGTGTTCATGGAATAGTGAAAATGCAGTGAAATGCGCAAAGATATCAGGAAAAGAAGCAGCTCTTTCAGGTGTACATCTTACATTTTCGCCAATGGTAGACTTGGTACGCGATCCTAGATGGGGAAGAGTTATGGAGTCAACAGGAGAAGACCCTTATTTAAATAGTATATTTGCAAAAGCTTTTGTTAAAGGGTATCAAGGAAATTTAAAAGAAAAATATGATATAGCAGCATGTGTAAAGCATTTTGCAGCTTATGGAGCAGCAGAAGCAGGAAGGGATTATAATACTGTTGATTTGTCAGATAGGCAATTAAGAGAATATTATTTGCCAGCATATAAGGCGGCTATAGATGAAGGTGTTAAGATGGTTATGACATCTTTTAATACAGTACATGGAGTACCTGCTTCAGCCAATAAATATCTGATGAGGGATATTTTAAGAGATGAGTGGCAGTTTGAAGGTGTGGTTATTTCAGATTGGGGCGCTGTAGGAGAAATGCTAATGCATGGTGTAGCAGGCGAAAGTGAGGAAGTAGCTCAAAAGGCAATAGAAGCAAGTGTAGATATAGAAATGATGACAGCTCACTACATAAAAAGTCTTAAAAAATTAGTACAAGAAGGTATTGTTTCAGAAAGTTTGATTGATGAAGCTGTACTACGTATTCTTCAATTAAAGAAAGATTTGGGACTTTTTGAGAATCCTTATAAAGTAGCGAATATAGAAGAGGCTAGAAAAGTATTTTTATGTGAAGAACATCGAAAGGCGGCTAGAAAAGTTGCAACAGAGTCAATGGTTCTTCTAAAAAATGAAAATACTTTACCTTTTAATACAAATCAAAAAGTAGCTATTATTGGACCAATGGGAGAAAGTGGAGATTTATTAGGTCCTTGGTCTTGGCAAGGAAAAATGGAGGAAGTAGTCACATTAAAACAAGGTGTTGCAAGTCATGTAGGAGAAAATAATGTAATTATTGAAAAAGGCTGTGAAGTTAATAGTTTAGATACATCAAGGTTTAATGATGCAGTTGAGGTAGCAAAGCAAGCAGAAGTTATTATATTAGCACTTGGGGAATCAAGTGATATGAGTGGAGAGGCTGGCAGTCGTGCCAATATTGGTCTACCAGGTGTACAAGAAAAATTAGCATATGAAATTTTAAAGTTAAATAAACCAACAGTAGTTATATTATTTAATGGAAGACCACTAGATATTACACAGCTTAGTAAGCAAGCCACAGCTATTTTGGAAGCATGGTATCCTGGGACAGAAGCAGGACATGCAGTAGCAGATATTTTATATGGTAAAGTAAATCCTTCAGGAAGATTAGCGATGAGTTTCCCTTATGCTGTAGGACAAGTACCTGTCTATTATAATTGCTATAATACAGGTAGACCAAAGGGGGCAGAAGACAATAAAGAAAGGTATGTTTCACATTTTATAGATATACCTAATGAGCCACTTTATCCATTTGGATATGGATTAAGTTATACAACTTTTGAATATAGTGATTTTAAATTGGATAAGAAGTTCATGACATCTGAAGAAGTAATTACAGCAACAATTAAGGTGAAAAATACAGGTAATATGTTAGGGAAAGAAACAGTACAACTCTATATACATGACTTAGTGGGAAGTGTAGTAAGACCAGTAAAAGAGTTAAAAGGATATCAACAAATCTTATTACATCCTAATGAAGAGGTAATTGTGCAATTTGAAATAACAGAGGAGATGTTAAAGTATCATAATATTCAGAGTAAGTTTGTGGCAGAAAAAGGAGAATTTGAAGTGATGGTAGGTCCTAACTCTAAAGAAGTGCAGCTATTAAAATTTGAATTAATATAAGGATAGATGTAGTAAGCTATCACATAGTGAATATATGAGATTCATTATGTGATAGCTTTTCTATTATTGTAATGTTAGAAAAGGTTTATAAGGATGTAGACGAACTCTATTATGATTTAAAGGAGCCTATGGAGGTAGATTTTAACAATATTGAATTTATTAAAGCAATATTTAGAGTATAGATTGGTTAAAGTGGTGTATATTTTATAAATAGGTTATA
The DNA here is from genome assembly GCA_029851645.1 of Cellulosilyticum sp. Lineage (GTDB taxonomy): Bacteria > Bacillota > Clostridia > Lachnospirales > Cellulosilyticaceae > Cellulosilyticum. The sequence goes on along the minus strand of JARKVN010000006.1, from coordinate 2,588 downwards.
ATAGAACAGCATATGATAAAGAACTAAAACAAAGAGAAGGAGAGTGCTTGCTTACTAAATAAGTGAGCCAATAACAAGATGAATATACAAATTTTTGGAACCAAGAAATGTTTTGACACAAAGAAGGCAGAGCGTTATTTTAAAGAGCGCGGTATTAAGTATCAGTTCATTGATATGAAAGAAAAGGGCATGAGTCAAGGAGAGCTAAATAGTGTGAAGCAGGCGGTTGGTGGGATAGAGGTTATGATTGATGAAAATTGCAAGGATAAAGAGGCAATGTCACGCATTCAGTTTGCTTCTAATTTGAATAAGGAAAAGAGAGTATTAGAATTTCCACAGCTTTTAAAGACACCTATAGTAAGAAATGGTAAACAGGCAACGATAGGTTACCAACCAGAAATCTGGAAAGTATGGGACTAAATAGATAAAATATGGAAATCTAAGTGAATTTTAGGTATAATAATATGACAATAATCCTCAAAATAAAGGGGGGCTTGCATGAAAAAAGTCAAGTTTTATGGATATGGAGTCGGTTTTTTACTGGGATTAATTTTAATAGGGATGATTGTTGGAAACTTAAAAGATACTAATTATTCGGAGAAAATGCCCAATGAAACCACTCAAGAAGAAATAGAATCTACTGGAGAATCAGAGATTCATTTTATTGATACTGGAAATTCAGATGCTATTTTAATCACAAGTAATGGGAAAGCCATGCTTGTGGATGGTGGGGATAATGATGATGAAACCCTAGTGGTAAACTACATAAAAAGTAAGGGGATTACAGAGTTAGAATATGTTATTGCAACACATCCTCATGCCGATCATGTAGGTGGGTTAGATGCAGTTGTTTCAGAGTTAAATGTAAAAACTGTGTTTGTAGCCAATGGGGATTCGGACACTAAAACTTATAGAGATTTTATTGAAGCAGCCATTAATAGAGGGCTAAGTCCTAGTGTGCCATTAGAGGATAAGAAATTTTTATTAGGTAATGCTTATTTTACAGTACTTAATACCAATGGAGGAAACGATACAAATAATCAATCATTAGTTGTAGAATATGTTAATGGTGAGGATAAAATTTTATTAATGGGAGATGCTGAAAAGGAGGTAGAAGAGGAAATTTTATCTAAGGTTTCTAAAGTTGATTTATTAAAGGTAGGTCATCATGGCTCTAGAAGTAGTACCTCACAAGCTTTTTTTGACAAGGTAAGTCCAAAGTATGCGGTTATTACTTGTGGAGTAAACAATAAATATGGTCATCCACATCAAGAAACAGTAAGTAAATTAACAGAAGTAGAAGTTCATAGAACGGATGAATGTGGTCATATTGTATTTGTTTCAACAGGGAAAGGTATTGAAACAGCATGTGAAGAAGGGAGTTTAACAAGTGGAGGAAAATCTGTTAAGCCGACAGCTTCAAGTGACGATTTGCCAAACGATACAACATCACCCGTAGTAGAGCAAATACCATCTAGTAGCACACAAGTAGTATATTGGACCCTAAAGGGGAAAAGTTATCATGTGACAAAAGAATGTCCTGCCTTATCACGAAGTAAAGGGATTTATAGTGGGACAATTGCTGAAAGTGGGAAAGATGACCCATGTGATCAATGCTATTAAGGAAATAGCTATTGCTTTATAGTATAATGAGATGTTTATAGTATAAAAAGATGAATTTTGTTGCGAATTGTCAACGTGACAAAAAGTGAAAAAATAAAATAGCAACCACATTTCTACAAAAATTATGATATTATTAATAATAGTGGCTAATGGATGCACTAGCAATTCTATCCATTTTTATTAGTTAATATTTTTAAGTAGGGAGTGAAAGGAATAAGGATTAAGAGAGGTTTTACTAAAAATAAGAATGGTGATGTTGCATGTGTAGGTTGTAGCAGTAACAAAAGCATTGGATCATGTATGCTTTAAAGCAGGATAAATAATGAATTAATATAAAAAAGATAATAAAGGAGTATACAATGTTACAAAATTTGGATATAAAACGTAGACTTTTAGTATCATTTGGAATCATAATGGTCTTAACATTATGTATCTCAATGACAGCGATTGTAGGATTAGGGGTTTCAAGAAGTAAATTGAGTCAATTTACAAAAGGGTCATATGTAACAGACATTGCAGTTAAGACAGCAAGAATCGAAATAAGTACTGCAGCTCGATTAGTAAGAGATATGTTTGTTGTAAAAGATACTAGTACATATTCTAAATATAAAGAAGAAATCACGGCAAGTTTAGGAAGATTGGAAGATAGCCTTGAAGTATTAACTACAAATGAAACATCTAATAAAGCTATTGTTTCTAGATTTGAAGAAACAGTAACGAAGTGGGAAGCTGTAGCAAAAGAAGCTGTAGCATTAGTTGAACAAGGAAATGATGATGCAGCCTATAAGCTACTTATAAATGAATGTCCAAAATTATTAAATGAAACAGAACAAATTGTTAAAGAGTTAGACGAAGATATTTTTACGCAACAGGAAGATATATTAGGGAGCAGTGTGGTAATAAATAATATAATGGTAGGTATTATAGCTGCTTTATTAATCGTATCAATTGTAGTAAGCCTTTTC
>JARKVN010000001.1 GCA_029851645.1 Cellulosilyticum sp. | reverse complement strand
AAGTAAGTTTAGCAGAATTTGAACGTGTTTATAAAATGTTAGGAGTAACTTTTGATAGCTATAACGGAGAAGCTTTCTATAATGATAAAATGGAACCAATTATTAGTGAATTAGAAGCTAAAGGCCTTATCGAAGTGGATGAAGGGGCTAAACTTGTGCGTTTAGATGAGGAAAATATGGCGCCATGTTTAATTACAAAAAATGATGGAAGTTCATTATATGCAACACGTGATATTACAGCAGCAGAATACCGTAAAACAACTTATGATTTTAAAAAGTGTATTTATGTTACAGCTGTTCAACAGAACCTTCACTTTGCACAATGGTTTAAAGTGATTGAAAAATTAGGGCATGAGTGGGCAGCAGATTTAGTACATGTACCATTTGGTATGGTGAGTATGGAAGGTGGAGCTAAGCTATCAACTCGTAATGGAAATATTATTTTCCTAGAAGACATTTTAAAAGAAGCAGTAGAAAAAACTAAGCTTATTATTGAAGAAAAGAATCCTAATCTTGAAGAGAAAGAAGAAGTGGCTAGACAAGTGGGGATTGGAGCAGTTATTTTTGATGATATGTATAATAATATTATTAAAGATATTCAGTTCTCTTGGGAACGTGTATTAGATTTTCAAGGTGAAACAGGACCTTATGTTCAGTATACACATGCACGAGCATGTAGCTTATTAAAGAAAGCAGGATTAGATATTAATAATATTCCTGAATTGGAAATTGATGAAACAGCCATTGCAGACGATGTAACACTTGCAATTATGAAAGAAATTGCTGACTTTAAGCCAACTATTCAAGCAGCAGCAGACCAGTATGAACCATCTTATATTGCTAGATATGCAGTGGATGTAGCACAAGCTTTCAATAAATTCTATAATGAATGTCCAATCTTAGTAGAAGATGAAAAAGTTAAAAACGCACGTTTAGCAATTGTATCGGCAACTAAATATACATTGAAAAATGCATTAGCGTTACTTGGTATTATGGCTCCAGAACAAATGTAATATAAGTATGGAGAAATAAGATCATTTAGAAACTAAGTTTATGCCAACATGATCTAGGATAGATGCAGAAAGATTACTTTGAGCATAAATAATACTAAAAAGGAGACTAAAAGATAAAAATAATCTTTTAGTCTCCTTTTTAGTATTGATGGATAAAAATTAGACTCATCACCATAAACTGTGCTTGACAAAAATTTTGTTGAATCCTTTCATTTACATTCGTAGCTATGCGATAGTAAATAACACAACTTAAATTAACAGTATTCAATAGACTTTGCTTAACAAAAGTCAAGTATATAGATAAGTCAAAAATTAAGTACATAAAAGTATAAATATTTCATGTACACATAATGCTTGCCAATACAAAAAAATGTTCCACGTGGAACATTTTTTATAAGCCTTAGAAAACCGTATAGCTTTCAAAAATCTTTTATAGATAATAAAAAGGTGAGCATACATTTTGGCGATAAGCCAGCAATGGAAAATCAAGGAGGGTATATAGTTTATGAGATTCAATTAGGAATAGAAAAATGCCCCAATGTTCCACGTGGAACATGATAATAGGTGGATATATTAAGAACAAGGGGGGGGATGACAAAATATAGGTAAATGTAGGGGTTAGATGGAAAGATAAAAATATAAAACTTAAAGTAGGGTTGAGTTTGTAGTAAACATAGAAAAAATAAATGGTAAGCTGTTTAATAACCCTAGAGGATATGTTATACTAATTTTTAGGTAGATAAATACATACAAGAGGAGGGTATTATGGGTAAAATCATTGCAGTAGTTAACCAAAAAGGTGGCGTTGGTAAAACAACCACAGTAGTTAATTTAGCAGCTGCATTAGTTGAAGAGAAATATAAAATTTTGATTGTAGACATTGACCCACAAGGAAATGCCACAAGTGGTTGCGGTGTACTTAAGGGACAGGATAATTCAACAATATATGACGTTTTAGTAAATCAAGTAGATATTGAAGAAGCTATTGCTGGTGCGGAGCATGAGAAAATAGATATTGTCCCTGCAAATATGAATTTAGCGGGCACAGAGGTAGAGTTAGTTAATACTAAAAGAAGAGAATACATTTTAAAAGATCAATTAAGCAGGGTGGCTGAGAAATATGATTATATTTTTATTGATTGTCCACCAGCAGTCAATGTATTAACAATTAATGCACTAACTGCTGCTGACTCTGTATTAATACCAATGCAATGTGAGTATTATGCACTGGAAGGCCTATCTCAATTAGTACAAACAATTGGCTTAGTAAAGAAAAATACCAACCCCAATTTGGTGTTAGAGGGGATTTTATTTACTATGTTTGATAATCGTACGAATTTATCAGCTCAGGTTGTCAAAGAAGTAAAAATGCATTTTAATAGTATCGTCTACGAGAGTAAAATTACAAGAAGTGTTCGTTTAAGTGAGGCACCAAGTTTTGGAATGTCATGCTTATGTTATGATACGAAAGCAAAGGGATCGGAGCAGTATCGTGCATTAGCTAAAGAGTTTATAGGAAGGAATAAAAACAAATGAAACCACAAAGAGGACTAGGAAGAGGGTTAAATGCACTTTTATCTGATGAAGCCTTAAATGTTGCCAATAGTGATGAAGCTGTTGTAAAACTAGTGGATATTAATGATGTAGAACCTAATTTTGGGCAACCAAGAAAGGATTTTTCCGAGGCAGAGTTACAGGAGTTAAGTAAATCTATTTTAGAACATGGAATTATTCAACCACTTATTGTGCGTGAAAAAGGTGAAAAGTATGAGATTGTAGCAGGAGAGAGGAGATATCGTGCTGCACGTATAGCAGGGATTAATGAGATACCTATTATTATAAAAGCTTTCTCTGATCAGCAAACCTTAGAGGTTGCTTTAATTGAAAACATCCAAAGAGAAGATTTAAATCCAATGGAATTAGCAAATGCATATAGTTTATTAATGGAACGTTTTGATTTAAGCCAAGAAGAAGTGGCTGATAAGGTAGGGAAGAGTAGGCCAACTGTATCAAACATTATGAGACTTTTGAAATTAGGTCCCTATGCTCAGGAGAAACTCAGAGAGGGACTTATTACAATAGGTCATGCAAAGGTTTTATTAACAGTAAAGGATGCACAAGTGCAAAAAGAATTGGTAGAGCGAATTATGGATCAAGTGCTGACTGTGCGAGAGCTGGAAAAATATATTGAAGAACTTGAGAAAAATAAAAGTAAAAAGAATCAAAAGAAGCCAGAATCTAATCCTTTTTATAGAGAGATTCAAGAAAATTTACAAAAAATATTAGGTACAAAGGTATCTATTTCTAAAGGTACTAAAAAAGGTAAAATAGAAATAGAATATTATTCAGATGAACAATTAACTAGAATTATAGAAATGATGAATAAGTAAGATGAAGGAAGATGGAAGAAAGAATGGAACAGATTGAACAACTACTTAGCCCATATATGATTTATATTATACTGGGATTAACGGTACTTGTATTAATATTAATCATTATAATAACGGTTAATGCAGTAAAGATGAATAAGTTAAAAAAGCGTTTTGAAAAGTTTATGTCTAAAGAGGATGTCAACTTAGAAGAATTACTTGTACAGTATACCAAAAAGCTTAATGTATTATTACAAAATGAAGAAGAAATGCAAACTTCTATTGAACATATGGAAAAAGTAATAAAGGATTGTATTCAAAAAGTAGGAGTTGTAAGATATCAGGCAATACAAAATATGGGGGCAGATTTATCTTATACCATTGCACTCCTTAATGAAAATGATGATGGAGTTGTATTAAATGGGATTTATGGACGTGATGGTTGTTATACCTATGCAAAACCTATCAAAGAAGGTAAATCTAGCTACAATTTATCAGAAGAAGAAGAACAAGCAATAGAAAAAGCAATTAAAAAGGCGAGTATGTAGTATTACATGCTCGTTTTTTTAGAATATGCTCATATGATGAAATAGGTATTAAGAGGTTATATTAAGAAGAAAGTATATGAAAAGTAACAAGTAAGGGAGAAGGGAAAGATAATAGTGGGGTATATGAAGCAGTTAAAGAAAGTATTTTTTAATAGGCAATTTATCATTTTTATTATTATTGGGGGAATTAATACATTAAGTAGTATCATTTTTTCTAGTATTTATACTTTATTATTAGGAGAAGTTCAATCATTTGGATTAGGATATGTAACCGGAGTAATTGTGTCGTATACACTTAATACGCTATTTACCTTTAAAGATACTTTTGCATTGAGTAAACTCATTAAATTTGCCATTTCTACTATTCCTAATTTCTTAATTCAATTTATAATCGTTTATATAGGTATTAGATTGTTGCATATTCATCATATAATTTGTTATGGAATAGCAGCTATTCTTGGGATTCCTGTAACATTTTTAATACTAAAATTATTTGTATATACTAAGAATAAATGAAGAGGAAGAAACTATTTTAGTAGCTCTTTCAAAAGATTTACCTTCTTATCTTTGGCCAAGCTAAGAGGATATAAATCTAATTGAAAGAGTTATTTTTATTTTAAAGAACTTTTGGTTTGTTAATTTTTAAATGGGTTAATAAATACTTTAGGCAAAGATATAATAGAACAGTATAAGCTAAAGAAAATAGATAGCAAGATATAGTAAACCCAGAAATACTTTTAACACTAAAAAAAAATAAAATTAGTAGACTTAATAAATGGATTAAAGAGAGGCAATGTAAATCTTTAAATAGGTAATCACTGTCTCGTAGCCACCAATAAAAGATAAATAAGAAAAATTGTAGAGCTAGTAAAATAAGAAGGTCTAATAAAATATAGGTTGTTAAAGGTTTGTGCCAAGGTAGCCAAGATATTTTGCTACTTAATTTAAAGAGGCAGTAGATTAATAAGGCACATTCTGTTAGGTAGCTTAATAAAATAATATATTTGGAATGAGTAAAGTGATTCACTATAGAAACCTCCTATATTTATTAAACTTGATTTAGATCTTCTAATAAAGAGGCAATATGCTCTAATGAAATATCCCATCCGATACTGCCAGGGTTAAAGACAACACCAGAAAAATTCTTTTGCCTTAAAACGAACTGCCAAAGCCATCTTGCTGGAACAGAGAGTGTGATAATAGGCTCAGTATTCCAATGCTTAAGTTCTCTAGTATCTGTAAAGACAGGAAGAAAAACTTCTCTTTCTTCTGTCGTACAAATAAGCAAATTTAAATCATCCATAGAACGAATAGTTAGCTCATGAATTTGAGCACTATCTTGAGTATTATCATTTGGGATAATTCCGATAATATAATTAATTTCATTAAGATGTGCACCGAGTAAATTTTCGTTCTCTTCTGAGGAATGATTGTAATACTGTTTAAATAATTGATAGAAAGTTTCATTATTAAGTGGTGTATTCACCTCAACTGTTACACTATTATGAGATGAAGAAGTATGTAAATTGGGATTTAGATTATAAAAGTTATACATATGGAAAGCTCCTTGTTATATAAATTTTAAAATAGCATAACATTTTTTATACTAAAAATAAATGGGGTAATGGCAGGGAATTAAATTTTTACAATAGATTAGAAAAAAGGTGCTGGATTAGTTTATACATGACGAAATATTAGATAGAGATTGAATAATAAAATTATTGGGGGAATGTGTTGTGAAATATAAGAAAATAGCTATTGTATCAGATATTCATGCACAGATTGATGCATTGGATACATTGATAGAATATCTGGATCGAGAGCAAATTCAATTGGTATTAAACCTAGGGGATTTTATTAGTAATGGACCTAACCCATGTGAAGTATTTGATAAAATTATGAGTGATAAGCGTTTTATAAATATCAAAGGATATGATGAGGAAAGTATTTTTGATGATATAAAAGCAAAAGCGGGAATAGGTCAAGGAGAATGGTTAATAAGTAAATTAGGAATAGAACGTGTGAACAAACTTAAGGGATTACCTAGTATGAGAAGTATGAAAATCAATGGGAAACAATTCTTGTTATGTCATAATAATGGTTGGTCAGATATAGTACAATTAGAAGCCCATACAAGAAAGCTTGATAAAAAAAGTTTTGATTATATTGTTTATGGTGGTAGTCATATGCAAGAATTAGCACATACTAAAGATCCATTTTTTAACACTAATATTATTGATCCAGGAACATTAGGGACAGGAGGAGAAAAAGGATATTTAGCTGTAATAGAGTTTGTAGATAAAGAAGCTAATATCCAGTTTCAAAGTCTTAGAGTTAAAACACAAGAAAAGAAAGAAGATAAAACGAGGTATAGTGAAAAAATAGAGATAGAAAGACAACAAGAAGAGTCAGTTGTTTTACAAGACATGTTTTTATATATTCAAGGACATAAATCAAGCAACAATAGCCGAATGTACATTGAGCAAGAAGTAGTAGATTGTATTATTAAAATAGGGATTAGGCAATGTAAATATGTGAGTATTGGGTGTTGGAAGCATGAAAAGCAAATAATAAGAGAATTATTATATTACTTAAAGTGTAGGACTATTAAAATATCAGAAAACGATGACCAAGAGTGGTACATAGGAGAAATTACTCCAGAAGTAATAAATTTATTACAAAATAAAAGATGTTTACCTGAAGGAAGATTAAAGTGGTTAGAAATTTCTTTTCAAAATACGTTAGAATCAACATCTCCTATTTATAGCATTTATCATTATGGAAAGGAAAGCTTCTTAAAGAGGCTTACAATCAAAGAATTGTATAACATAGAAGAATTACTTAAAAAGTATGACTTGCCATATACAATTCCTAAAAATGAATGAGAAGGTATAAAACGGAGAAATAAAAGTTAAGTAAAAATATAGGATAACTAAAAAAAATTAAGGTTTTTCTTTGTTTAATAACTAAATTTCAGGTAAAAACTTAAAAAAACATCTTTTTTTTAGATATAACTTGAAATTTTAAAATAAAGCATTTATAATCGAGTGCGAAGAACATTAAAAGATAGTAAGGCACTAACTTAAACAATATACTTAAGTATATTGTTTAAGTTAGTGCCTGTTTATTTTTTGATTATAAAGATTAGACATAGGATGTAAATAAATAATTGACTTGAAATCAAGAGGAGGAGTTTAGTGTGTTAAACGTAAGTGAAATTTTCGGATGTAATGTATTTAATGAATCAGTTATGCAATCAAGATTACCTAAGGCTGTTTTTAAAGCGCTTAAGAAAACAATGGAAGAGGGTAAAGAAGTTAATAGAGAGATTGCTGATGTTGTGGCAACAGCTATGAAAGATTGGGCATTGGAGAAAGGGGCAACACATTATACACATTGGTTCCAACCAATGACAGGTATAACAGCAGAAAAACATGATGCATTTATTAACCCAGTAAGTGATGGCAAAGTAATTATGGAGTTTTCAGGAAAAGAGCTAATTAAAGGCGAACCAGATGCTTCTTCATTTCCATCAGGTGGTCTTCGTGTAACTTTTGAAGCACGTGGTTATACAACTTGGGATCCAACATCATATGCTTTTGTTAAAGATGGCACACTATACATTCCAACAGCTTTCTGCTCGTATGGTGGAGAAGTGCTTGATAAGAAAACACCTCTTCTTCGTTCTATGGAAGCTATTAACGCACAAGCATTAAGAATACTTCATAAACTTGGTAAGTCAGTAACGAGAGTAACAACAACAGTTGGAGCAGAGCAAGAGTATTTCTTGGTAGATAAAGAAATGTATAAAAAGCGTAAAGACCTCATTCTTTCAGGAAGAACATTATTTGGGGCAAAGCCATCTAAAGGTCAAGAGTTGGAAGATCATTATTTTGGTAATATTAGAACAAGAGTTTCTGATTATATGAAGGAATTAGATGAAGAACTATGGAAGCTTGGGATTTTAGCCAAAACAAAACACAATGAAGTAGCTCCAGCTCAACACGAACTTGCACCGATTTTTAGTACAACTAATATTGCAACAGATCATAACCAATTAACAATGGAAATTATGAAGAAGGTTGCAGAAAGACATAATCTTGTATGCCTACTTCATGAAAAACCATTTGAAGGAGTCAATGGCTCAGGTAAGCATAATAACTGGTCAATGTCTACTAATGATGGAGAGAATCTTCTTGATCCAGGCAAATCACCAAAAGACAATAAGCAATTTTTACTTTTCTTATCAGCTATTATTAAAGCAGTAGATGAGTATGCAGACCTTATTAGGGTATCTGCCTCAGGTGCAGGAAATGACCATAGACTTGGAGCTAATGAAGCACCACCAGCAATTATTTCTATTTTCTTAGGTGATGAACTCACAAGTATTTTACAATGTATTGCTAGAGGTGAAACGGTTTGTGCTTCTGAGAAACACTTTATGGAAACAGGTGTTGCAGCACTTCCTACTTTCGTAAAAGATACAACAGACCGTAATAGAACCTCTCCACTTGCCTTTACAGGAAATAAGTTTGAATTTCGTAGCTTAGGTTCTTCGGCATCCATTGCATGTGCTAACATCGTTTTAAATACAGCTGTAGCTGAAGAACTTAAACAGTTTGCAGATCGATTAGATGAAGCATCAGATGTCGATGCAGAAATTATGGCAATTATTAGAGAAACTATGGAGAAGCATGGTAGAATTATCTTTAATGGTAATAACTATAGTGAAGAATGGGTTCAAGAGGCTAAAGAACGTGGACTTCTTAACCTTAGAACAACTGTAGATGCACTTCCAGAATTTAAATCAGAGAAAAATATTAAATTATACGAAAACCATGGTATCTTTACTAAAGCAGAGATTGAATCTCGTTATGAAATCTTATTTGAAAACTATTCAAAGACAATTAATATTGAAGCTTTAACCATGCTAGATATGGCTAAGAAAGAAATTTTGCCAGCTGTACTTAAATATAATAAAGAAATTTTTGAAACACTTAAAGTTAAACAAGAGATTGGTTTAAGTATAAGTCTTGAAAAAGAAAAGGATTATGCGATTAAATTATCAAATCTGACAGAATCGCTTATGAGTAAGATTGATGACTTAGATAAAGTATTACTTAATGTTAAAGAGTATGAAGAAGGACTTGAACTTGCTAAATACTATAGAGATTATGTTATTGAAGCGATGAATGCTTTAAGAATGGCATCAGATGAGTTAGAAGTAATCGTTTCTTCAGAAAGTTGGCCATTTCCAACATATGTAGATCTACTTTTCTATGTATAATTTATGTTAATATCATGCGTATAGTTTAAAATTTTAGCTGTATAAAACTTTAAAATAAAAAATAAGACTTCTTTAGCCAAAAGCTAAAGAAGTCTTATTTTTTTAACAATGTTTTTTAAAAATAATCTTTATATTTTTCCCACCAAGTCATTGCAATCTTTACTTGTTCAGGGTGATTTCGACTATCAAAATCTAGAGAAGTATGAATATAATCATTTCCCGAGAAAGTCTTAACATTATCTGCTTGTGAAGCTAGTAAGAGGGCATAGAGTGTTAAGGCCCGCTCATAATCATCAGTAGTAGAAAGATTTTCAATAAGTTTAGGAATAGCAGGTTTGCCAATAATGCCAAGATTTTCGGCAGCAGTATAATAGATAGAATCTTCATTATAGACACTATAGTAGTGAGTATCTTTTAATTTATCCATATAATAATCAATTAGGGGCGTTTCTAAGCTTTGATACTTTTTGTCAATGTCAGTAAGGTGCTTATCAAATTCAGCTAAAGAATCTTTATAAGAACGCACATTAGTTTGAAGAGTATGAATGTCTTGGGATAGTTTTTCAGTAAAAACCCTTAGTTCATCTAGGGTGGTTACTTGATTAAAAGTAGCAGCTTCAATATCTAAGGAGTAAGGATAAAAGAGTAATAAACAAGTAAGGATACAAGCCATTAAAACAACATTACAGAGTGTAACAATAATAGATTTTTTCATTTGTATCACTTCCTAAGTATTTTTTATTTAGTCTAACATAGGAAGTTTAAATAATTGGGCGAATTAACAAAGAACAATCTAAAAAGTTATCTACATAATAATACAAAATAGATTGACCATAATAGAATAAATAGTACTTTAGCAATAAAAACTGTTAAATTTTTAATTAATAGAAAGAGTATTGACGGAGTAAAGTAAAAGTAATAATATTACTATATAAGAAATAATGTTGCATATAATGAAATAAGGAGATGACATGAAAAATATTTTGGAGCAATTTTCATTAAAGGGAAAAGTAGCTATTGTGACAGGTGCATCTAGAGGATTAGGACAAGGTATTGCAATAGGTCTTGCTAGTGCAGGTGCAGATATTGTAGGAGTAGGTTCTGGAGATATGCCAGAGACAGAAAAACTTATTACAGAACTAGGTAGAAGATTTCATAGTATTAAAGCTAATTTGATTTCACAAGAATCCATTCCTTTTATTGTAGAAGAGACAATAAAAGTGTTTGGAAAAGTAGATATACTAGTAAATAATGCAGGGATTATTCGCCGTGAAGATACGATTGATTTTAGCGAAGAAAACTGGGATGATGTTATGAATATTAACTTAAAAACAACATTTTTCTTATCGCAAGCTGTAGCTAAACAATTTATGAAACAAAAAACAGGTGGTAAGATTATTAATATTGCTTCTATGCTTTCCTACCAAGGTGGTGTGAGAGTACCTTCTTATACAGCAAGTAAGAGTGCAGTTATGGGAATTACTAAATCTATGGCTAATGAATGGGCACCTTATAATATTAATGTGAATGCAATTGCACCAGGATACATGGCTACAGATAATACAGCAGCACTTAGAAGTGATGAAGCTAGAAATAAGAGTATTGAGGAAAGAATTCCAGCAGCACGTTGGGGGAAGGCAGAAGACTTAGCTGGAGCAGCAGTTTATTTAGCATCAGATGCAGCAAGTTATGTACATGGTTTTACATTGTCTGTAGATGGTGGTTGGTTAGCTAGATAGTTATTCTTTGATGAATAATTTATTCTATATAAGGACATTTTGGTTTATTTACAAAGCAAGCAAAATGTCAAAAGTCCCATGAAAGTGGGATAGGATGAGAGGGACGAACAAGTTTTACAAGACTTGTTCGTCTCATTGTCTTATTAGAAGGTTTCGTATATAATAAAAGAAAAGACGACAAATTTTGGGAGAGAGAAATGGCTAAGGCAACATTGCAGACTGTAGAACGTGCATTGCAACTTTTAGAAATTTTAGCTGAACATCCAAGAGGTATGCAACCTAAGGAGATAGAAGAAGTATTAAAGCTGAATAAGGTAACAGTGCATAGGTTACTTGCAACGCTGGAAAACAGAGGTTTTGTTGAGAGGATAGGAAATGCTTATGTGATAGGATTGAAGGTAGTTGAGTTAAGCAGTATGAAGCTTAATAATGTAGAACTTAAAATAGAAGCTGCCCCTTTTTTAAGAGAATTAGTAAGTCGTGTAGGATTACCCGTACAAATGGCAATACTAGAAGGAATAGAAGCTGTATTTATTGAAAAAATAGAGAGTAGGAACTCTTTTCGTATGTATTCACAAATTGGGAAACGTATTCCAGTATATGCTTCTGGAGTAGGTAAAGTATTACTTTTACAGGAAACAGATGAGGCAATCAAACAAAAGCTTGAAGGTGTAGAGTTTGGCACATTTACATCTAAAACACCTAAAGATGTAGATGAACTTCTTGAAGCAATTAGAGTAGCTAGAAAAAAAGGGTATGCAGTAGATAATGAAGAACATGAAAAGGGAATTTTCTGTATAGCAGCGCCTATTTACGATTATAGAGATAAGATTATCGCAGCAATTAGTGTGGGGGATAATAAGAAGCAATTTATTAAAGCAACTAATACAAAACAAATTGAACTCATTACACAAACGGCTAGAGAAATTTCTAGACGTTTAGGGTATCTGGGATAAAATTCTATAGTAAAGAGAGGAGAAGACAATGAATCATTTAGCCAAGTGGATTGAGAGGATTCTACAAGTTTTAACGATTATTAGTGGTGTTTTAGCTATAATAGAAATG